>CAZRVZ010000187.1:0-38850 GCA_964603655.1 uncultured Pseudobdellovibrionaceae bacterium | reverse complement strand
GTCACATAACGGGTCCGGTTCGGCCCGGCCATATTTAGAAGAATTCCAAACTCTCTGCCGAACCGAGGGGCTATACCTTTTCGAAGGCTTGGGAAGAGCCCTTCTCGAAGTCATTGCACGCGCTCGCGGCCAGTCCATTTCGTGACATTAAGACGCATCTTGCCGCGCTTTGAGAACCCGTTATGTGACAACCCGATAAGTATGGAAACTTTGCCTTGAATGGCGATTTTCCCGGAAAAAAGTACACCTCCTGCGGTTACCCTTTACGAAACCCCACCAATGATTTAGACTGGTCTACAGTCTGGTCTGTTAGAATGTTATCTCGAGGTTCCCATGAAAAAAAGTATCGGATCCTATGAGGCCAAAACGAAGCTCCCTGCGATACTCGAGCTCGTTTCTCGCGGTGAGAGTTTTACCATTACTAAACGAGGACGGGCTATCGCCATTCTTTCCCCGGCAAACCCTCCGGGTATGGCATCATTGGATGATGCGGTTAAAGCGATTCAGGCGCTTCGTTCCAAATATTCGCTGAAGGGAACGAGCTTAAAAAAATTGATCAGCCAGGGTCGAAAGTAGTTGAAGCCCGTCATTTTGGATTGCTCCGTAACGATGGCCTGGGTTTTTCAAGACGAATCCACCGATTACTCCGATTCGATTCTTCACTACGTTCGAAAGGAGAGCGCGATTGTTCCTCCCCTCTGGTGCTTGGAGGTGGCCAATGTCCTATTGGTCGCGATCCGCAAATCACGAATCGATGGGGATGGGGCGTTGACCTTTTTAGAGGCTCTTTCAAGACTCCCTATTCGCATCGCCACAATTACCAATGACGAGTATTTGTCTAACATTTTTTCTCTGGCCGACACGAACCAACTCACCAGCTACGACGCGACCTACCTGTACCTTGCCACGCGAGAACGTCGGCCGCTGGCCACCCTGGATTCCAGCCTAAGAACGGTCGCCCGAAGACTCAAACTCCCAAAGATTTGAATTCACACTCCCCGCACTCTTAAGCCCATGGACTGGGCCGCTCTTCCCAATTGGATATCATGAGTAAAAAATGCTTTTACTAGAGGGCGTTTTTTTTGTAACCCAAGCGCCGACACCAGATGGATGGCATCCAGCGTCCCGATAGCCGTCGGGAAGAATTGCTCCGCGCCATTTAAAATAGCGGGAGTCAAAGCAATGAGTGATACCGCGCCCAAAACACTGATGAGGGTCGAAAAGACCGTGGAGGTCTCCTCCTCGGTAAATCTATTTTCCAAACGAATTCGAAACAGTGTCCGGTACGCTTCGGTTCTGAGGAGAGCGCTGGAATAGAGAGTTCTGTAAGATGACAAATCTTTAACCCGATCGGGTTCCAAGAGCACTACCCTGAGCAGAACGGATGTATCGAGGTATGCCTCCACTTCAGCGCTATCGCCCCTTCCTATCGCGCAACAAATAATCGAGCGATTGCCACGAGCGCCGCCGATGCAAAAGACGTTCAAATTCTTCAAGGATACGGGGACTTGTCGGCGCGGGAATACACGTAATCGAGTCCGCAGAATCAATGGGAACCAACTTCGCGATAGGCGTTTTATGCTCCAATACCACAACCTCTTTTCCGGCTTTAGTCAGCCGTAAATATTTTGATAGATCGTTTTTTAGCTTTGCGACGTTTACCGTTGTCGAATCCGAACCTGGCTTTTTCATAGCTATAATATAGCTATATTACAGCCATATTTCAAGTCCCAGCCGTAAAACGCGCTGATCGGCAGAAATCCAAGGCAGCACGCCTTGCACTTCCTCCCCGCCCAACTCATCTCCTCCGCCACACCACCACGCGCGGCCCGCCGGTCGCCGTTCGAAATAGGTGCTGGCCGGGCTCTTCACGATTCTCGAAGGCGGTATCGACGACCTCTAATTCCAATTTCTCATAGCGGCTGAAGTCGATATTCTTGTCGATAAACTCCCTCACATCTCCTTCGAAACGCGAGACCGCATGGTGTCTGCGAATTATCCACTCGGCGCCGCTCGCCCCATCCAGCGTACCGTCCAGTCGCTCACCCGTGAGCCCGCCAAACACGCGAAGCCGAGTGTAATACTTGAGCATGAGATCATCGTACGTGACGAGCACTCTGTCGGTCGGTCGCGCTTCCCGATTTAAGAGTTCTACTATCTTTTCCCCAGGACCATCAAAATCGTGGGTGATTTCATACACAAATTCTGCGAATTTATACTGCCAGAGCACAAGACATATCACGGCGATTCCAATGACCCACCGAGCCCGTGACCGAGCGACCGAAAGGCACAGACCGAGAATTATCGCGGAAATCGGGAGAAGCGGTGCCAAGTAACGAAAAAACGCCGCAGGACTCGACGCCGATACGGCCACCATCGTGGCCACCATCGCTGACAACAGTACAAATAGCTCTGTCCGGTATCGCCGCTTCCAAACGCACCACAGGGTGCCAAGCCACAAGGGCCACGGAGTGACAAACCCCTTAATCCACCGCCAGTTTTCTCCAAGCAATTTGGCAAAGTGATCGGTTGAAAATGCGGTACCACCATAAGCGCCGGAATAATTGATACCCAGTACAAACCCCGTCCACGGCAGACACAGTATCAATAAAACAACCAGTCCCGGCCAGATCCGCATATCGCGCGAAACGACCACCCAATGAACCGCAAGCGGACAGAGCATCGTCGCCACGTAAAGATAATGCGTGTGAAAGAGGAGCGCAGTGCAAAGTCCCAGCAGAATGCAATCGCGCCGTTTTTTTTGGGCATGCCACCGCAAATACAAATACAGAGTCAGCACTGAAAAGAGCGAGACGAATGCGTAGTACCTGCACTGCCGGTTGAGTAGAGTGTTTGGCACATAAAATGCCAGTGCCAACGCGGCCAATCCCGATGCCGTGAGAGACCGCGTTCGGCTCATGAGAAAAGCATACACCGCCATCACCGTGACGACCCCCGCGCACGCAAACGGCAGCCTCGCCACATACGTTGTGTCTCCGAATATTTTCATAAAGAGCGCAAGCACATAGAACGGCAACCACATGTGCCACTGCCAGAGTTTATTTTTGCCGTATTCCGCGCCGCCCTCTTGGGAAAAAAAATTCTTACCATCGGTGCCGTAGGGCAGTCCTTGGTCCAGAACGGTTCTTGCGATAAGAGCCGTCTGGGCTTCGTCCTGCCAGAGGGTGTGATTTCCCAGATTCTTGAAATAGAGAAAACAGGTTACGAGTAGCAGCGCTGTAACGGTTGCCAGACCGTTTAGTTTTTGCTCTGACCGAGCCACATCAGGTATTTCGCAAGCACGTCGATCTGGACATTAGAATCGCCTCCCAGGATACCAGGCAGCGGCGATTGACCATCCGGCCAAAAACCCGGCATGCGCGTCCCAGGAATCATCTTGGCTGGATCCTTTAAAAGTTCCACAATCCACTCTTTGCGAAGTCGTCGACTAGCAAACATGAAATCGGGGGCGAGCCCCTTGCTGCCGCCCTCCATCTCCTCTGGCGTGGGGTTTCTACCGATGGTATGGCAATTTAAGCATTGCAGTTTACCGAGCATAGTCTTTGCGGCATCCATTTCACCGGGCGTAAGACTGACGCGATCACCACCCCCTTCTCGATACGGGAATTGGGGATCTCCTGAATAGTTAGCCCAGTAATTAACGATCTGATTGATCTCCTCGTTAGGCAGTTGAAACGTCGGCATTCTCACCGTGAGCTTCGTTCTCAATTTGGATTTTCCCGGATCGGAAATAAACGCATGCACCCAGTCGGGTTGCGTGCGCCTACCTTGAGTGACAAGCGATGGAGGCCCCAGGGAATCGTCCTCTTCGTAATGCGTCAAAATTCTCCCTTCGAGCAATCGGCGCAGTTTTTCATGTTCCTCACGGCCCGGATCATCATCTCCCAACGACTCGAACATCCCTTCAACGACATGACAACCTTGGCAGTTATACTTATGAACGGTTCGTAAACCCTCTTCCATCTTGAATTCCCGGGCCGAGAGAGTTTTTGCGGCCGGAGCGATGATCTTTTGCGCCGTCTGGCCCAACAGGAACGTAATCAGATTTTTTCGCTCCGTTTCGTCGAAGCCGTAATCGGGCATTCTGAGCAGATCGAGATAGTCCTTAACGAGGCCGGCATCAAAGGCGCGCGTGTTTTCGAATTTCTTCTCAAACCAGGCGACGTTCGTGTGGTCTAGGTGCATGAGTCCGAAGTCGAGCTTGTTGACCGGCTTGGTCCCCTCTTCGGTAAGTTCCACGCCGATGCCAGGCGTTTTTTCCAGCCCCTTCACCTCATGGCAGCCGAAACATCCATATCGCATGACCGCGTTTTTTCCGAGGGCAATCGATAGGGCGTGCGAATCCAGTGAGGCGATGTATTTGTCGACCGACTCATCTGTCGCCGGGGCGAACTTGGGATCCCGCTGGACGTACAGCCTGAGCACCTTTTTTTGTACCGCTTCGGTCGTCTGGGGCGCATCAGCCCCCTCGAAGTCGGGATTACGCTTGGTGAGGAGATAGGCCGTGATATCACCAATTTCACCATCGGAAAGTCTCAGGGACGGCATGGTGGTGTCAGACCAGTAGTGTTTCGGGTTTTTGAGCCAAGAGGTCAGCCAATCCTTGGAGACTTTACTCCCTACCGTCGACAGATCGGGGGCCTGAACGTAGCGGCCGCGGCTCTGTCCGAAATCATCAACCTGGTGACACCCCAAACAGCCGATGGTGCCCATGAGGGCCTTGCCCTTTTCCACACTGCCGAGCGCCAGTTGAGCCGTCGGCGAATAGTCCTCCGAGATACCGATCAGGTAATCGGCAAGCGCGACGATTTCGGCGTCATTATAGGACTTGAACTCTTCGCTAGTGATATTGGAACGGTGAAAGGACGCCGGCATTCGGGCATGGGAATTAAATTTTTTCGGATCGGCGATCCACTTGAGCATCCACTCTTTAGTTACCTTACCCTTAATGCGCTTTAACGATGGTGCGGGCTTTCGCAAGTGGTCCCACCCCTCGATCCGATGGCACCCATAGCAGCCCGCTGCCTTGACGGTCTGAACAGCAAAATTGAGCTTCTGCGCGCGAGGCACGTACTCCGTCTGCTTGTGGCAGGTGCGGCACTTTCCCTCGGTGAATTGGAGCGGCACCATCTTTTCGATTACGTGGTGCATCTCCTCCCAGCCGTATTTCTTCATCCAGATCTTTTTCTGATCCTCGTTTTGGGGCGTATGCGCCGCTCGGACGAAATGGGTCGCCTGGCCGCGCCCCTCGTGACAACTAGTACAACCGATGGTCTCCATCGGGTGCTTGGACCTACTTCCCAAAAACAGATCCAGCTTCGGATGGGTCCTAAAAGGATTGGCCTGGGTCTCGAATCCCGGCGCGTCGATCGCGAGGTGACAGGTGGTGCACCTGTCAACGCGCTGGACATTGGCGAAAAAGATATCATCTCGAATATTGGAAAGTACGATCTGCTGCATCTGAAATACCGGATCCGCCAAATCGATGATCGGGCTCGACCGGATGAGCTTAGTGAGGGTGAATTTCTGTGCCTCAAGCGCGGATTCCACCTTGTCCAATTCGGACCGGAGGGTTTTTATTTCCTTCTCAGCGGTCGTTTTATCGGCCATTAGGGCCTTTTTTTCCGTTTCCGCATTAGCGAGCTGGGTCTGGAGCACAGCGGCAGAGTTCTTTTTCGCAAGAACCACGAGCCAGTGTTTTTGCAGATTCGAAGCCGCTTTTTCAGCCTTAGGTCCTAAGGCACCGTGATCTCGCTGCCCTTCGGCAACCAGATGGCCGAAATGGGCCTCATACTGATATTTCTCCACATCCCAAACGGCCTTTTCGTCCTGGTACTTGCCGGTCGCAATCTTTTCCCGGGTCTTGAGATCGGCGATCGTTTTTTGTACCGAATCTAGGTCGACGGCCTTTGTGCTCACCGTTTCCAGAGCGGACTTGAGGTTCGCCTCCGCCGTCTGGAGCGCCTTGGCATCGATAGCGCCGCGGGAGTCCTCGACCTGTTTTTCGAGTATTTTCTGTTTGAGAACCGCGAATTCCCGCTGGTACCCCTTCCACTCCCGACCAAAATCATCGAGCACCATCCAGAGCGAGCAGACGAGCATAACGATCGATGAAATGGCGAAGGCCTTGATGAGCGTCTCTTTTCTGTAAAATCTATCGTCGTGCATAGGGTGCTTTGGGTGTTTTAGATGTATTTCGCTCGCTAGATGTTAAAAAACGCCTCCGGAATGGCCACGATGTATTTCAGATTGATGGTCCAGCGCAGAAACATCTTGATCGGAAGTGCCGCCATCGAAAGAATCAGCATCACGAGCAGATAGAAGCGCGGTCCACCCATTCGTTCGAAAAAATCCGGTAATAATTTCTTCTGGAGCAGCCAGGTACCTCCGATAAAATAGCCCAGGATGGCGAGAAACCCGAACGACTCGCGCACCAAAAAGTTTTCAGGCATGCGCCCGCCCAGAAGCTTGAACTCACGAAAAATATATTCCGACAAATTGACGTTTTTTAGGACCTCGATCTTGTGGATGTCCCAAACCTCGTACGGGCCAAAGAAGTTCCAGTTTGGGCCGCGCAAAAATGTTCCGTAAACAATAAGGAGAATCCAGAGAATCAGGAAACCGAACAGAAAGGTGGTGATGGAGAATTTTCGTTCAACGAAGGTAAAGTACCCGTTCCCCTTCGGATTGACATCGATAAAGGGTAGTAAAATAAGACCCACGACGATGAGACTCGGGAAAACGACCCCGGCGAGCCACGGGTCGTAATAGACGAGCATCTCCTGGAGACCCAAAAAATACCACGGCGCCTTGGACGGATTCGGAGTCTCGACCGGGTTGGCGGGTTCTTCGAGCGGGGCTTTTAAGAGAATGGACCAGACGATGAGTCCACACCACACGACGATCGTGCACAGAAATTCGCTAAAAACCAGGTCCGGCCACGTGAATACCAGCTCCTTCGACTCCTTTTTGTTTTCGACGTCCTTTCCTTGGGCAATCAGGTCGTCGTTTTTCACCATTTTACTGATGGCCAGCCACGTAAAAAAGGCGATGAGAAAAAGCATCCCCACGATGGGCACGTTATCGGGCTTGGTGACGATATTGCGAAACGTCGGGTGCAACATCGACACGGCGATAAAAACCGCCATGAGGACCTCAATCCATAGGATCGCCCGGACCGAGGCAAATTGGCGCCGCCATTTGAACAGTAATAGAAAGAGTAGCCCCATGCTAATGGTAAAGAGAAGCGACGGCTGACACAACCAATTGATGCTACCCGTGATGAGTTCTGTGATGGAATGCATGATTATAAAGGCCCCGAGATGCCCCCATCCTTTCGCACGCGCCAGAAATGAATCGCCATGAGGACCGCCGCTGCCAGCGGGATAAAGACGCAGTGAAGCACGTAGAATCTAAGAAGCGTCGCCTCACCGACCAAGCGTCCCGCGAGCAGCGCGAAACGCGCGTCGCTCCCGGCATGCACCACATTGAAACCCATTAATGAATTAATCAGCGCGGCACCCGGCCCCTCGTGGCCCGCAAAGGGTGTCGCTCGCGCCATGTTGGATCCGACGGTGATAGCCCAAATCGCCAGCTGATCCCACGGTAAGAGATACCCCGTGAAGCTCAGAAGCAAAGTAAGAACCAAAAGGATCACGCCGATGCCCCAGTTAAATTCTCGCGGCGGTTTGTAGGAGCCGGTCAAAAAGACCCGAAACATGTGCAGCCACACGCTGATCACCATCGCATGGGCGCCCCACCGGTGAATCTCGCGCATGATGCCGATCGGAACGTGCTCTCTTAGCGCGATGATGTCGGCGTAGGCGTAATCGGCCGTCGGCCGATAATAAAACATGAGGAGCACACCGGTAATCGTCTCCACCAGAAAGAGAAAAAAGGTAATCCCACCCATGCACCAGGTAAAGCTCATCCGAACGCCGGATTTTTTCATGCGAATGGGGTGGAGGTGCAAAAACACGTTCATGAGCACCACCAGCACCCGGTTTTTCGGATTAGACGGCGCCCCATGACGGAAGACGGACTTCCAGGCCTGAGATTGAGTTATCGATTGTATAAACTTGTTTGCCATACGCTATGCCAACTCCAAAAACGATGCCGGATCGTCCCACTGTCCCTTTTCAAATTGATACTTTGCCGTCTTATCGACCAGAATCTGCCCCTCCTCAGAACGCAAAACTTTGTAACGCTCGAGCGGGCGCGGCGCTGGTCCCTCAAAATTGATGCCGGTGGAGTAAAAACCGCTCCCATGGCACGGGCATTTGAACTTGCCCTCGGCCTCGAGCCAGTTTGGCGTACACCCGAGATGGGTACACACGGTGGAAAGGACGAAAATGCCGCGCTCGTTCCTAACGACCCAAATGCCATAGCGTTTCTTAAACCGCTCATCGACCTTGTTCACCGCGTATTCATCCGGAAATCCGGCCTTAAATTGTTGCGGCGGCTCGAAGGTGATGTTGGGAAAGAAAAACCGGCCGACCGCGGTGAGCGACGCTCCCATCGCGCCGGTAAAGGCAACCCATCCCACCGACACCCACGATAAAAACAGGCGGCGACTGACACCTTCGGGAGCTTCGGGAAATTGCGGCACTGGCATAGTTGATAATTTTAGGCATTCAGAATGTTTCCGAGGGCGCGATCCGTCAAGAAAAAGATGCTTTAAAAAATCAGGAGTTACGGTGCTTTTCTCCTATCGCGCGACGCAGCTTGAAGTTGTCGGTAAAGGTCCCCACACTCATTTTGCCCTATGAACCGAGAGACCCTGACCGCTTCGAAACTCGCTCACTCCGCTGGCATGTCGTGGGCCATCGCGCGCGAGGCTGGAGCGAGCCTTCTCACCTACGAGCTTTACCCGCTGGGGATAATCGGACCGCTCCCGAGAGTTCCAACGTTAAAACGCCCACCGACCGGGCGCCCCCGTCTGCCCATTCTTTTCGTCCACGGAATTTTGCACAACCGCGCCACCTTTGCGTGGCTGGTCCAACGCCTGGCGCTTGCGGGTTGGCGAGATTTTCGAGAAATGAATCTCATGACCACCTTCCATAGCATCCCGCGAATGGCGGAGCAGGTGGGTGAGGCGGTGGAGAACCTGCGCGCGCGTTACCGAGTTCCCCAGGTGAACATCATCGCGCACTCGCTCGGGGGAATTATTTCGCGTTATTATATTCAGCTCGAGGGTGGTGATGGTTTGGTCAAAAACCTCATAACGCTCGGAACACCCCACCGGGGCACCGAACTCTCAAAGCTTTCGATTCTCTCCAACGTACGTGAGCTCAATCCGGAAAGCGCCATCATCCGCCGCCTCAACGCGGGCCCTCCTCCAAAGGTAACGCAAGGACTAGCGATCTCCGGCCAACTCGACGTGATGATTCGCCCTCGTTCCAACGCGTGGTGGAAGGGTGTCAGAAATGTGGAGCTCAAAAAAGTTGGCCACGCGGGACTCTTGTTTTCGGGCAGAGTCGCAAAGCTCATCTGCTCACGACTGCACTAGATCGGCGCCGAAAAACAGCCCTGCGTACGACCCAGAATCAATCCCTAAACGTCTACGAACCTGTCACTCCTGACGGATCTGTGATCGACGGAGATCATTGACGATTGTCTCGAGCTCCTTGAACTCGTCGTTTTTTCTCAATCGAAAATCACGCGACCAGTCGCCCCTGCCGTAATGAATCAGATGGCGCTCGAGACTGATGAGCGGCCCCGTCAATTTGCGCGTCACGAAAAGTGCTGCTGCGAAGGTTATCGAAACTGACGCCAGAAACAGAATGAGAAGCGCTGCCTCGAGAAGGCGCTGTTCTCTGCGCACTATCTCAACGACCTGAGCGGAAATCCCCAGCTCGTCACCCATAAAAAGATTGTAGTTACGCTGGACGAACCACGCGACGATAAAAGTCATGACGAGATTCATGAATGCGGTGAGAAGAGTCAGGATCACCGCATACTTTAATTGTATGGGAAGGCTTCCAAGCAAATGGCGTTCATTCTTCATAAAGGATAGTCTAACAACCGATCCCCCAATCTGGAAAGGTCAGCCAGAGAATCGGGGGGACGATCGAGCCGCTCCAGACGCAGGAGCAGGGGGAAATGGGCTTGGTCGAAGCGCTGGAGAACGCTCTTTTGGGCTTCAAATATTGCGCGGCAGAACCCTACCCATTCGACGAGTCCTTTGGAATCAAAAATCTGGGTTTGCAGCGGCGGCTCCGGCTCCAACTGGTTCATGAGAATGGCGCGCAGCGCGATGCGCTCGCTTTTTAGCACTCCGGCGACATCGCAACACTCTCGAAACCGTTCCTGGGTGGCTAGGGTCACCAGGCAAAATGCCGTCTGGTCGGCGCGCAGAGTGTTCATGAGAGACTGGTTGCGGCTCCGGAACCCGTCCTGGAGGCCATCGATGTCCTTTAAAAACCCCTCGAACATATCGAAAAAGTCGGACCCGATAATTTGCTGTAGCGCCTTCATTGCCAGCGCGGTGCCTCGATTGAGAATCCCGCCAAACGCGCCGGATCGATGGGTGAACCATTTCAAAACCGAATTATCCATGAAATCGAAGATCCGTTTGGGCGCGGTCAGGAGATCGACCGCGTTCTGTGTAGGCGGCGTGTCCACTACGATTTTCTCGAACCGGGAATTCTCGGCAAACTCCAAAATACGCTCCATCGCGGCATACTCCTGGGTGCCCCCTAGGTGGCTCGCCATCATTGAATAGATCGGGTTTTTGAGAATGCGTTCGCGCTGGTGCTCGCTGCGGGCAATGCGGGTAATCAGTTGGTCGAGAAATCGCTGCACGCCCAATTGACTGACACTGAGATGATTACTCACCGAGCGCAACTCGTTGTCGAGTGAGTCAAGCCCCAGCGCCTGTGCCAGTCGCCGCGCCGGATCGACGGTGAGGCAAACGGTTTCATACCCTCGATTCGCCAAGGCCACGGCGAGAGCGGCCGAGAGCGTGGTTTTTCCAACACCGCCAGGGCCGCCGATCAAAAAAATTCGCGATTTTTCAAAGAGTGGGTTCACGCATCCCTCAATCTACCGGCGAGGACCGTCACCAACGCGGCAGCGTTCGGCGCATCTGGTATCCAAGGTAACTTTAGAAGCGGGATGGGCAGTTTCGAAGCATCTAGGATCATCTGTGCCTCGCAGGCTTTTCGCATTTGGTAACCCGAGACAATCGCCGAGACTGCCGCCGCGTCGAAGCTGGCGGCGCGATCGGGCGGTGTCGGGGACGGTGCCAGGTTGGGCATCGCCAAATCCGGGAGGACCTGATTCATGATGCCATAACCAAAAGTAAGGCGGGTCACATCGCGGAGTCTTCCATGGAGCTCAATACCTTCTGTAACGGCGAATTCGCTGGGATTCATAACGATATCCACCCGCGACGACTGCGATTCGAAGAGACCGAGGATGCGTTCGGCCTGGTTGTGTACATAGCCTCTTTTGAATAGGCGAATCACGCCGCCGAGCGAACGAAAAAAGGAGATGGCGTGGCCCGACGCCGGGAGATCGACCACGACGCTGTCATAGGCGTTGGAATCGATGAGGTGCCAAATTTTTCCGGCCATGACCGTGTCACCAAGCCCAGGCGCCGCCAGAATAAACGTCTTCAAGACCGGGTTCTCAAATATCGCCGAATACAATTTTTCAAATCGTAGCGCACGTAGCGCATACTCTCGAAAGCATCCCATCGTCTCTAGTTTGACCGTGTCTATGTCCGAAATGACACTCCCGCGATCAAACCCTCCAAACGACGCAACCGCCGTTTTACGCCCGAGCTGCCTCAGCGATGACGCGAGCGCCCACGCCACCGAGCTCTTGCCCACGCCCCCCTTTCCAGTAACGAAAATGACTCGGCGGGAAAGTGAATCGGTAAGGTAAGGGCCCATCCGCGCTATCTTAAATGGTGCCCATCTACTTTTCAGCTGAAAAGGTAGCGGGTGTACGAAACTTTTTCGGCAGAACCTAAATAGACCTGCGCAACCCAGTCAATTCTTCCAAAAGACCTTCGAGATGACGCGTCGTCGTTAAGGGGTTCATGAGGGTCACTCTGAGAAAAACCCCACTAGGAAGGTCCGTCTGGACCAAATAATAGTTACCGGAACGAACGACCGCCGTTCGCAGGCGGCGCTGAATGTCGTCACTGGCGGGATGGCCGTTTTCGAGAAACCGAAAGCAGACAATATTACTATCGGGCTCCACGGCAAGTTCGAAGTTGGGGTTAGCCAAAACGATTTTTGAAAACTCGCGCGCCAAATCGTATTGCCCCGCCACATAGTCGCCAAATATGGATTCGCCGTGCACGGCAAGCCCCAGAAAGAGCCTCAGCGCGAAGGCGCGTTTGGTGCATTCGAGAGTGCGGTGCGAGAGATTGTACCACTCCTCTTCGGCAGACTTTTCGAAAAGATAGGACGCATTTTGTGAAAATGTACGCAGAGAATCCTTCGGATCGCGAAAAAGCACTGCTGAGGTCAAAGCCGGCATGAGGAGCATCTTGTGCGCATCCCAAACGACTGAATCGGCGCGACCAATTCCATCCAGGTAATTTTTGTATTTTTGACTAAGCAGTGCCGATGCCCCGTGAGCGCCATCCACATGGAGCCAGAGCGAATGTTTTTCGCAAAAATCCGCGAGCTCGGCCAGCGGATCGTAGGTGCCGAGCGCCGTATTGCACGAGGATGCTACAACGGCAAAAACCTCACTCCCATTTTTCGTGGCCAGGTCTAATGCAGATTCGAGTGCCGCGGGAACAACGCGAAAGCGATCATCCACTGCGAGTCCGACCAGCCCCTCTCGCCCTAGGCCCATAATCTGAACCGCACGGCGCACGCTGTAATGAGAAAACCCAGAGGCTAGAATGCAGAGTGGTTTTCCAGCTGCCACCCCATCGTGCCACACGTCTCTTCCCGTTACCGCCTGGCGGGCCGAAAGAAGTGCCGTCAGATTCCCGAGACTTCCTCCAGAGGTAAAAATACCGTCACCGGATTTAAAACCGATGTGGCCGTTCATCCAATCCACGACCGCCTTTTCGATCATGGTGGTCGCCGAACCCATTTCGTAAATGGCACTGGAGGAATTTAAAACCGAAACGATTAAATCGGCCAAAGCCGCCACCGGCAAAACCGGCGCATTCTGGTGGCCCATGTAGCCCGGGTGGTGCAGCGTGATCGACTGCTCGAGGATGGCGGCGCAGATAGGTTGAAGTGACTTTGGAGAATTTTTAAGAATATCGGCCCAATACCGCCGGAGCACCTCGGGCTCATTCCACTTGAGCACTGGCCGAGACTCAGCGAGCGACTGCTCGAGGCTATGGGCGATCTGGTCGACGAGCCCGTGAGCAAGCTCCTGAAAAACTTGGGGACTATAAAGGGAGCGAAAATCCACCATGCCCGGATTATTGCCGCCAGCTCTCGTCCCGTAAAGCCTCGCGGTGTGAGCTGCGTGAGGCCGAGTTTCGCGACTGCGGCCAGCCCCAATCTGGCATTGCGGTCTCATAGTGGAACCAATGAAAGCTAGTGAAACGCCGTAAAACCTTTGGCCAGTGCGTGAGTTGTGCCTAAATCTCACACAAGAATTGGCCGCGTAATTGCTTAAACAAGGAAGTGTATGTGGCGTGCATTCTTAATGTTCATCCTGGTTGCGATCCCCACCCGGGGGTCCGAACCCGCATCCGGTTTCCTGCTTCGCGCCCGCGCGGTTCCACTTAAGGCATCTTATAGCGGCCCCCTTCCCGAACTCCGGGTTGAAAATGATGGCGAGATCAGACTCTATTCCTGTTCTCCAACCTGTCGGTGGCGCACGGTTCGCACGTTAACGAAGTCGCAACTGATCTCTATTCGCCGTGAATTGAAACAAATCCCCCGCGACCGAAAACACGTTAAACGCTGGTACTCCGGTGCTTTCTGCCGCACTATCCCCCAGTACCAGATTCGATTCGACGCAGACGCGGGACGGATATTCTTGGGTCTCGGGGATTTTTGTCTGGGAGGCGGAATCGAGAATTCCGAGTCGCAAGAACTCATTCGTTTTCTGCAAAGCCTGTTACCGGCGCAGTGATAAGATTTTAGTGACTAGTCTATGCGTCCAATTTCCCATCTTCTCTAAAGCGCGCGATGAAGGATGTTTGCGCGTGTCCGGACACGAGAATCTTTCCGTCTCGACGAATGGCCAGACTGCCACCCGACAGATTCTTCGAAATATTCAGAGCTGGCTTCTCAATTCCAAGCGTTCCAAATGACGGATCCAGTGCGCCGGTTTCAAGAAACCGAGCCAAAAACATTGCTTGTGCGCCAAATGGCCCGGTTTTTCCAAGCACCACCAAACGACCCTGGTGATCCAGCGCGGCATTTAAAACCTGATCCTCCTGGTTTTCGATATCTAGCAATATCCTACCACCCGTGCCGAAGTTCGGATCAAGATCGGCACCCTCACCTATAAACCGAGCGAGATATATGTCCTGCCGAACACCGTCTTTGTGAACGCCAACACATAATAGTTTTCCGGAATTCGTCATGAACGTTCGGACCGATATCTGCTTGGTGTTGGGCTCCCACTCGTAGATACGAACGCCCGCCGTCCCGAATGACCCATCCAATTGCCCCGATGCCGAATAACGCGCAAATCCCATGTGCCCGGCGGCGGGGGCCAAAACCTGTAATAACGACCCCGTGGAAGACATCAAAACATCCCTTCCGGTGCCCGCAACATTGGGAACAGCATTTCCATTTGAACCGAAAGTCTGGTCGAGACCGCCATCTTCATTGAAACGAACCAATATTGGCGTGATCAAGGCCGCTCCCAGGGAAAAGGATGCCCCCGACACCAAAAGTCTCCCATCAGGGAGAAGCAGTCTTGCTATGCTGTATTCTGACGTTAAGGGGCCGATGTTAAACGTCGCCTTTCCCCGAACTCCGAAACCTTGATCCATGGACCCGTCGGGCAAGAGCCTTGCGGTCGCGATATCGAAATCCGCACCTACGTGTGGGCTTGCAAACAGTTGGATCATTGCGTTGGGACGGATGACTACATGTCCGCCCCCAATTAGGGCGACGTTACTCCCCGAGCCGAATCGCACCGCTCGAGACCCCCCAACACCAAAGGCAAGGTCAGGCTGTCCGGTTGAATGGTAACGGGCGACGAATTGCTGTACGAAAGAATAACCCCCGAGCCCAAAGGCGGTCCCCGCAACGACAAGCCGCTCCTCACTGTCGAGACTCAAATCTAACACGAAAAAAAGCGACTGGCCCTTAAGCAAGAAATAGCCGTCTGCCATGAAATCGGGATCGGGACCAGCATCAGCTACCATCGATATGAATACAATTAATCCTGCCAATCGTCTCAGTCGCATGTTCATCTCCCGGGCATTCTTAGGTGAAGAGGAACGTCGCACTGCCCTTCGGCATTGTCCCCCCAGCATTTTACGCCGCCGTCATCGACGGCACAGGCGTGAAACATTCCGGACACGAGGGCGGTGGGGTTTTGCAAGACAGGCACCGCTTCGATCCCGTCACTGTTCATCCCCCAGCAGCGCGGCCCCGCGGAATCGATCAGGCAACTGTGCACATAACCCAGGCCAAGAAACCCGATCGCAGAGTGCTCAGGAACGACCGTCTGGCCATAATTGTTATAGCCCCAGCATTTGAGGCCTTCATCTCCGAACGCGCATGTATGCCCCCACCCTGCAGACAGCCCGTGCACCTGATTGAGTTGAGGTACTTCAGACTGGCCATACGTATTATTACCCCAGCAGCGCAGGCCTTCGTCATGGAGTGCACACACGTGATTGCCACCGGCCACAAGAGACCTGGGACCTATGAGTGCCGGCACCTCCAGCTGCTTTGACTTGTTGCTGCCCCAGCACCGGACCTCGTAGTTTGCTAGCGCACAGCTAAAATCGGTTCCCAGTGCTAAAGCTTTTACTTCGCTCAATTCGGGCGGCTGCGACTGCTGGTCTCCGTCAAATCCCCAGCATTTTACCCGGCCACCATCCACGGCACAGGTGTGGTTTCCACCCGCGGTAACCGCCGAAGGGGAGACGAGGGTTGGGGGATTTGTCTGTCCGTATTTTGCACGCCCCCAGCAGGTAACCAGACCGTCAGCGAGCGCGCAGGTGTGAAAGCCACCCGCCGAAATCTGAATTGGAGTTGCGACGGCACGAACCAAAAACAGACATATCAGGCCGAAACACAGGTAAAAACACTTTGGAACAGGGTACATGGCATCACCTAATGGAATTTACAAACTCTAAAGGACACAGTTCGTGAAATTCAATTTGCAACGTGTCACGCATCGAAGGCCCGGCGCATGAGCCCATTTGTGGAAAAAGCTTGTCGGTCGGCAGGTGACCCATTTCTTTTCTGCAATGCCTCTTACGGGCGCAGTAGTAACGCCCGACACTCGGTGCTTCTCACAAGTTACTCAAGCGTCAAGACGATGTGGGTCCAATTAGAATAATCATTTCCACGCGGCGAGTAGAGATCGCTGTACTTCTCAATGACTCCAACGACCCGTTCGTTCTTTTCCCGAAGCTCCTTCAAACACGCGAAATAGTCGGATTCCTTCTGAATAGATAAATTGTAACCTTCAGTATGTTTAATGGCATAGGGCCTTTCACTTTCTCCATGCCCGAAATCTCCCGGGGCTCTCGAATTTTTGGCCAATCGGGAATTTCGCACCTGTCTTTGAAAACTTTCAGCGACCTTTTTACCGGAGGGAATGCACAATTTCAAACGGCAGAATACCACTCGTTTTGAATAGCCGTCCGACACATCCTCATAGAGACGTTTCAGATCCCGATCCTCGGTAGGAAAACACTCTAGGCGATCAAAATAGTCAGGAATGAGCGTTTTGTACTGGGATTCCCAATCTTGGTGGGTCCGCTTAAAACCGGGAATCACCTCAGACGACGAATTTTTTCCCCAAACACCCAACAAAATTTCTCGGTTGTGCGTATAGGGCACCTTGCCGTAGGGGCAGGGACCGTTTGTTGTGGGGACGGGCGGCGGAGCGATCGGCCGAGGCGAAACGGGTCTTGATTCTGATGGCGGTTCGTATTCAGGATTAGATGGTGCTGACAGCGCGGGCGGCGCCTGAGTTTTTGCGTCCTTGTGCCCCTCGGCCGATTGGCTCTTCCCGATCTTGATTCGAACCTGCCCTTTTGGCACTACCGGCACCTCTTCGCCCACGAGCTTTATACTTCCCACGAGAATGTATCCGAAGACCAAAATCCAAATCATGGTGTTACTCCAATCGTTGTTACTCCGGCCGTTGTTACTCCGGCCGGTGTTACTCCGGCCGGTGTTACTCTAGATAGATCTCGACAGGAATCCATTCGAAATAGACCCCAAAATAATCTCCTACACTGGAAGTGATGGCGCCGTTCGAACGGGTATTACTCACCTCTCCACCAGCGCCCCGAGTCGCGATGGACTGTTTTTCAGGAGTGCCGTCATTTCTGTGTTTTCCAGTATTATGGTTGGTAAAATTGGGTTTGGCCTGGATAACCAACGCGCCCACGAGGCTCGCGTCTCGGCCCTTTCGTTCTTTTAGAAAACCAAAATAGTCGGATTCCCAATTCCGCCAGGCCTCGGCCTTGGCGACACCCTCGACTCGGTTATGTTCCCGGTCCGTGGTGGCGTAATCGGAGCTGGATCTTTCAATAGTCTGCCAGCTACTCTCATAGTTTACCGATTTTGCCGATCGATTGGGCCCTACTTTTTCCACTACCTTTTTGTCGTACGGAATGCACAATTTCAATTTACAATAGACAAACCGGGTCGTGTACTCCTTCGTCCAGCTCTCGTATAGCCCTTTAAGTCCCTTGTCCTGCAAAGGCGAACACTCCAAACGATCGAAGCTATCACCCATGAGTTTTTTATAGCGAATGTTCCAATCGTTCAGAAGTTCTTTGAGTCCTGGAATAGCATCTGAGTTCGGGTTTTTGGCGTAAAGCCTGAGTCCAATCTCTCGGGGATGAATGTAGGGCACCATGCCGTAGGGGCAGGGGCCGTTTGTTGTGGGGACGGGCGGCGGAGCGATCGGCCGAGGCGAAACGGGTCTTGATTCTGATGGCGGTTCGTATTCAGGATTAGATGGTGCTGACGGCGCGGGCGGCGCCTGAGTTTTTGCGTCCTTGTGCCCCTTGGCCGATTGGCTCTTCCCGATCTGGATTCGAACCTGCCCTTTTTTGGGAGTGGAACTGTCGTCGGCGTGAGCGCTTGCCATGATAATGACAATCGCTAGCGCGATTCTGAACAGGTTCATTGGAGGTCCTGTATTAGCTTCAGCGCGGTAATCTCATCGAACTGAGTCGCCGGATAGATTCGGCGAGAGAGCGTCTCGATCTCACTGCATTTCGCTCGTGTAAATTGGCCTTCGTGGTCCTTCGTCCATTTTCCCGGTTCAACCATGAGCAGCTGCTCGCAGATGTAACGCCGAAATAGCACCGCGACATCGTCGTCCGGTCGCGGAAGACATTTGATATACAGGTTGGTGTGATGAAGTGCGTCCACCTCGATACGAGTCGTGTACTCGTAAGACACCTCCAGACACTTGGACCTGAGCTCCGCGCTCTTTTCAACTAGCGTGTTCGTTAACAGATCCAGCACACCGTCTTTGGCCCCCTTCGAGGGCTGAATCGCCTTGTACACTTTCAAAACAATGTAAGCCGTCCTTTTGTCTGGCGCGGGCGAGGCGGAGCGTGCAGTTCCAGGGGCGGCACCAGAGACGGCGCCGGACTCGGTGGAAATGCTAACAATTGGTTTGGACTCGTTCGACTCAAAATTACGACCAGACCCACCTTTCGGGAACAGATCGACGAGCTTTTTCGCCGGCGTCACCGGCGCCTTGTGCCCGGCGGGCGTGGCCGGGGCCGCGGGTGTTTCGCCAAAGGCCGCGACAGTCATTGCAACCGATACTACAATCACCCTAAAATATTTTTTCATGGACATATTCACTCCTTGGTAATTTTTGCCCTATCCGGGAAAATCGTACCGGGAAAATCCAAAGTAAGACTCCAGATGTTGTGCTCATAAACCGCTCCCTTTTTTTTGGTGCACTTTGCCTTTCGCCGAGGGCGACACCCCACTTTTTTAGCGCCCTAAATCATTCGCAAAGGCCCTGAGATGGAGCGGAATGTTTATCGAGCCATGCTTATATTTTAAGACAACGGCTGCCCCCCCTCGAAAACTGGAAAGCACAACTCCGAGACCCCCGCCGAGACCTGGCCTCACATATTCCCCAAAATCGGCGTTCTTGGCGCCCACGGCTCCGATTCCGGGACGGTACTCGTCAGCCTCTCTATCGATGTTAGCTTTAATGGAACCATGGCCGCAAATAGCAGTATTTTCTTCATGGAAATCTCCTTGTACTTTTCCTATTGTGACCCTGTGAGTGCACAATTCGTTCCAACGGCGCCACGACCCCGACGACTTGCGGAATACGAAGATCTTTACGCATGAGTCATCGATTGGACTGATCATTCACTAACTTGCGCCGTGACCAAGTTTTAGTCGGCGAGAATTCTTTCCGAAAATCCCAAGCGAACTTTCTTTTAATATTCACACAGATGAAGGGATGTTACCGATCATATGGAAAATCGTGGGACCGACCAAAAAGTAGACACTAGGCGCAAGGCTCACTTTCGAACCGGCCCCGATTTTTTGAAATTGATCGTGTTCCCTTCGATTCGCGAGACATACATTTCGAACGGATCGCCGTCCCAGCCTAATTCGGATGACAAAAATTTTTCGCCGATGGGAATTTCCTCGCTGAGGACACGACCGTTCTCACCTTCCCGGCTTGGCTGTTCAACTACGGTAAACCGTCTGAGCCGTGGCTGCTCCGGTTTATTTTGGGCGTTTAGAAACGCCACGATGTATATCATCCCGATTCGGACGTCCTGTGCCTCAATGCGGGTCCGGCTAAGATCAGGCGAGATCCGATAGATCACCACGCTCGTCTCGTCTAACTTCTGGAAGGGTTGGACGAGTTGGACGGGAAGTGAGTTTTTGTTGTCGCCTAGCGGGCGCAACACTCCGGCCATTTTGGCTTTACCGTGGAGATTTACTTCCCGCACCAGCAATTTCGCCAAGGGCGAGCTCATGCGGACGAAATAGCTCTTTAAGCAAAACGGTTTGCCCTTGGCGGAGACCCACGTCCCCGACTGAACCCCGCGAAGCCTGCCAGAGTGGTCAATCATCGGCCCTCCGGAATCGCCCGGTAGGCCGACGAGCACAGGCTCATCGGCCTGCGTTTGCTCAATCTCCCACAGTTTGCCATCGAACTGCCTGGCCAATTCCCGATCGATGCCTGGCAGTGGGCGAGCGCCGCCGCTGACCGGCGTATTCTTGCAACTCATTTTTCCAGTGAGGTGATCAAAATGTACAAGTGTCACATTTGAATCGACCCCAAACCGACCAAGCTCTTTGGCGGGCTCCTTGGATAGCGTTTCATCCTCGTTGGAATACGGCATAAAATTGGAAAAGGTTCCCTCTGGGAACTGAACGAATGCGATATCATGCGTGAGCATTTCGGCATCTCTCAGCTCCGGATCGTTTTTAAACTTGCCGGGGTCTCCCGCTCTGAGGGTGACACCAATGGATTCTACTAAACTGGGAAACAACGTAACACCGCCCATAACCGCGTTGGGTATGCGTGTGTTGGGTATACAATGCGCTGCCGTGACGCCAACCGATCCGGAAATCGCCGTCATCAGGCAATCCGACTTGCCACTGACACCGCCCTGACCGTTAGGCCCAATTGGTCCAATGGGAAACACCGCGCGTGCGAGACTTCCATCCAGCACCCCGTTCACGCATTGCGCCTGGCCTGGTCTGACCTGATCTGGTCTGAATGGACCGCCGGCCCCGTGTTTCGCCTCTCCATTGGAAATGGACGCAGACAACACGGCCGCGCACAAACCGACCCTAACGATGACGCCGATTTTTTTCATAGTATGGGTTGTTGCACGAGTCGTTCCGATTTTTCCCAAACGGACAAACCCGACGGAATACAAAACAGGCCATGCCTGAGTCGATCGATTCCCGGCGAATTCTCAGTGAATTCAAAACTCTGCGGCGTGACTAAGTTTTTTCCACCCTGATCGACTCGTTCGCTCACTCGCTGCTGCATTCGGAATTTAAATCAAAGACTTCCGCCGATTTCTAACTTTTCCGCCGTCGTGGTTTCTCATCGTCCAACATTCAGACAATCCTTGCCCAAAGAGGTCCCGTATTCGGCACGGACGCTCGCGGCACGGAACCTGCAATTTACCAGGCTACAACGGAGCAGTATTTGTGATTCGGTTTGAAAAATCGGAGTGGTTAGTCCTTGCGATCCTACTACTCACGGCCTTTGAGTTTGCATCGGCCGAGCCTGGGTCCGCGCCAAAGACTGCAGCTGATACTGCAGCTAAAGCGTTGGTCACCCAGGGCGTTGCTGATCTTTTCAAGATAGACACCACCACTGCGGAGGAGCTCTTGTTGAGAGATACAGCACGACACGAGATTCGAATATCGCCGGCAGTCACCGAGCCTGAGGATCCCACGGACCCACCGGACCCCACCGTGATCGGTGAACCGGTGTCGACCCGTGACATCGGCATCATCAAGCTGCTCGCTGAGTTAAAGCCGGCCCAATACCGCGCGGCTCTCGAAGAGCTCAATGGACTTCTTGCCGAAATGCAGACAGACGACGCAGCGGAGCTGGTGGTTCCAAAATCGGTGGAAGAACTGACGCTTGAGCTCAAAAAATCTCTCGAGGGGCTCATCGCTATTCAAGAGTGGAACAGGGACACACCTCCAAACGCGTGGCCATCACCGCTTGCCACCGCTCGTTACCGGGCGCTCACAACTTATCAAACACTCCAGGGTCAATCTGAAGAAGGTGTTCCCGCGCGCGATTCACTGCTCGGCATGACCTTTGATAAGGTAAAAAATGGCGAGATAAACAAGCCGGGCGCTGCGAAAAAGGCCGCGACGCCTGCACCCATTCAAAAACCTGCCGTTCCAGTAAAGGACGTAGCTGGACAGCATTGGTTGGAAACCGCCGTCCAGAAATGGGATGGCCTGATCCCGAAACCGGATTCGCTGGACTTAAAGGATCCCAACATTGCGCCCTTCCACTACTTCACGTTTCTTCACGAGTACTCACTGCGATTTGGCCTAAAAGATCTCCAGCGAGTTTTAGAATCGCAGCAGATGCTCAGTGAGGGAGGGCTTTTTGAAAATCCACGTAATGCCCAAGATGCGGCCGCATTCCGGACTCCCGAAGGGCTCAGAAAAGTGGTGCTCACTCATCTCATCGCAAAGCCCTGGTTTAAATCCGCCCTTCCGCCTCCGCGCCCGCCCAATCGGTTTGAGGTTCAATCAGTTACAAAGCCTATTTCCTTCATGAGAGTATCCAATGCGATTGCGGACTCCGCGGGCAAGGATTCCCTGAGGCTTTTCGTGAAGGCTTACGAACAGACGGAGTCGCTGGGCTTTTCCTGGGAGGCGCGCGTGAAATATGCGGAGACAATTGTCGACTCCCCAGAGATCGATTCCAATGCACTGGACAGGCAGCAGGATTTTCTGGCGACGCATTTGGCAAAATCGGCCACCGAAGAAAATTTTCACAAGCTCTGGAAGGCATCGCCGGGGCTCAAGGGCTTAAACACCCAAACGCTCGATGAAGACCGTGACAAGTTCAATCCCGGTTATCTGGCTGGGTTTGTTAATGAGATTAAGAAAAAGGAGGCTCTCAAAAACTTCGAGGCCGTCGCCGCCAAGGTGACCGAGGCACTGGACGAGATATTTCAGAACGAGATATTTAAAGGGCCCGCCGATCCAGCCAACTTTTCCGATCAAATGGCGGGCCTTCTTTTAAAAGCCGAAGCCATCGCGAAACTGATCGAGCCCCTGGGTAAAGAGGACAGAAAACGGCTCACCCAACGATTAAGCCAATTTAAAGCACTTCCTTTCCCGGACGAAATGGCATCCAGCACTGAAACGATCGTCGCCTACGGGCTTTTACAGAGATTTATCGGCCAGCCGATCGGACAACCAGGCGGTCGTGCAAACGCCCAGGCAGCCGGATCGAAGGAAAGAAACGCCGAAAAAAGAGAGGTCATTGTAAATACGGCGCTCGGCAACAAAAACCCGCTCGCATTTACGATAAGGCTAATCGGCTTTGTGCGCCTCGTGACGTCTGAGGAGGGTTTGGGCATCACGGACAGGATAAGTGACCCCGTGTCTCTTCACCTGGCAGCGCTCGATGAGGGCGTGTCATTTGCCGGGCAATATGTCCAAAGATTCAAAGCTCAAGAAAGCCAGCACAAAGGTGAGTTAGGCATCTTTATCCGACTCTTGCAGACCGACAATAAAATCGGACACGGGTTTCGTGTGGGACGAACTTACGCAGAGATCTTACCGGCCGAAGAAAAATTCAAGGCGATAGAGATTGCTAGTAAACCGCCGCCACCAGACGCTAAAACGGGTGAGACGGATCACCCCGAAACTCGTGCGCGGAGAGAGTCCGCGCCCGACGAGCGTGGGTTCTCCCTGGGCCACGTTGGACTCTTTACAGGCGCGGGTGTGTTGGGAACGGCCCTTGTGTATCCCCTTTATAAGCAGATCAGAAAAGCTAGCGAAAAGCGCGCCCTCGGGAGACATTGTGGGGTGGCGGCATTCGCGGGAAACTCGGGTAGAGGCGGACACCTAGGGGGCGCACACAATACAAAAGGCACCGCCGATGCAACAGCGCCTAGTCACCAAAGCAGGGGACAAAGAAATACGGTCTCGCCACCGCGAAGCAGTTTATCGAACCACAACGTCAACTTAGATGACGCCACACTCCCGGTACCGCTTGACGAAAATGGCGAACCATCAGGCGTTGGCCCTTCACGGAACGTAATTACCGAGGAACTCGATCCCCGAACTCTGTCATCCGCCGACCAAAAATTTTTGGACGAACCCGATTTTGTAGGTCCGCCCATAAACCCAAATGACACTTACAAACTGGAGGTACCACAATGAACTCACACATACTCAGATACGCCACTGGACTCGTCACCCTGACGGTATGCTTTACTTTCCTCTCGGCGGACGACGCCCCGAAAGGCAATCGAGACACCCTTAAAAACCTTTTTGGTGGCAAACCCCACGGCGTGCAGGATCGCCCTGTCCAAAAGGAGCTACAAGAACCCAAAGAACGCAACGCGCCCCGCCAAGCGTTCGACGAGCCCGTACTCCGGGTAGAGGACATTCCACGCTCTCAGCCCATGCCCAAGCCCACCAATGTGAAACTTTGCGATGAGTCCGTTTCCGGCGCAATCGTCCG
The DNA here is from genome assembly GCA_964603655.1 of uncultured Pseudobdellovibrionaceae bacterium. GTDB lineage: Bacteria > Bdellovibrionota > FAC87 > UBA2466 > UBA2466 > JACPWY01. The sequence continues at coordinate 14,505 of CAZRVZ010000187.1, read as the reverse complement.
GCTACGCAGTCTGCCCAATGGCAAACGCCAATTCTTCGGTACTGCGATATCGGACAGCATCCTTCTCACGACGGTTGTCGCGATTCACAGCGATAACCCGGGAGGCAAGCCGGGGGTGGTGCTACCGGACGGAAAATCTTCGACTGAGGTCATCATGAAAGAGGGCCTTATGGACGCGCTCACGCAGGAAGACAAGGTGCGCGAGATGCGAAGGGCTATTATCGCGAACAAAGCCACCTACGATGCCATGTCGAGCGAAGAGAAAAAGCGCGCCCTCCAGCTGCCGGCCACCTTGACTGAGCAGATTCAGCAGTCCATCGCCAATGCAGAGTTTCACGCAGAGGCGGTCGCCTTTGTGGTTTTTCCGAAGGGCACATTCAAGACTCACCTGAAGGTCGGCGACTTAAACAGACCCTTCGGTCCCAAAAGTCCTGCTACGTACATCACGCACGATCCGGGTGCCCAGAATCGCTTCTACTGCGGCAACGTTCCCGTATCTCAAAATGCGGATGCCACATTTGATGTGCTACCACTTCAGGAGCGCGCCCTTTGGAACGGCCATTTGGGAAAACTTCTCGTTCTCGAATACTCGGGGGAGGTGAATGCCCCGCACCTGGGCGATGTGGGGCTGCCGCTGCTCGATAAAGACGGAGCTATTCGCGGAGTCATGACTGTCGGGACAACTCGCCCCAGTATTTATTCCCAGTATGCCAACTTGAAAATGCCATCGAGTCAGAACTATTCACTTCAGCAAATCCTAATGCTTCACTCATCGGATGAAACGAATTCTAATGAGCAGGTACTTGCACCTGCAAAAATCGTAAAGCTGAGTCCCGTCGAAGAGGAAGCATTGAATCTTGAAAACCGGCTCGTAAACGATCATGGACTGCTGGTTCAGAAAGAGTTTAATCGTCGAAATGGTGATGGTGACGCCTATATCGAAAAACGCATCGCCAAATTGAAGGAAAAGGGCACAATGTCCAAGGTCGAGGAATCCACCCTTAAACTCGCGCTATTTGAAAGCTTTCAAGAGCTCGTCACCCTGGAAATTTCACCAGAATGGGCCGCGCTCCGCTTGAGCCATGAACGCCTGCTAAACGACTGGAACAAAAAACATCCTGCTAAACGGATCGAGATGCCAAAAATCAAGTACGCACCGATTTACAAAGGCGATGAGTGAGGTTGGACGCGATGATCCGAGGCATCCGAAAAATCCGATATAGTGTTTTGATAGCGCTGCTGCTGGGTGCCCCGATCGTTTCACTTTCAGCGGAAAAGGCCGATCCGGACACCCTTCAAAAAAGAGGAAATCAAAGAGAGCAGCTTCGCCTGCTCTTTAACAATCCCAAAGTCATTCAGGCCGAAAAAGATCGTTTAGCCCAGGAGAAAAAAGCCGAGGAGGATCGCATAGCTCAAAAGAAGCAGGCAGAGGAGAATCGCATTACCCAGGAGAAACAGATCGAAGCAGCCCGCAAAGCGAAACTAGTCCAGGAGACAAAAGATCGCCTGGCCCGGGAAAAGAAGGCTGAGGAATTGGCTAGGCAAAAGGCTGAAAAAGCGGTCCAGGACGAAATAATTGCGCGACAAGCGCTCGAGCGCAAAAGGCAGATCGCAGCCATCAAGGCCGCCGAGAGTCTGTCCGTCAGGCAGGCCGAGGAGATTGAATTGCTCCGTGGAAATGAGAAAATGAACAAAAAATCAATGCCGGTCAATTGGATATTACTCAAGGCCCACCACCAAAGAGATCAGGCGGAGTGGAAAATAAACTCTGCCGGAGTACCATTCGATTTTGACACTGATTGGAGCGTCTACAAACCGACGGAGTTTCCCAAGGAAATTGAAAATGCGGCTGCCCCACCCGAACAAACTCCCAAACAACCACTGTATCAAGACACCAAGGATGGATGGCTCGACGCCAAAACAGTGGCCGAATGGTGCGATAAGTTTCAGGCGTGGGACAGCAAAGCGGATTGTTTTAAGCTCACCAAAGGCAATCAATTCACCCGCACGGCGATCAATGCGTGTGGCAGCCTGCCCTATTTTCACACCCATATCGCTCCGTGTCTCAAGGGGGTCGCGGGCAAAACCTTCGAACCGATACTCGTTAAATATTGCACCGATCTGGGAGACGGTAGCAATTTGGATCACAAGGCAAACTGCATTCGGATTGCGGCGGGAGCCTCCGTACAGGCCGATGCGGTCACAGTATGCACAAAAACGCGGCACGGGAATTGGGCCGTCGACTGCTTAAAGGTAATCATCGGAAAAACTTTTGACGACAGTGACCTCGTCAGATGCGGTGGCAAGGACTATGAAGACCAGATTGTGCATTGCCTGCATCAGGCAGCCAGAACATCGCAGACATCTGGTGGTGCGCCATCGCGGCCATCACGCCCATCGCAATCATCTAGTCGTCCACCGATACTGGGACTACCCGCGGCGCCCGGTTCGACGCAGGGGCAAAACTCCGGACACACTCCCGAGAAGTCGCAGCAAATTCCCGGGGGTCGCGAAGTACCCGGCCGAATGAATACGTTTCGCAGATTGTGATCGGATTCGGATCGGATTGGAAATGGTCCGGACGTACGGCTGGGACGTCAGCCCGCGTTTAGAACACGCCCGCGCGCAAATGTGCTCGAAAGCACAGCAAGGGTTGCCTATCGACCTCGCACGACGGTGACGGCTCGCAGCACTGGGCCGGGATACCTGGGAGTTCATCGGTAGTTTTGCTCTCGGTCTCATGAGTAGCACACCAAATTACGCTACACTTGCAATCCCCGCCCCACCAACGTCGTTGCCAAAACAGCTGTCGTTACTAACCAGTTCATAAGTAGGATTACACTCTGAGTCTTCGATATCGTTTCAAAACGCGATGTCCGTGGTAATTTTACTAAGGGTCTCATTAGTAATAGACGTTCGAGCAGACCCTCGCGCATCCCCCATCAGGCGACCCTCGCGCACCCTTCACAGCGCGCGCCACTGCTTTACTCCTTGACGTCATCCTCCTGGCCTATCATCCACGAAAGATCATCCGACTCCTCGGGCTCGTAGCGATAAATTTCCTTGTCCACCTTGAGAACCTCATAATCCCCAACAAAGAGTCGGCGTGAGCTCTCCAAAATTTTGGACACCCCCTCGGTCGAAGTCCCGGCGAAGGTAAAGCCCAGATGGGCCTCCCTGAGGTTTGCACTGAGGTTTTCTCGCTGTCCGCACTCGACCGTAGAGAATCCCAAATTGCGCAATCGGTCGATCAGGCTTTTGGTGACCGCCCGTTTTTCCTTGAGGCTTTTCGTGTGGCGAAGGCGCAGAACCACATGACAAACTCCGATGACTAGGCTGTACATAGAATCTAATTAGTTGTTGTCGGGCTATAAGAATCTAATGACCCAACAACAGCTAATTTGATTGTAATGACCGCAAATGGCCAGCTATTTTTTTGAAAATGAATCCGAGAGCCGGTGGTTTAGGCTAGCTACCCATACGCCAGTTGAACAACTTTTCGTTTTGAAGGACTGGGTCCTGGACCGCTCGACCGTTTGCCCTCTCCCCCAAGAAGGGCGCCTGGACATCTTAAAGTCATTACTGCCCGCCGCAGAAATCGACGCGGCTGCACTCTACCTCTCAACCCTCGAAGAGCTTCGGGAATCCTTTATACTTATACCCGAGCACGTGGATCACTGTTTTAGTGCACTCTCGCCTTCACCCAAGAACAGGGGCTTGCGCGAACTACTCATCCGTTATTTTTCGAGCCCTCTTAAGAACGACTGGGTGAGTGCCGCGTGGGAAGTGATTGGCCTGCTCAAGTCCGGTTCCATAACAGTTCCCGGCACTGGTGACCGCATCGGTGCGGCTTGTGCCACCACACCGGCCAGCACTGAAACTCCCAGCAGCCGAACGCCCGATAGTGGTGATGACGGCGATGATGTCGTTGTAATCAACGGTTTTTCACCTTCGCTCATTTCAAAAGAGCTCGTCACCGCCCTTAATTACAGCCAAAAAAATCTTCGTGTCCTTGAGATGCACCAATTCGATGCTTGCGAGGTACCGATCCGCCGACGTTACGGTGGCCCTTTCCACGTGCGAATGATCACGCTCGCACGTCTTGCGGCAGAGGCCTTAAAACTCGGCAAAACGCGAATCCTCATTCCGTTTGCCGGAACCACCGCCGAAAAGCGCACGCTCCAAGCAGTGCTCGCATCCTGCAAGGTCTCCTCCTTAATTCTGGAGTCGAGCCCATCGAATTCGATGGCCCCCGGCCCGTTGGCATCAAATCCGATGGTGCTCGGTCCAATGGCTCAAAACGTTCACAGGCTCGATCGGTATCTTTTGGCTCCGTTTCCGCTCCTGGAAAGATTGCATCTTGTTCGCCTAGCACTGCAGGGGCCCAGTGACATACTGCACCAGCCCTATTGGAGTGCACTTTTGAAGAAGGAAAAAATTCTTCAATCTCATTTTGACTGGGTGACGGGGAACTGTCCCGAGTCCACAGGGACTCCGAAAACTCTGTCCACGCCACCACAAATACGCCGCAGCAATGCCTACATAGGCCCCTTCGTGATTCCACCCGAGCGGGACGACACCTGCATCCTTCCATTTTTGAGCGACGACCCTTTTGTGGACTTTCAGGGATTATCGCTGCTGCGAGACGAGGAAAAAAATCACCTCTTCCGCCAGGGATTCCCGCTTCCCAGAAGGCGAGATTTACGCGCCTGCATTCTCGCCCAGGTCGAGGCCGCATCGACTATTTTTTGCCATCCCAAATTGGAAACCACTCGACCGTTTGAAAAAGGGACACCCGTTCAAGGGACGGACGCCTATACGATAAACCGCGACTCGACAGACATCCACTCGAAACACCTCATTTCTTCGCACCCGCGGCATGATCCAAGCATCTCCCTACCCAGCAAACCGTGGTCCGCCACGGCGCTCGAGACGATGGCGACCTGCCCAACGCAGTATTTCTTTTCACAACGCTTGCGGATACGGCCACACCCAACACTCTCAGATGACTCGTTGGCACTGCATTTCGGAAGCGCGATTCACCTCACGCTGGAGCGCCACTTACTAAGTCGATCATTAGTAAAATCACGTATCGCGGCTTCTATATCATCTATAAACGCGCTGTCCGCGATGACTTTACAATCTGTCTCATTAGTAAAATCTGGGATACAAAGTGCGCTGCCAGGTGCGCCAGAAGGTGAGCCGCCAGGCGAATCGGTAGCTAATCCGCCACGCGAGCCGCCAGGCAAGCCAGAAGACGACGTCAATACTGAGAAAAACCACGCTGCGGGCCTTGAGTCCATTTTTGACGACGTCTTAAACGAGACGTTTCCGGAATATCCGCGCGACCACATCCACCTACGGCTCATGCGCGGTCGATTTCGAAGGCTGGTAGGAAATATCACCACTATTGAAAATACCTTGGCCGATCTTTTTAAAGGAGCCCAGCCGCGCGATCTCGAGGTGAGTTTTACTTCTACATTAGCGGGAGTTCCGGTCCGCGGAAAAATCGATCGCATCGATTGCCTACCCGATGGCTCCCATCTTCTCTTAGACTATAAAACCGGAACGGTTGATTTCACTCCGAACCACATCGCAAAGGGAACGCACTTTCAGGCTTTGCTCTACCTGTTGAGTGCACCCCGTTCACCCCTTATCGGTTTTCTTTTTCTCGATATTAAAAAGGGTGAAATTCGGCGCGGTCTCCTCAAAGAGGAGTGTGTCACCCCCGAAGCTAAGGCACACCTCACGCGCGGCCACGTACTAAAGGCGGAAAAGTTTGAGGCTACCTTAAGCGACGGGCTTACCCATCTCACCCGCCTGGCGGACATCGCGGGCAAAGGGGAATTTGCTCCAAACCCGGTCGCCACACACTGCGGCCATTGTGAATTCAAGGGCCAATGCAGGGAGGCGTATGGAACTCACCCCTGAACAGTGCTTAAGCATCGATTCACCGGGTCCCATCGCCTGCATCGCGGGGGCAGGTAGCGGCAAGACGTCCGTTCTCGCGCGCCGTTATCTCAAAACTATTGATGACGGAGTATCCGCGCATCGAATCTTAGCCATTACCTTCACCACCGACGCGGCCGCCGAGCTCAAGGAGAGAATCCTCACACTCGCCCGCCGAAAAGAGTTAAAGGCCGAAGTCCTCAGTTCGATTGTGCACACACCCAACATCGGCACGATCCACTCCCTTTGTTATCGCGTGCTGGACAGTGAAGCATCCCAACTGGGCCTGCCCCCGATTAGCGGCATCCTGCTCCAAACTCATTGGCTGGCGGTTTTGGCCGAAGAGGAGCGCCTGTGGCGCCAGCGGCTGACGGACGACGAGCTGGATACTCTGGACTCACGGTTCGGGCTGTCCCACATTCGAGAACTTGTCGGCGAGCTCTACGCCCGTCCCGTGTTCGAGCTCCCGCCGGGCGAAGAAGGGACCCATCTCGCGTGGCTCAAGACGACCCTTAAACCATTAGTCGATGCTCTGGAAGCGCGACTCCGGCGAAAAGGGCTGTATAGTTTTGACGATCTCGAGCGCCTCACCCAGTGTTTACTGGACAATCCACAGGTTCGGGATCGAATTGGGCGTCAGTTTGACGCCATTCTGGTCGATGAATATCAGGACACAAACTCCAGACAGTTCGAAATTGTGCAGCGCCTGGTCGAGGGCCGCCTAAATCGTCTTTTTATCGTCGGAGATCCCAAACAGTCCATTTACCGGTTCCGCCAGGCAGAGGTCGGTCTTTTTTTCAAGACAATTCAACTCATCGAAGAAGCGGGCGGGAGCCGGATTGTGCTTTCATTCAATTTTCGCGCTGATTCCTCTCTTCTAGACCGCTTAGGTCCCATCGCCGCTCGACTTTTTCCGGAAATGCCGCCGATGACGGCGGGTCGCCCATCCCCTGTTGGCGACGCTCAGCTAACCCGCCTTCCATTATCGATAGTTAGGTACCCTCAGCTGGGGACAACCGATACTACGTGGGCAGGTGAGTTCGATGCGGTGGTCATGCGCGTCCAGAGCCTTCTCGCATCGGGCGCAAAACCGTCGTCCATCGCGGTGCTTTTTCGCCAGGGCGAACGCATGCGTGCGCTTCAGGGTAAACTTCAAAACAACGGGGTCCCCGTAACCAGTTACCGCGCCACGTATCTCTTCGATTCGTATGCCGTAAAGGATTTAGCCAGTTTTTTAAGGGCCGTCTTAAACCCGCTCGATGATCATGCACTCAGTGCATTTCTGAGAAGCTCGTTCGTAAATTATAGCTTGAGTGACCTCTGGCTCTTGCAGTCGCCGTCGGCCTCGGGCACATCCGGCACATCGCTCTTTGAAAAACTCAATCAGAAAGGCGAGCCACGTTGGTTTTTCTCGCTCATTGAATCTGGGACCTGGGAACTGGACCGAACGCTTGCCACCCTCTTTGAAAACACGGGCACCATCGCCAATTACGCGTCCGCTACGGCTTTTCTGAAATCGGTCTTTGAAATGACCAACCACGTCGCAACCGCCGTTGAACTGGTGGATCAATGGCAACGGGGCGACCTGATGTACTCCCTGGACCAGACCGAACTCGAGGCGGTGAAGCTCGCCACCGTACATTCGGTCAAGGGACTCGAATTCGATCACGTATTTTTAGCGGATTGCCTCAGAACTTCACCCAAGCGCCATCCCGCTCTCAGGTGGGACGAATCGGGTGTACCGGCGCTAAGAATTCGCCATGACGGCGAATGGACCGAGTCGGAGCGCTACCAGGCCCTGGCCACCCGGGATGAGGAATTAGACCTTGAGGAATCCAAGCGCGTGCTTTACGTCGCGCTCACTCGCGCGCGCGAAACCCTGACGCTCTTTCTTCCGGCAGACGGTGCTAAGATTCCGTCCAGATCGTGGGCGCAGCTTCTTAGCGAAACTTAAAAAGGTACCCGGAAAAAGGTACCCGGTACGTTTCCGAATAACGCAGTCCTGAAAGGTACCGGGTACCTTTTGAACCTTTTGACCTGGTACCTTTTGACCTGGTACCTTTTGACCTTTTGTACCTTTTCGATCGCGATGGAATATAATAGGGAATTTAATGAGCAGTTCATAAGTACAACGACGTTTTTTGTTTTCTAATCGATTCAAGACTCGTTATCTGGAGTCGTTATACTTTCTTTCCCATGAGTAATAGAGTATCCCGATGAAACGCCTCATCGAAATCATGGCTCACCAAAAGCTTTTTGGTGACCTTCTCACCGTCACCATTATCGCGATCGGGCTCTATTCATTTTTCACCATCCGCCGCGAGGTATTTCAAAACGTCAGCTTCGACGTGGTTTCGGTCGCCACTCTTTTTCCCGGAGCCTCGCCGGCAGAGGTGGAGCGCCTCATCACGAACCCGCTCGAGCAGGAGCTAAAGGAGATGGACGGGATTAAGAAAATGACCTCGACCTCCGTCGAAGGGCGCAGTGTCATCCTGATTCAGCTCGATCCCAATGTCACCGATGAGGAGAAGGCCAAAAGCGACGTCCGGGATATCGTCGATAGCTATATCGCAAGTCTACCCGAGGGGGCCGAGCGGCCAACCATCAAGGCGCACGAAACCAAGCAGGCGCCGCTCATAGAAGTTTCGCTCTCATCCACCCTGCCGGACATGGAGCTTCGGACCCTGGCCAAACGGCTCGAAAAGGAGTTTGAGTTGATTCCCGGCGTGGCCTCGGTCAAGCCGTTAGGCCTACGGGATCTCGAGGTTCAGGTCGAGGCGAACCCTGCAAAACTCGCCCGGTACCAGCTATCCCTGGACGATCTCGTGACCGCGCTCAAAAAGAGGAATATCAGCGTACCCGGCGGGACTATCGAGGCCACTCCCGATTCCCAGTTTAAAGAAAAGCTAGTGCGCACTTCTGGACAGTTTCTAATTCCCCAGGACGTCGGCTCCACGGTCGTTCGGGCCAACGAGCTGGGCCAAGCGGTGAGGCTAAGCGATGTCGCAAGCATCAATTACGGTCTTGAAAAACCGAAAATTTTTACCCGTACCGATGGTGTCGCGAGCATTCGGCTCACGGTGCTTAAAAAGGAAAAGGCCGACGCCATCGACATGGTCGACGCCCTTCGCAAACGACTGGATATCATCCGCCCCACCATCGACAAGCGCGTCACCCTGACTCTCGTCAACGACGCGTCGGAGTTCGTGCGGCGAAGGCTTGGAATTCTATTCGGTAACTTTTCGTTGGGACTCGGACTCGTTCTGGTCTTTTTACCGATGTTTTTACCGCTGCGCTTTGCCCTGCTGATTGCACTCGGTGAGCCCTTCGCCTTTTTAGGGACCATCATCGCGTTTCAGCTGGGCGATTTCGCGCTCAACATGATTTCGGTTCTCGGTCTCATCATCGTATCGGGCATATTAGTCGATGACGGGATCGTGGTCGTCGAAAATATTGCGCGGCTTATCAAGCAGGGCATGTCCCCCAAGGAGGCCGCCGTCAAGGGGGCGCAACAGGTCTGGGTGCCGATTTTGGCATCCTCCGCCACGACGATGATTGCGTTTATCCCGCTCGCCGTCATGAGCGGAATATTCGGCAAATTCGTGCGCTACATTCCGCTGGGCGTGATCATTCCCATCTGTATCAGTCTGTTTGAAAATTTTTTCATCATGCCACACCACATCGGCACCTGGCTCAGGCCGCAGGATTTCGATCTGAAATCCACCGGAATTTTGGGATTCTTTCGCCGGAAAACCGATGCCTGGTGGGAGGGATGGGTTATGCCACGGTACCTCGCCGCCTTGAAGGTTCTCTTCAAATGGCGTTACGCCGCCGCATTTGGACTCTTGGTTGTCGTCGGACTCACGGTACTACTGGCCACTAAAGTGATGAAGATAATCTTATTCCCGCCGGACGGAGTCGAAATATTTATAGTAAAAGCCGAGACTCCCGTTGGCACGAGCCTGGAGTACACGTCTGAAGTCATGAAATCGGTCGAGACACATATTCAAGCACTTGACCCGTCGGAGCTCAGAAACTCCCTTACGACGATCGGCATCCAACAGCAGGATCCCCACGACCCCAATACCCGCCGCGGCAGTGAGTACGGACAGATTATCGTGTACCTCACACCCGAAACCAGCCGCACGCGTACGGCCGTCGAAATTATCAACGACCTTCGAACAAAGGTCGCAAGGCCCGAGGGGCTCAAAGAATTAGTATTCGAGCGCGTACGCACGGGTCCCCCCACGGGAAGCCCCGTGAGCATTGCCATTCGCGGGGAGAACTATGAATCCATTCAGCAGGCGCTGGAACCCTTAAAACAAATTGCGCGCGAAACTAGCGGCGTCACCGATATACATGACAACTACACGCTGGGTAAGGAGCAACTCGATATCCGCGTCAACCAGGCCGAGGCCTCAGCGGCCGGCCTCTCGGTGGGCGGGATCGGCACCGCCATTCGAGCAGCGTACGAAGGCATTGTTCCGACGAGCATCCGAACGCTCGAAGAGGAGGTGAAAATTCGCATCCACCTAGCCAAGGCCGAGCGCTCCACCGATAAAACACTCGGTCAACTCGCCATTTCCAACTCGGCCGGTCAGCTCATTCCCCTCACCTCGGTGGCCACGTGGTCCCCGTCCCAGGAATTGGCGGTCAGGCAGCACGAGGCCAACAGCCGGGAGGTTCACGTCTCGGCCGAGGTCGACACCGATCTCACCAGTGCGCTCGCCGCCAACGCCGCCATTCGCAAACGCATTCCAGAAATCCAGTCCAGGTTTCCGGATTTGAGCTTTCACTTCGGGGGTGAGAGCGCCGACACCAATGAAAGTCTGGCATCGCTGGGGCGGGCTTTTGCCCTCGCGATTATCGGAATCTTTCTGATACTGGTCTTGACCTTTCGGGCGCTACTCCAACCACTCGTCATCTTAATTACCATTCCGCTGGGGCTCATCTCTGTCGTCGTTACTTTTTATCTTCACGGTATGCCGCTCAGCTTTCTGGGAATGATCGGCATGGTGGGACTCAGCGGCATTATCGTTAATAACGCGATTGTCTTCGTGGAGTTCGTGAATCAGTCGCGGCGCGAGGGCTTTGATCGCTTTGAAAGCATACTCCAGGCCGCGACCTATCGGGCGCGCGCGATTTTCTTAACCACCGTCACCACCGTCCTCGGCGTGATGCCTACAGCCTACGGCATCGGCGGTCTCGACAAATTCGTCGTCCCCATCGCCATGGCCATGGGCTGGGGCCTCACGGTCGGAAGCCTCCTTGCGCTTTTCGTTCTGCCTGCTTTTTTGTGTATCCTCGATGATTTCAGCCTGGCGGGGAGCCGGGTTTGGAGAAGGGTTATCGCCAATGACAAATGATCCGAGCTTCATGCGTTCACTGTGTATGGGAGAGATCTTAGAAGATCTCATATTCCCCTTCCCTTTCTTAAAAACCGATCAAAAAGAGACAGTACGCTCTCTGGTTGATTCTTTGGGTGGGTGGCTAAAAGATCAGGATGCCAATTTTAGAAAGTGGGACACTGCCGGAGAATTTCCTCCGGAATTTATCGAACAAATGCGTCAGCTAGGTCTCTTTGGACTGGTGGTCCCCGAAGAATTTGGCGGCTTAGGTCTGGGAAGTGCGGCCTATTCCCGAATCGTTCAAGCCCTGTCGAACCACGATGCGAGTCTAGCGGTGACTGCAGGCGCGCACAGTTCGATTGGGATGCGTGGACTATTATTGTACGGAACGAAAGAGCAAAAGGAGAAATACCTGCCCAGTCTTGCGACCGGCAAGACAATCGCCGCCTTTTGCCTGACCGAGAGTAGCGCCGGGTCCGATGCCGCCGGCATAAAAACAAAGGCCGTAAAAACACCCACCGGATGGACTCTTTCGGGGGAAAAAATTTGGATAACCAATGGTGGAATCGCCGACTTTTTTACGGTGTTTGCCAGAAGCGATTCAAAGACGGGTCAAATGAGCGCCTTTATTGTTACCCGCGACCTACCCGGAGTTTCCATTGGCGCGCACGAAGACAAAATGGGAATTCGTGCAAGCTCCACCACCACCGTGAGTTTTGACGAGGTGAAACTCACACCAGCACACCTGCTCGGCGAGGAGGGCAAGGGGTTTAAGGTAGCCATGAATATTTTAAATGTCGGCCGCACCGGACTCGGGGGCGGGTGTATCGGCGGCATGAAGCGAATCATTGAACTCGCGACCAAGCACGCCAATTCTCGCCATCAATTTGGTCGTCCCATCGCTGAGTTTGGAATGGTGAAACAAAAACTCGGACACATGGTAGTCGAATGCTACGCGACTGAATGCGCAGTCAGCATGGTAGCGGGCCTCGGCGACCGAGGAATTAATGACTACGCCGTCGAAGCGGCCATTAGTAAGGTGTTTGCGAGCGAATGTGTCGGACGCACGGCCGACGAGGCCCTTCAGATTGCGGGGGGTTCGGGCTACATGCGCGAATACCCATACGAGCGCATCCTGCGCGACGCCAGAATCAATCGCATCTTTGAGGGCACCAATGAAGTCCTTCGACTCTTTATCGCCCTCACGGCCATTTCCGACGTGGGATCGTCACTCAAGGAAATATCTAAATCCTTGGGAACGGTCTTGAGCGATCCGATTAAAGGCTTTGGCGTTTTGTCTAACTACTCTGTACGTCGCATGACCCATTCAACGGGAATCGGCAAAGCTTCGATGACAAAGGCTCACCCAAATGTTCGCGCGCAGGCTGAAATCTTTGAGGAATGCGCAGGGACGCTCGCCGCCACCTGCGATCGATTGTTACGAAAACACGGAAAGGATATTATTGGTAAACAGTTCGCCACAAGACGCCTGGCCGACATCATGATCGACCTCTTCGTGCTCGCCACGGTTATCAGCCGCGTGACAAGTTCTCTGGAATCAAAGGGCGAAACAAAATCTTCTCACGAGCTGGAGATCCTCCAAGTATTCGCCGGACAGGTACAGAGACGGGTACGGGGCAATTTCTCCAAACTCGACCACAATGACGATGAACTGATTAAGTCTTTGGCCGACCACGCTCTGAAAGAGGAGAGATTTGTTTGGGATACGATTTAGAGTTTTTTTTGACCAGCAGTTCCGTGAATTCCGCGATTTCCTGAGGCGCTTTTTAACCTATTGAAATTTTCGTGTGGGATTTGAAGCGGCAGTTAGATTTGCGCCTGTTCTGTTTGTCGCTATTGCCGATTTTAACCCATTGCCCTTGCCCGATCGCTTGTTTTTTAAGTTGGGACTCTATTCCTTTAATGATCTCGTTTCGCGGGTCGGTGAGTCCCTAACGCACCGGTGCTTTTAGGGACTTTTTGGGCCATTTTCAGTAAACACGTATTTACCGTAAGCGTATTTAGATGGATTTTATACTATTGCCCTTACAATTTTGTTTATATATTCCATTGACAGGCCAAATACACTTTAATTCAAACCTAGACATGAATCCTAAGACGTCCCCACAACAGCTGACGTTCTTTAAGGACTCCAAACGCTCGACCTGTCACGGCGGTGAATTAGGCCGGGGTGTGAGAAAATCCAGGCGTGTCGTTTCCGAGCAGGGGTGACCAACCGTCCGATGCACCTGGTGCTTCGGGCGGAAAAGGCGCGCGGGACGCTCTCGTTACTCGCTAAGCCTCATGCCGTCTCCGTAAAACGCATCCTGATGGCGGTCTCTCGCAGGCACCCTGTGCGAGTAATGGAGTCGGCAAACGTCGGGAATCACATTCATTTGCTGGTTCAAGCACAGACTTGGGTTGGATTTGCAAATTTTTTACGCCGATTTTCGTGTGAGGTGGCTCTTGCCGTGACGGGTGCGCGCAAAGGCAAAGCGTTTGGCCGATTTTGGACGGGACTAGCCTTTAGTCGAATCGTTGAGTGGGGTCGGGCGCTAAAAACGGTACGGCATTACATTTTGTTCAACGAATTAGAGGGTCGTGGAATTCCCAAATCACGGGGCAGGATTCTTCTAGCCGCGCGCCAAGCGCCTGACGCGCGCGGATCGCCGGGTTAGCACGGTTTGCTAGGTTAGCAGCGCTCGCGGAACGCCAGGCGAGTATGGCGCGAATGGCCAGCAGCGCTCGCCGAAAAGGTGCCCACCGGAGGTCGCCCGACGAGGCCCCAATTCCTACGGCCCAAACCGGACTGGGGCGTAGGTGTGATTGTAATCGCGGCCTAACTTATCAACATTCACAAACTCGAAAATGGCGTCGGTGGTCTCGTAGACCCGAAGGCCCGACTTGCTCTGCTCTCGTGAAACGACGTTTTCAAATTGCGGCGTTCCCTTTGTAACCTACATTCCCATTGCGGATCAGATCTCTAAACTCAATTTGAATACCTGCAATGAGAGCGATTATTCTGCTAATAGGCTTAGGCATTAAAAACATTGCCGTCCCGACGAACTTTTGTGAGTAGTCCGATTGTGCTCACCTGTACATACGCATCACTCCTTCATTTTTCCCAGAAACTCCGGGGAGTTAACTAGCACTTCGTTCAGAGGTAACTGGAACCCCTAAGTGTCACAATTCTCAAGGCCTAACCGCA
>CAZRVZ010000186.1:0-18062 GCA_964603655.1 uncultured Pseudobdellovibrionaceae bacterium | reverse complement strand
GGTCATGACCACAATCTCATTTGCGGGCACTTCCTGGAGCCATTTTCGATTGTTTATCCAGAAAGAACAAAAGACCTTCCAATACTTTTTATTTGGAATCATCGTCATCACACTCTCTCCAATTCTCAACCACCATCTTTGGCTTCGTCTGGCCAGCATGACCGGCATCGTGCTGGAGTGTTTATTCACTTTGCTTGGCGCGGGAGTCAGTGTTGGTTATCTTTCCGATTCCGTTTTCATTTCCCACCAGTTGTTTAAAACTCACATCTTTTCTCCTTGTAGTGGAATGCAGTCCATCACCTTTTTTATCTTTGCCGCCTGCTTATTCATGATGTCCGAATGGCGTCTGTTTTCGAGGTTGAGTCAAATTCTTTTCTTCGGACTCGGAATTAGTTTTATGTTTTTCTTAAACGCACTGCGAATCGGGAGTTTTGTTGTTTTAGGAATTGAAGTCGGAAAACGGCGGGGAACCTACCAAACGAGCGAAACAATCTTATCCCTGTTTCATGACAATTTCGGGTGGATAATTTATCTTACAGGTACCTTTGCCTTCATATTTCTTTTCGTCACCTGGACGAGTAAAATCCGCCGTCGGTCCCTTAAAGACGTCGCTTAATACTTGTAAATCTACAGGAGTCGTTGAAACTCCATTTTTTAGTTGGCGAGAGCAACGGACCAAGTTTTCCATCAGCTACTGTGCAGTGGCATTAAGTGGCTCTGTTAGCGGTCCTCGTTTGATTCGCCAGTGCTAGGCAGGAAGAACGTCAAACTGGCGCTTCCTGGTTACGAAGTTTTAGCCAAAAAACACCAGCCCCAACCAGGACACACGCTATTGGCCAGGCCCAGACAGGTAGTTCGGGTGCGCCTTCGCAACCCCCGGCGCACGACGCAGTTTTACAAGTTTTGACACCGGCAGTGGCTGAGATTCCAGCACAGCCGCTGCACACGCACGCGTTAGAAATTTGACTGTAGCAGCCGGTAGCCAATTGCGCCTCGAGACAGGTTCCCAGTGTATACAACTTGCCGTTCTCGGAACCACCGATGCAGATATCGACGTCATCACCGCAGGGGTTGCAATCCCCCCCCGCCTGGGCAGGAAACGCCGAACGAGATTGCCGGTAAAAAAAGTAGAGTAAAAATGATCCCGATAGAGTGGTTAAGAAGTCCAGTACATGGCTCCATGGCAACAGCTCCTATAATCGGGCAAGTTGGGGCGCCAGGATTCGAACCTGGGATGCCTGGAATCAAAATCCAGTGACTTACCACTTGTCGACGCCCCAATAATTCCCAAAAGGATACGAACTCTTAGGGCGGTTCGTCAATAAATCGATTCAGAACACAATTCAGGCCGGCATTTTGAAGAATTTGGCTTATCTGGCTTCGGAGTTCTTCCGATCTTGTTACTGGACTTTTCATGATGCCGGTACTGCATGCCCAAAATTTGTGGAAGCGCTATGGCGAACGCGATGAACCCGTGCTGCGCGGTATAAATCTCACCGTTGAAAGCGGTGATTTTCTAGCAATTGCGGGCTCGAGCGGGAGCGGAAAGTCGACGTTACTCTCTATTCTGGGTTGCCTCGATACGCCGACCCAAGGCGAATACCGTCTGGACGGAATCGACGTTAAAAGCCTAAATGACAGAGCACTTACTCGCCTTCGGGCCGAACGCATCGGCTTTATTTTTCAACGCTTCAATCTCGTGCCCACGCTCACAGCGAGGGAAAATGTCGAGTACCCTTTGGTGGTTCTAAGGCTCTCGCAAGCCGAACGCCGGGCCAGGTCGCTTGAGGCTTTAAAATCGGTGGGGCTGGGGGAGTTTGCCGATCGAAGGCCGGCCGATCTCTCCGGCGGTCAGCAACAGCGCGTGGCCATTGCCAGGGCGTTTGTGAAGCGGCCAAGTATTATTTTCGCCGACGAGCCGACAGCAAGTCTCGATCATCAGAATGCGCTTCTGGTGCTCGAGCTCATGCGCGATCTCAATTTAAAATCCGGTTGTACCTTTTTGTTTTCTTCGCACGATCCGATCGTACTCAAGTTTGCCACGAGAAGGCTCCACCTCGTTCAAGGGGAATTTGAAGAGGAGCTTCGAAATGTGGCTTAGATGGCGCCTCGCCTTTCGCAATACCTTTCGTCACGGGAGAAGAACTGCTCTCAACCTGGCCATGATCGCAGGCGGTGTGGCAATGCTCCTGATCTTCGAGGGGTTTGTTCAGCGCCTAGTCGTGGGCTTAAGGGAAACGACGATTCGTACCCAGACGGGACACCTTCAAATTGCCAAAGAGAACTATTGGAATAAGACCTTGAAGAGTCCAAAGGACGGATTGATTCAAGGTTATAAAAAAGTATTGCGCGAAGTCAGAGCCAATCCCCATGTGCGTTACGCATCAGGGAGACTCAATTTTTTTGGACTCATCTCGAAAAGGGAGAGAAGCGTCAGCGCGCAAGGGGTGAGCTTTGACCCCAAAGTTGAGCATTCGCGCAATCGCAGTTTTCGTTATGTCGCGGGCCATGGGCTGACCTCGACTAAGCCATTTCAAATTGCGTTGGGATATGGTTTGTCTAAAAAACTCGGTGCCAAGGCCGGGGACTCACTCGTGGTGATGTCTCAAACCTACGATGGTGTGGTGAACGCGCTGGATATGGAGGTGAGCGGGGTTTTTAGGACCGCCATCAGTGATTTCGATGACAACACCTTTCTCGTCACGCTGGGCGCAGCTCAGAAACTGCTCGATACGAAAGCCGTCGAAACTATCGTGATAGGCCTGGATCATACCTTTTCCACAATCCCCATTCGCCGCGCTCTCGACAAATCACTCTCCCTCAAATGGCCGGAGCTTCAGGTGCAGCCCTGGTACCGGCAAGCCAAGCTTTATGCTCAGGTGGCGAGTTTTAATCGAGTTCAAAATCGTATCTTCCAGTCCATTATTCTATCGCTGGTACTGCTTTCTATTTTGAACACAATCGGAATGTCGGTTTACGAACGAACCCAGGAAATAGGCACCTTAAGGGCGCTGGGTGAGACTCGAGGGTCCGTCATCTGGCAGTTTGTACTTGAAGGCGCTATTCTCGGCTTTTTGGGCGGGGTACTCGGGGCGGTACTGGGCACGCTGCTTTCGCTCGGGATTAATTGGAGTCAGATGCAGGTGGTGATGCCTGGGGCCAGCGCTCCGCTCAATATCGAAGTAGTGCTTACGTGGAGCTCGGTCAAAGGGGCTTGGATACTAGCGATAATGACTGCGACACTAGCTGCCGTAATACCTGCCATTAGAGCTAGTAGAATGAAGGTGGTCGAGGCTCTGCGAAATTAACTTGAAAGATGCGCCCTAAATTCCGCAAGGACTCGGCTGGATCTTTGGAAACTGCCGAACTCCGATGAAGCACCGCCCAAAAAAATATCGGCCGCAAGCGATAGTTCGAGCTGTGAGGATAGAGGTAGCGTAAGTTTGGGTTGCCCCAGCCAACTGCCATCATGAAAGAGGTAGCTGGTAATAATCTCCCAATCCATCTGTGCGGTCGTCAAACCCGCCAGACGTATCGATAATTGTTCGGTGGTTCTAGCTCCAGAGCCGACAATTTCCACAAGTCTGTGGGAAACCGATCCCTGAACGCCGAATTGCCAATCGGCCATGGGCCGGTCAAATCCTAGGACAAAACTCATCTGCGACGCATTGGCGCTCGCGAGGGCTCCCGGTGAAATGACTTGAATGGCCCTATCTGCGTGAAAAACGAACTCAGTTCGAGCGACCGAGGCCCAGATATCGGTCGAGGATGAAATGCCGATCGAGTGTTGGCGTTTGAAAGGGCGGTCGATCGAAAAGCCCCCCGCAGCGGGCGTGCTGATGCTGGGAGGATTGCGGTCGAATCCATAAAAATAAAAACCCGCCAGTGACGTCGAACGAACGTTTGTGGATAGGCGCAGTCCGCCTTCAAAATTATCAAGCGCTAACTGAGGGTGACGGGTGTCAGAGACCGAGACCGGGTAATCAGCGAAAACACTTTCGTAGGGGAATGAAAAGGCGGAGCCGACCTTTGGAATTCTGGAAATCATGGGTGTCGGAATAATGACGAGCTGCGCAGAGTTCGATTGACTGATGTACTTGGCATTTAACATTGGTACGGTTAGTCGATTGCCCTCTAAGTCACCGAGTCCGAGTTCCGTCAGGTCCTTTGGATTAATGATATCGGCGAAATAAAAACCGAACGCCTCGCCCCAGACGACTTGCTGCCATCCCAGTTTGAGATTCAGGCCGGATGATTTCACGCCGATGTAGAGGTCCCTCAAGTCGACGGTGGAGCGTGGAGTCCCGGGAGCTAACCCCTCCGTCTGCGCCCGAAACGACCCGACGAGAGTAAGGAGGGCATTCGTATAGTTCTGCTCCAGAAAAAAGCGGTCGCGGTGGGAAGCCAGCGACTCGCGGGTATGGGTTACCCGAGTATCAAAGCGACCCTTGAAACCGCTCTGGGAGCCATGGGCCCATAGACAGAGGAGACTAATCCACCAGGTTTTCTTTATCGAAGAAGGCATCGTCCAACACCTCGTTCCTGTATTTTGAATAGGTGAGGAAAGACTGCTTGTTGGGATCGATTGCGTCACGAATAGTCACACGCGTGAGTCGCTTACGTCCCAAAACGGGTTGTAAGCCCGAATATTCTCCGGTTTTCAGAAGCTTTCCGGAAATGGCGAAGTATTCGGCTTTTGTCGGCATCCCATCGGGAGCCAAATGCAATCGAATATTGCGATAGGTGGCTGTCCGCAATCTAGCCGTTAACCAAAGACGGGCCCCCGATTTGTTGACGCTTTCTACTCTGGCGGCGTAGTCGCGGCTAAATTGCATGCGCGCGATATCGCCGTTAGAAACTTCGCCCGTAAGGCGACTCTGTAGGCTGACCTGTGTGGGACGTTTCAGAGACGGTAAGTACATCCAGAGCGTTCCGGCCATCAGCAATTTTCTGCCAATCAGTCGGGTCGGGGCGAGCGTTTCAACTAATACCGAATGATCCTCTTTCGAATAGACACGGTAGGTGTTTTCCCGAAGCAACTGGGACTTAAGGAAATCCTTGACCTCGACCTGAAATGACAGGGTCCCCCCGGGCGCGCGGAATTCATCGGCTAGAGAAAGCCAAACGGCCGGCGAGCGCGACGCGCCTGTAGCAGACAACGAAGCAGCCAGGAACAAAATGTGTGGAAGCATGCCCTTATAATACTCCATTTTTGGTCTTGAATTCGATCGGCTTGATAGGGTACCTAATCGCCCTATGGGCCTGAAATTTCCAGGTTTTTTGCGACTAGTGCTTCCGACGTTTTTTCTGATGTATGCCTTTGCCGGAAGAGCCTTTCATCCCGAGGCCAGACACCGGCAAGTCTTTGGAAGTCGGGAGTATTTTATGGAACTCTGGTTCGATGCCAGCCCGTCTTTGCCTCGCCGTACCATGATTCCTTACCTGCGCTTTGATGGCGAATTGGTTTCTGACTCCGCGACGCGAAAGGTGAGCGGTTTTCTCGCGAGTCGCTTAGGAACGACCACGTACCATATCCGCGTCGGAGACGACATTTGGAACGGCACACTCAGGGCCGTGGCTAACAGCTGTGATGGTTATCTGGAATTGTCGGACCTTCGGACCGGTCGTCCCATCAGTCCCAATCGTTTGAAAGCGGGGTTTTGCGTCGAGCTTTAAGAAGGTGTCTTGGTACACCGAAATCTCCGCGTCGTCACATGACGCGGTCCTGAAAGGTACCGTCCTGAAAGGTACCGGGTACTTTTACTCCGGGTACTTTTACTTTTTCTTTTACTTTTTCGGGTGGTTTTTCGATGGCCCAACCCCCATAGGGTGAAGGTCTAAAGTCGTTCGCGGTAATGCGGCGAGCGCTACGAGTGGCCAAGCGGCCAATCAGTCTTAGCCAGCCTTCATCGACTAACTTTTTTAGTGACTTCTGATGAATGCTTCGCAACCAGTTGAGGTCAGGAAATTGCACAATCGCAGCACCCGTTGAGGGGCCAAACCCAAAATCAACGGGCCAGTGTAAAGGGTCGGCGTAGCGCGTGACCCTAGACAAAACTGAGATAGGTCCGTGAGTTGTGCCTATTCCCAGTCGCGCGGGTATGCCTAGTCGACCCCATTGTGCGACGATATTCTCACCCAGAGATCTGAGTGGGTGTGGACAGTTAAGAACTATCGGAAAATCAACGCCCGATAAACCTTGCGCCGTTTCCGGAGTTTCAAGCCTGAGTGTAGTGGAGGGACTGAACTCAGGAATTAAACTAATGGTGGGATCATCAAAACTAACAAGACGCGTCCATTCTGCTGAATCAAAGCTTGATAAAAGTTTCTTGCGAATCCGGAAACTAATGCCCGATCGGTTGGGCCGAATCATTAAAAAAATCTGTTCGGGCTGCGGACGTTCAAAATACTCGATCTCTTTTTCCTGAGTGAAGGTTGAAATGGAATCTACCAATTCGGCATTCAAACTCGGGACAAAATAATTACGGAGTTCAGCGCTCGGACTGTTTCGCATGACGATCCGCGTGTTGGGATCGATGGGGGAATGGAAAAACGGATTGGGTTCCAATACCCACTCGTCCTTCTCGCTAGCGGAGAGGTGAAACGGGCCGGCAAGGATGGGGCGCCCGGTACTTGAAAACCGCACTGGCCAAAGTTCCGGGCAGGCGAGTGAGTAAGGCAAATGAGGTACCGGCGCACTAAACTGCAAACGGACTGTGTTTGTGCTTGAGGCGGTGATGTGAATAGGACTGAGGATAGATTCGGAAACGGAACCCAGCGAGCCGCATAGGTTTCTAGTGTTTGCAAATTGTCGATTGAGGTCGCGAGCAATGTCACTTGCCGAGTAGGGGCGGCCATCGATTCCGCGCACGGGCCGCAGTGTGAATTCGATGTCTGTCGGCGATAAAAAGCGCCAGGACTCTGCCATTGCAGGAACCGCGGTGAGTTCGCCATCGACAAATGCAAATCGAGTCAGGCCCTCGTGAATCATGGAGTAGATGGCGGGGTGATTTGTCAGTGACAGGGGCTTTCCCGATGCTCCCGCCATTGATGGTGCAATCCAAGTGATGACGCGTTCGTGAGGGAATGGAGTGGTCTCGCTTTGGTTGCGACACTGAGAAGTCACAAAAATGGAAAGCGTCAAGAAAAAAAAATGCGAAAAATGTCGTTCCACATTGAGAATGCTACCATGAAAATTATTGACCCTCAGATTTCACTTTGTTAAAAGCACACAAGATTAGGCGGTTGGGTGTTTCTTGGTGTTTGTTAATGATTCGTAAATTTGTAAGGAGAAATCATGAATAAGGCTGAATTGGTGGAGCAACTCACAACGGAAGTTGGTTTAACGAAAGCGGACTGCGAACGTGTGCTCGACTCTTTGACGGAAAATATCAAGAAGTCGGTTAAAAAAGGCAGTGATGTGACATTGGTAGGTTTCGGAACGTTCACGAGGGCCCGTCGTAAGGCGCGAATTGGACGAAATCCGCAGACTGGAAGCGAACTCAAAATTCCAGCACGCACCGTGCCAAAGTTTCGCCCTGGAAAAGCGTTTAAAGATTATCTGAATTAAAGTCTTTCAACGGGGAAGAGAGAGTCGGGAAGCCATTGTTCCGACCATCATCGAGACTCTCTCTTCGTTTGCATTCTCACCCGTTACTATTCCCTTAACGGTAAAGATATTATTGTTCGATGGAATGAAATCGAGCTTGGGACATCGCCGGGCTAGGTATTGTCTTGCTTCCAATGCGTTTTTCGAGCCCGTGGAGAGGGCTCGGGATGTGACTACAAATGAATAATTCATCGCGCTGTCCCGATAATGCGATACTTCGCGATCTTTAAGAGTGTGGTACAGCGTGGGTAGGATCCGATCCGACGAAGCTGAATGGTAGATAAAAGTAATGACTCCTTGGGGTTTAGCGCGGCGGTCAATGAGTTCAAAAAAATCTCTTGTGAAGTGAATGCGATCGCGAGATGGGGTTTTTTGGGGCAGATTCACGATAATCAGGTCATATTTCTCGGTCATCTGTGCAACTTGGGCGAATGGTAATCCGATCGTAACTTTAGTTCTGGGACTTCTGAGAGAGTCTAGATTGTAAGCTCGAAAAATGGGATTTTCCATTGCCAGCTTCGCCAGACGAGAGTCCGAATCGAGCACCGACAGGGTCGTCAGACTTTTAAGCGTCAAGAGATTTCGAGCGATCATGCCGTCTCCACCGAATACAACGAGGGCGGACCGCGCCGTTTGATTCGCGCCAAAGTGGGCAAGAGACAATTGCGTCGAACACGCGTGGGAATATTGCTCGGAAACGCTATCAAAGTATGGTCGTCCGTTGATGTAGAGCGTGTGGGCGTGCCCAAGTGACTGGTGGGGCGTTGCGACTACCGAGTAGCGAGACCGGGTGGAATCGGAAATCCAATCCTGGTGGGATGGGGTCAGTGACGATGAAGCAATGACGAGTAGCGCTAGAATCCCGGTCCGTATCTGACGATAAGAGCCCTGGGCAATCAGGGAGATTGTCATCCCGATGGTGCCAACGATGGCGCCCAATATGGTGCGGGGGAGATCGAGTACGTGCAACGCGGAGTCCATGAGGCACAGTAGGGTTAGCGTGGCTCCCATGATCCCAAGGGATTTTCG
This sequence comes from uncultured Pseudobdellovibrionaceae bacterium, assembly GCA_964603655.1. Classification (GTDB taxonomy): domain Bacteria; phylum Bdellovibrionota; class FAC87; order UBA2466; family UBA2466; genus JACPWY01. The sequence continues at coordinate 9,424 of CAZRVZ010000186.1, read as the reverse complement.
CGTCGGTTTTTCAAGGCCGGAGATTGCCAGTCCGAAAGCGAGAAAGGTCAAAAAGGTGCCGGTTTTACCTAGATAGACGATGCTGATTCTGTGTATCGGAATGATCGCGCCGTACACCGCACTCATGAGGAGCAGGAACTTCCCGGAGTCTTGGCCGGAGTCTTGGCCGGAGTCTTGGCCGGAGTTCTGGCCGGAGTCTTGGCCGGAGTTCTGGCCGGAGGTTCGGGGTCCGTCTCCGAATCGGCCTAAGAATCCGAAGGAAAAGGCAAGGGCAATTCCAGAAAGCAGGCCGAACCAACCGGGGGTTAACGGCAGTCCGGCGTTGGACAGGTATTGCAGTTGCATGAAACCGGCGGCAATCCAAAGCGCAGTCGCAATCGCCGTCATCGGGATTTTCATAGGTCCATTTGCTCGCAAAATACGATTCCCATCTCGATCAAAAATACGAGCGAGGTCAACAGCGCCATAGCCATCCACGAAAACGGAAACAACAACACGCCAACTAGCGCAATGAGGAGCATCAGAAGGCACCCAGACAGCCGGTTAAACGATTGAGTCAAACGAGCCCAATGGCCACCGAGCAGTCCATGGGAAACTGAGACAATCCCCAGTGTGACCAGCGGGATTTCCGTCGGGAAGATCCCCGCAAGTATCCCTGCAAATGCCAGCAGTCCGAGGGAAAGTGCAGTCATTGTGTGAGAGGCCCAGATAAGTTCCAGGGTGGAACCTAGTTTGGAGCCCAGTGCCATGAAAAGCGAGCCAGCAGATAGGAGCGCTAGTGGCGAGTGGGTTTCGCTCGTGGGAGTCAGGACTTGCATCATTTGGTAAAGCTGCAAACCGGTTGCGTAAAACAGAGGTACGGATCGAAAGTAAGTCATGGTGTTAATTTCGGGGAGAGATGCCTTTATTATACTACTTTCACCGCCGATTTGGCCTGATTTGGTGATAAACTTTAAACCTTGTGGCTGACTGGTTAAATCGGCATTCACGACTCGGATCGTTTTTTATCTTTTTAATCTCCTGCATTTTTCTGGAGTTGGCCTTGCGGCTGACGTTTGCTCGAATGGGCGATGCGGCCATTTCGACCGCGCAGTATTATTTCGGTGAGACATTGTGGTTCGGGCGTAAGTTCCCCGTTGCCAAAACACCCATTGCCGAATTCGATGGACGGCTGGGTTGGCGAAGCGACCGTCCGGAGAATCTTACCCCGAGCGATCGCCAGGTAGTGACAGTGTTCGGCGATTCGTGGACCTATGGACTGGGAGTCTCCGAGAGGGAAACGTTTCCCAACCAGTTAATGCAAATACTTCCGAACTATGATGCTCGCAATTTCGGTGTGAGTGGATTTGGCATCGATCAAATGGTGCTTTATGCCGAGCGGCTGGCGCCTGTCATTCAACCAAAATGGATCGTAGTTGCATTTATCGCAGCCGACCTACATCGCAGCTGCTTCCCCTTTTACTTTGGAAAGTCTAAACCCAGTTGGAGTGGTTATTCCGGCGAGAATGAAGTGGCAGAGTCCGTGAAGTCTCCCGAAGTCATTGCGATTAGCCATGGTCGTAAGTTTCAGCGTTTGGCCGATATCGTCATTTCCCAAATTCTGAGGTCGCGGCTAATTCAGGTTGGGGTTGCGGCCGCAGTTGAGCCGTCCGTGCGTCGTTGCGTGGTGAATTTAAACGCAGCGTTACTTGACCGCGTGGATCGCCGTTTTCCGGGACGGGTGATTTTCGTGCATTTGGCCCAAGAACTCCCTGGGGAGTTTTTGCGTGAAGTCCAAAGGCGATCGCTTAACGTTGTATCGATTAAGGATCGGGTAGAAGGCCGTGTCCGAGAGGGTTTGGTACTGGACTCTTCACTGGAGCACCCGGGGCCCCGTTATCACCGGGTGTTTGCTGAAGAACTCGCGCGGGAAATCAAACGACGGGATAATTTCTCGGGCATGGACTACGCGCGGGCTAGGTAGGAAATTATTTCTCTACGCGGAAAAATGTTCCAGGATGAACTCACCCATTTAATAGAATTAAGCACGCACGCCGTGGCATGCGGGTTGCAGACTGCAAGTATAGATGTATCGGCAGGATCGCGTTTTTTCTTTAACGGTTTTTTATAAGCCGGGTTTTTCCTAACGGTCCAGAGGGAAAAAATCATGGATAAGGGAATATACACAGCGTTATCGGGCGGCATCGCCAAGGGGCACGAGCTCGAACTGGTCGCCAATAACCTGGCCAACGCAAATACGCCGGGCTTTCGGCGCGACATCGGTACGTTTAATGAGTACATGACCGAGCTGAGGCGCCAGGACACGGTTGAGGGCTTACAACGTGAAATTACGGCGGCAACGCTGTTTGACGGTCGGCCGGCAGGCGATAAAAGTTTTGTGGAAATGGATGCAACCTATACGAGTCACAATCAGGGTACCGTCTATTCAACCGGCCGAGCCCTGGATTTGGCGATCGAGGGGAAGGGATTTCTGGAGGTTCTGACACCGTCAGGTATCCGTTATACGCGGCAGGGCAATCTTTCACTGTCAGAAAACGGCACGCTGGTCACATCCAACGGCTTTCCGGTCTTAGGCCAGCGTAGTCAGGATGTTGGTGAGGGGGCACTCGGTAACGAGGAGGCGACCGGGCGTCTCATTCAGCTTAAAGATGGGGATTTTCGCGTGAGCGAAGATGGCTCGTTATTCCAGAACAACGAGCGCATCGGGTCGCTCGCCGTTGTTGAGTTTAAAGAGGATCAATGGCTCGAAAAGGTGGGAAATACCTATTTTAGAAACGTGCACCCAGAGAACCGGGTGGATGAATCAAAAAGCACGCGAGTGCACCAGGCATTTCTGGAGGGATCAAACGTTAATGCCGTCGCTGAAATGACAAAACTTATCGAAATTACACGCTCCTACGAGTCACACATGCAGGCGATCAAGGCCTATCAGGACATCGATAAAAAGTCCGTAAACGAAATAGCCAAGGGATAACCTATGATTGGAGCACTTAAAACGGCGGCATCAGGGATGCAGGCTCAGCTGTCCCAAATCGACCACATTTCCAACAACATTGCCAACGTGAATACCGCGGGCTTTAAAAAATCCCGGGCCGAGTTTCAAGACCTGCTGTACGAGACTATCCAGGAGCCCGGAGCCAATACCAGCGCTCTGACTCAGTCTCCTCTAGGAATTCAACGGGGCATGGGAGTGCGCGTGTCCGGCACTCAACGCAATTTCGAGATGGGGACGCCTACTCATACCCAGCGAGATCTCGACATGATGGTTCGAGGTGAGGGTTTTTTCGTCGTTCAGTTACCTAACGGGCAGGCCGCATACCGACGGGACGGGACGTTTCACAAGTCTTCCAGTGGTCGCATTGAGACGGTCGAGGGCTATCCGCTGCTTCCGGAAATTGCGATTCCCCCCAATGCCAAAAACATCCAGATTTCCGAGGAGGGTGGGGTGTTTGCCGTTATTTCGGAAATGGAAAAGGTTCAGATAGGCCAGGTTCAGCTGGCAACTTTCGTCAATAATGGTGGACTAAAAGCCATGGGGAAAAATCTGTACCTGGAAACGACTGCGAGTGGCGCTGCCAATCTTACCAGTCCCGGAGACACCGGAGCCGGGCACATCATGCAGCATTTCATCGAGAACTCAAATGTCGAGGTCATGAAGGAGATGACCGACATGATCGCGGCCCAGAGGGCCTATGAGATGAATTCAAAGGTAATTCAAACGGTTGATCAAATGCTGCAACATACGGTGAACGTGCGATGAGGTTACTGCTTGTCATGATTCCCAGCGTGATGCTTGTCGGGCAATTTGCCACGGGATCAGACGCCATCGCTCTGGCGGTTAAGGCGAAGGGGTGGTGCAGGGAAGGGCTGGTCGTCGATAGGGTGGCGCTTTCTCGCCCATGGAGCGTACGGCAGTCCGAAAAGGTTGTCATCACAACCGATCCGCCTGTGGGGCCGATTCGGTTCGAGGTTTTTAAAGCCGGCATCAGCGGAACCGCGCTCGTTCGCTGTCGGGAAAACATTCTGACTGCGGCGCGCGATCTCACCCCCGGTGAGGTGTTCGACACCCAAAACACCCAGTTTGCGGCGGTGGAAATTTCTCAACTCACGCGGTCAGGTGTTTTTCGCGATCGGACCGATTTGAGCGCCCTCGAAGTGAGAGGGTTCGTCCGTCGGGGCACGATTCTGACTCGTCTACAGACTCAGAAGGTAACCTGGGTTGTGGCCGGAAATCCTGTAACACTCATTCATGAGAAGAACGGATTACGGCTTAGCACATCGGCACGGGCACTACAGAGCGGAAAGCCTAATGACTGGATTCGAGTAGAAAATACCACCTCTCGCAAAGTCGTGGTCGCTCGCGTGTCCGGGCCCCAAACGGTGAGCTCTCAATGAAAAAATTATTTTGGATTATGATACTTGTCGGTTGCGCCTCTCAACCCAAGGGGCCGTCTTTAACGGCAGTCGATAAGAAAATCGCGGTGGAAAAGAGAGGGGTGGCGCGAGAACCGGGTTCGCTCTGGAGCGAGGGCAGTTATTGGAATTCGCTTTTTACTGACGTTATGCCCCGAAAGGTCGGGGATATCATCAAGGTCCGCTATACTGAATCACTCCGTGAATGGCTTTCAAAGCGGCTTAAAAAGGACCTTAAAGGCAAGTCGGAATCAGCGATGGTCGAGACGGACATGAGCGTGCAGATTCAGGATGTCTTTGCCGGTGGTGTTTTTCAGGTGACGGGCTCGCGTCAGATAAAGTTTGTCGATGAATCATTGGAACTCAAGGTGCAGGCTACCGTGCGAGAAAAGGATCTCCAGACAGATGATAGCGTTAACTGGGATCAGCTTTTCAATCTAAATATCAGCGTCGAGGCACCTAAGGCATGAGGATCATTTCATGAGAATCGTAGTCCCAATTCTTGTGCTGAGCGCTCTGGCGACGGGCGCCCGAATTAAGGATATTTCCACGATCCGCGGTGCCCGTGATAACCAGTTAGTCGGTTACGGGGTGGTCGCGGGGCTTGGCGGTACCGGCGACAAGTCCGGAATCGAGGAAAAGGGTGGAGCGGTTCATCAATTACTCAAGGGTTTGGGGGTCGATCTCAAGGACCGCGCTCTAGACACTCGAAACGCTGCAGAGGTGATGGTCCAGGCGTGGATGCCTCCATTTGCGACGGCGGGCACGCGCATTGACGTTACCGTTTCCAGCATTGGCAATGCCACATCCCTCGAAGGGGGCACGCTTCTCATGACGCCTCTGAAAGGGGCGGACGGTTCGGTTTACGCCGTCAGTCAGGGGAAGATCTCCATCTATCGTCGTAAAGACGCGCGAGGCGCTCTCCAGTCGCAGATAGTGTCATCGGGAACCATCTCGGCGGGTGCCGTGCTCGAAAAGGTGGTTCCGGTGGAGATTAGCCGAAACCTGACGTTTAATTTACTGCAGGCGGATTTCACGACCGCCGCCCGAATGGCCATTCGCATCAACGAGGAACTCGGTGGCAAATATGCAACCGCGGTCGATGCTGGGCGAGTCGATATTATCGCGCCTTACGATTACGAGGGGTCCGGAGTGGAGCTCATCGCGCTTTTGGAGAGCATCGATGTCGAGGCGGATAGGAGGGCGAGAGTTGTCATCAATGAACGGTCGGGCACCGTCGTCATGGGTGAGCGCGTGACTGTCGCCCCCGTGGCCATTTCCCACGGAAATTTGCGCTTGGAGGTGACAAACCCGGTGGCGCAAGTGGCTCCGCGCGAAAAGAGCGTGGGACTACTAATCAAAGGGACCAGCGTGGCCGACGTAGCGACCGGGCTCAATGATCTGGGTGCGTCCCCCGATGATCTCGTAGCGATTTTGGCGGCTCTGAGGGCTTCGGGCAGTCTCATGGCCGACGTGGAAATAAAGTGAAGATTGAGTCGCAAATTGGAGCAAGAATCGCCAAACCACCCGATAAGTTGTGGGATATCTCGCGCCAATTCGAGGCGGTGTTTGTGAATCAGCTCATTGGAGCCATGCGCAGCACTATTACCAAGGGGGGGTATGTCCCCGAAAGCCACGCTGAAAAAATTTACCAGGGGATGCTTGATACGGAATATTCCGAGCGCATTGCGGCAACCGACCAGATGGGCCTCGCAAAGATTATCCACAGCCAGTTATTGCGGACGCAAAATGGCGGGTGATACACTACGAATACGAGGTTTATTTCTAGAGAGGCGCCCAGAAAACCTGGAGGATACATGAAAATAAATAATCTTGAAGGACCTAAAGGCAGTGTCGTTAACGATATTTCTGGTTCGCAACGGGTTAAGAGTCCCCCGATTGAAAAACAATCATCTGTGGGGAGGACCGAGTCTTCGGGGTCAGCTGATGTCACCATTTCGGAGAAAGCCCGCCTCATGAAATCAGCTTTCGATACGGCAAAAGCCTCGCCGGACGTGAGAGCCGACCGCGTGAATTGGTTAAAACAAAAAATTAAGGACGGCACGTACCGTGTGGATGCCGACGCCGTTGCCGAAAAGCTCATTTCTGACCATTTGAATACCGATTTCGGTAAAAACAACCTCTAGTCAGTCAGTTTTGTAATTAGCTCATGGAAAATACGCGCCATTTTGATGCCGAAGAGGCAACTTTGAGCTCACTTATGGAGTGCCTCTTGAAAGAGCGAGATTGCCTCGTGCTGTTTAACACGCAAAAGCTTATCGCAAACAATGGGGAGAAAGAGCGCCTCTGCCACGAACTCAGTCGCATTCGCGAGATTCGCCGGGAGACGACTCAAGATAGCTTTCTCGCGACTCTGCGGCCTGAATGGGCCAAGCTGTGCCACGAGGTCAATCTTCTTTGCGCGAGCAATCTGCGTTTAATCGAACGTTCGCTCGCCAGGCAGTCCACGCTTTTGGAAAATCTGCGCAAATTGATGAGCGGTCCCCCTATTTATTCACACCGCGGCGATAGTGTGTCCGGCAAATACGAAGGGCGAGTGGTGGAAGGTTTTTACTGATACGAAAACGCTCGCCGGCCGACGTTAGGAAAATAGACTATGGCAATCAACGATATTTTTGAAATCGGCCGTCAGGGAATTGAGGCGAATCGGCGGGCGTTAAATACCACAAGCAATAACGTTTCCAACGCGAACACGCCGGGTTATAGCCGTCAGCGGGCTGTTTTTGCGTCGAATGCAAAATCTACCGTTGGTGGGACGACCCTCGGGGGCGGTGTGCGCATCGATCGTGTCATGCGGATGCACAACGACTTTGTTCAGGGCCAGATCATGGAGGAGTCCAAGACCCACGGAGGGTTTAAGGCAAGAGCTGAGGGGCTTGGGCGCATCGAGGGGCAGGTTTACGAACAGGGAAAGCAGCTCAGTGAACGGGTCAATAATTTTTTTAACACCTTTCGCGAACTGTCCACTAATCCCGAGCATTCGACGCTGAAAATGAATGCTATCAATGCGACGGAAGATGTGGGCCGGGCCTTTCAAAAGATTAATAGTGCGCTCGAGTCGCTCAAAAAAGAGACCGATCTGAATCTGGTGGGTTTGGTTAACGATGTGAACCAACTAACTCGTGAAGTCGCCTCGCTCAATCAGGCTATTACCCTGTCCGAGGCTGTGCGGGATGTTCCAAACGAACTCCTGGATCGGCGTGAGGAAATTCTGCGCCATCTCTCGGCAAAGCTGGGATTTCAAACCTATTATGACGAAAGAGGCGCGGCTACGATCGTCTCGGGGGGGGCGGTGCTCGTGCAGGGCAACGAGGTAAACGAGGTCGAGGCGACGCGCACGCCGGGCAAGGGAGACAAGTCCGATGGCAGTGTTGAAATTACGATGCACGATCGCTATGGGAATCGATTTATCCCGATTCGGGTCGAGGACGGTGAGGTGGGGGGAGCGGTTCATGTGCGAGACAAGATTATTAATCCCATGCTGAACCAGCTCGACGCGGCGGCCTTCAGGTTGGCCGAATTGGTCAATGGAGCGCACGGCGAAGCTACCGATATTAGTGGAAATCCAGGGTCTCCCCTTTTTGAATCACTGGAGTCCGTCAAGGGGGCGGCATCGCTGCTCAGAATTAGTTCGGGCGTCAAGGAGAGTCCGGATTCCATCGGCACCGGATTCACGACCGTTTCCGGTGATAATCGCGTGGCGCTGGAGATCGCCGAACTGGGCTCACGGCCGATCATGCCGGAGTTTTTCAGGGCCAATCCCGACGCCGAACCGCGCCTGACTCTAAACGAAAGCCTCAACTCACTGATGGGTTTTCTGGGGGCGGAAACCCAGCGGGAGCGCCATTTTTTTGAAAGCTCGGATCGGGTGCTCAGTCAGCTGGAAAATTATCGCGAATCTGTATCCGGCGTGTCACTCGAAGAAGAGGCGATAAATTTGATCCAATTTCAGCATGCCTTCAATGCGGCCGCCAAGGCCACCAAAGTTGGAGACGAACTGCTCCAGACGATTCTCAGTCTTAAGACTTAAGACCCCAATGACTAATGAGGTGAAATGTGTCCTCACGCGTATCGACCAACCAAATCTATTCAGGAAGTCTGAATCACGTCATGCGCGCTCGTGAAAAAGAGATCGAGAGCGCTGAAAAGGCACAGACGCATAAGGAGATCAATCGCCCGTCCGACGATCCTGGAGGGTGGATTCGCGCCCAGAATCTCAAGGACACGGTCGCTACCGGAGATAAAATCGAACGCAATGCGCAAATAGCGATGCATTTTATGACTGCCGCTGAAACCTCGCTTACACAGATGCAGGAATTCGTACAGCGGGCGTACCAACTTTCGGTCGCGGCGGCGGACTCCACGACCAGCCGCGCGGCGATTTTTAATGATGTCTCAGGGCTGTGGTCCAGCATTCTCCAGGCGATGAACTCGCGGTACGGTGAGCGCAGTCTCTTTGCGGGGTTTAAGACCCAGAGTCCCGCATTCGACCGGGATGGCCAGTATCTGGGTGATGACGGCAGAATCGGCATTCACATCGAGGCAGGCGGAGAGCCGATGCCAATCAATTTTTCGGGTGAGGAGCTCTTTTTGGGCAAGGGCCTTAAAGATGGGGTGGACTTTCCTTTGCTTTTTAACCAACTTCTCAGAGCCCTCGATAATGATGACAGGCAAGGTGTCCGGGATTGCTTGCCGGGGTTGATACAGGCCAATGAGCAGATGTCCCTAGGCCGCGCGGAAATTGCGGGGCGGATGACCCAGGTGAGTCGCGCGCTAGAGACCTATGGCGTGGAAAAAATCGCTACACAGGATGCCATCGGAAAGCTAGAGGATGCCGATGCGTACAAGGTGTTTTCGGCGCTCGCCAGGGATCAGGCCATCTTTCAGTCGGCTCTTGCCACAAATAAAAAGGTCATATCGGACGCACCGGTGGATATACTTTTTAAATAACCTGTGCCGATGCTTTTAAAGGCTGTTTTGGAAAACAGCG
>CAZRVZ010000185.1:0-17760 GCA_964603655.1 uncultured Pseudobdellovibrionaceae bacterium | reverse complement strand
CCTGTTCTAGCAACATGCCAAGTAAGTGAATCCTCTCCTCTTCTGACCAAAACATTTTTCCATCGACCAATTCAAATTTTTCAGGAGTTAACGGCCACCGTAGGTCGAATTCACTGCTATTCCAAGTTCTGCCCTCCAAACAAATATCCCATTTAATTACTGCGAACTCGTCACTCATACTTCACCTCGTAAGAATTTCCCTCTTGGCTCAGGCCAAACGTTCCCTCGAAAGTACTCTCTCAATTGAACCGTTTGGACGGCGCTTCCAGCCTTTGCAAAGTCGGTAACAGGAACAAAAACCGGGCTTTTTCTTCAGCAGAAAGCCATGCATACTGCTTACCATGCTTCTCACCACAAAAAAATAACAGTCAATGCTCCTGAACAACTTTTGAAAGCTGCTGTGGAATCGACGGGTCTAGGAATTACCAAAACCATCGTTGAGGGGCTTCAGGAGATCGAAAGGCGCGAGAAACGTTCTGCGCTCCGGCAATTTCGGGGAAAGTTGAAACTGAATATTAATCTACCGGACACGCGCCGTTGATTCTTGCAGTTATTCTGGTCGATTCCTGGGCTTGGTCCGGTAATGCCGGTCTATTTTACTCTTCGTCAGCAGGCTGGTCGGCGGGGTTGTAGTCGCAATCGAGCCGATAGCTGTAAAGCTCTTCTTCCTTGCTGTTGGTGAGCGTCAGGTAGCCGCGTCGTCGGAGCTCGCCATTTTTGCGAAAGGTTTTTAATAGCGGTTCATTCTGTTCATAGCTGACCCAAAGTTCAACGTAGGCGACACTGTCAAGAGTCTCTCGGCTCAGGCGATTGTCGGCAAGCTTAGATAAAAGGCGCCGTTCATCGGAGTTCAATTTGAGCGTTACAAAAGCGCCATGCTCCTCTTTTCCGCTAAGCTGAAGCCGGCGGCGATCGTCTTCGCGAACAATCGTACCGCCCCGTTTTCCATTAGAAACATATAAGAGCGCCGGGACGCGCCCCTCTCCCGCTGTGCGGGAGTTGAAGGTTTTCGCCGACCAGCGCGGTGTCGGTCCTGTGCCACGATTCTTACATTCAAAACCATCGCCAAATGCCAAAGTCCCCAAAATCCCAAAAACGAACAATAAACCCTTCATGTCAACCTCCAACCCGTCAATCAATCCAAAACCACACGGGGTGTCAATATAAAAACCGCTCTGCATGCGGGTCTTGGCGGGCAGGCCCTAATGAATCGAGAGCATCCTGTCGAGAGCGACCCTGGCAAAATGGGAGGTCGATGGAGGGAGCTCGACCCGCTCAAATTGCTCCAGGTTTTCGAGCGTCCATAGGACCCTTGCCAAGGAAATCTGGTACATGGTCAAGCAAAGCGAGCGGTGTAACTTTTCAATCAGACGATCGGGGTAACTGGCCTGCAAGTTTTGTATGAGGTTGATTTCGGTCCCGACGAATATCTTGTCACCCGGCCGAGTGCCATTCACGTACTTGCAAATAAAATCAGTGCTTCCGGACGCGTCCGCAGCATCGACCACTTCTCTGGGACATTCTGGGTGAACGATGACTTTGCAATCCGGGTAAAAATGGCGAACGTGTTGAATGTCACGCACCGTGAACTTCTGGTGGACGGGACAGTATCCGCGCCAGAGAATCACTTTCGCGTTTTGGTAATCCTCGTCACCGCCGTCCGTGTGGTTGGGGTCCCACACGACTATCTCATCCTCTGGTATTCCGAACTTCAACGCCGTATTGCGGCCCAGATGTTCGTCGGGTAGAAAAAAGATCCTGTCCCCTCGTTTGAAGGCCCATTCGAATGATTTGAGCGCATTACTCGAAGTGCAGATGGTCCCGTCATGCTCGCCGCAAAACGCTTTGATATCGGCCGTGCTGTTCATGTAGGTAACGGGGATTGGAGTTCCTGCATCGATACTCAGTGCGCGCCACGCCCTGACCACCTCGGGGAGCGACGCCATATCCGCCATAGGACATCCAGCCTCGGGCTCGGGGTGTAACACCCTTTGGTCGGGACGGCATAAAATCGCGGCGCTCTCAGCCATGAAGCGAACACCGCAAAAAACAATATATTTTCCACCGGAAACGGCCGCGGCTGACCGAGAGAGTGAGTAAGAGTCCCCGACAAAATCCGCCAGCCCCGCTATTGTCTTCCGTTGATACAGATGGGCTAATATGCAAAGTTCGCCACCTTGGACCTTGCGAATTTGACCAATGCGTGCGGTGAGTTCCGATTCCGGAAGCGCTTCATAGCGACGTAAAGTTTCACCCGATGGAATCAAATATCCCGCTCCTCTCGCAAATAACACCCCAGACTCCGGGGATTCTTCTTACACGAGTCCAGAATGAGTAAGGACGTCATCGAGGCGTGTCTGAGCCCGATTAATTCATCCGAAAGCCTCGCGTTTTGATAAAAGGATTCTATCCCGCGTGACAATTCCGAAAGAATTCCTTCGGCGCGCTCTAATCGAGCGTCCGTTTTGATCAAACCGACATAATTCCACATCGTCGATTTCAATGTAAACCAATCCTGCTTCAGGAAAGAGGGATCCACCTCGGTTAATTCAGCCTTCCACGGATCGATTTCCGGTCGAATCGGGGTGGGTTTGCGGCCAATCTCTTCAACAATGGATTCACCGGCGCGAGTGCCCCAGACGAGCCCCTCGAGAAGCGAGGTGCTGGCCAGGCGATTGGCGCCGTGAAGTCCAGTGCACGCAACCTCTCCCACCGCCCATAGATTCTCGAGTGTCGTGCGCCCGGTAAGGTCGGTCCAAATTCCGCCACAATGGTAGTGCGCGGACGGTATGACCGGGATGGGCTCCTTTGTGATGTCAATATCGTGGGCCAAACAACTGCGATAGACAAAAGGAAAGCGCTCCTGAATCCACTTGGAATCTTTGAAACTGATATCGAGATATACACACGGTGTCTCGGTTCTTAAGATCTCCTGGTGAATGGCCCATGCCACGCGATCGCGCGAGGCCAGTTCCGGTGTCTCCACTCCCGGAAGATAGCGCCCCAGGAATCGCTCGCCACTTTGGTTGAGCAGAATCGCCCCCTCTCCCCGGAGCGCCTCCGAAACCAAAAAGCGACGGGCCGACGGGTGAAAGAATGTCGTTGGGTGGAACTGCACATATTCCAAATTACTCAGACGACAGCCAGCCCGGTATCCCAACGCGATGCCGTCGCCTCGCGCATGGCTACTGTTGGTGTGATACAGATAGAGTTCTCCGATTCCGCCGGTGGCTAATATCGTGTGAGTGGCGAAGATGGGGTATACCTCGCCTGTTTTTTGATCGTACACAAAAGCGCCAAAACACCGCGACGGATCGTGCCGTCGCGATCGGTTTTTTTCATGGTGTGAGGTCATCAGCAAATTAACGGCTGTCGTCTTCGGTAAACGCCCGATCTGGGGCGATTTCCGCACCAGGGCATCCAGACCGGCTAAGATAGCCTGGCCCGATTGGTCCCCCCGGTGCAGGATTCTGGCCTCGCTGTGGGCACCCTCTCTCGTGAGGTGATATTTTGAATTCTCCTTATCGAAATCGATGTTGGCCCGCTTGAGCAGAATCGATTCGACGATCTGAGGACCCAATTCGGCTAGCTGCCGCGCAGCCGGGACATGATTAATCCCGCATCCAGCCTGGAGAATATCGTTAACCAGATCTTCGGCGTTGCCAGAGAGCCCTTTATAAATAATGCCCCCCTGGGCTTGCCAGGTATTGCTCGCTTCAGCGTCGGGACCGCAGGTGACAATCGTCGTCGACAGTCCACCCTTTCCAGTGGCATCCGACACGGCTAGCGCGGTCGAAAGGCCGGCGATTCCGCTCCCGATAATCAGTACGTCGGTCTCTAGAAAGCGTGGCATAATTCCAGACTCAGGTCACATGCCGGCGCAGAGTGGGTGATTCGACCGATACTGATAAAATCGACGCCTAACTCCGCATAGTTCCGGACGTTTTCAAGGCGAATGCCGCCTGAAACTTCGATCTGGCATTGGCCTTTAATTTTTTCCAAAGCGAGCTTTACGTCCTGGATCGACAGGTTATCCAACATAATGACGTCAGGCTCAGCCTCTAACACCGCATCCAGTAATCCTAGATCCTGAATTTCGATCTCCACTCCGTGCAACGGAGATTTCCCGGCCCGTGCCATCTTAATCGCGGAAAGCGCATCGATAAATTGGAGGTGGTTTTCCTTAATCAGGATTCCATCACTCAAGGAGCGGCGGTGTACCGCTCCTCCACCGTGTAAAACGGCCTGCAATTCTAGCGATCTTAGGCCCGGGGTGGTTTTTCGCGTAGCTAAAATCCGTGTCGGATAGGGATTAACGGCCTCGACGAAACGAGATGTCAGACTCGCGACTCCGCAGAGGCGCATCAGGAAATTCAAAAGTGTACGCTCCACCGAAAGCAGTGCCCGCAAATCCCCCTCGAGTAGGACGACCTTTTGCCCAGGAGCGAAGGGGTCCCCGTCGCGGGAGCACTCCACCAACGCCACTTCACCCGCTCGCAGGCTACACAACTCTTCCACGACCTGACGACCTGAAAACCTGCCAGCTTCGCGCGCAATCACCTGCGCTCGGCAGCGAACATTATCTTTAATGACTAGCCGCGATGTTTCGTCGTCCCAAACGGAGTCCTCGGTAAGCGCTTGAAACACCAGCCCGTTAGTGGATTCAAAGGTGGACATTCTGGCCCACAGGTAACACAGGAAATCGTAAGACTCAACGGGGGCGTTTCCACGGAGAGTCTATTTCCGTGCAGCGGAAGCCGAGGCCTCGAGACCCATGCGTTCGAATACGATCGAATAAATTAAGATAACCGAAAAAATAACGAAGATCCCACCGACGACGTCCCATACATAATGCTGTTTGGTGGTGAGCGTCGACAGGAAGATGGCGATTGTCCAAAGAAAAACCCACGGAAATGAGCGAGGCTTAACCGATCGAAGAGACCAGGCTCCAATCCCGGTCATCGCCACGTGCATGCTGGGGAAGCAGTTGTTGGGCGTGTCCGCGAATCGAATCAGATTCATAATCCAGGTGATCAAGGCACTGGACGAACTCGGATACTCCGGTCGCGGGTATGTGGTGGGGTAAAGCAGAAAAAAGGTTCCGCAAATGAACAAAACGAGAAATGCCTGGCGCGAAAACACTCGAAAACTCGCTGCCGTCGGGTGAATGAGAATGACGAGAAAGAATAGCAGGTAGTCGGACACATAAATCAGAAACGTCCAAGGGATCAGCGGAATTGCAAGATCGACAGCATAAAGCGGAAGCGTATTGGGAGGGCTTAGCGGGAAAAGATTCGGGAGAACATAACAAATGGCATACATGGCCATGTAGGTAACGAATATGATCGCCTTATAGCGAAGCAGTGGACTCACGAGCATTTCGCATCATAACACCAAACCTCAGGCACAGCATCAACGAGCAGCCTGCTCCAGACCCGTCGACATCTGTTCACCGATGAGCGTTCGGATCCAGGACTCCACACGCGGGGAAGACCAATTCTGAGGGCCCCTCAAAACGTGTCGAATCCTTCCGTGGGTGTCGATGATGAAGGTGACAGGAATTCCGGTTACATCCAGCGAGTCCAGTGCGCTTCTGTCGAAGTTAAGAATGAGGTTCGCCGGGTAGTCACTCAGCGGAAGAAACGCTAACTGATCCCTCGAAACAGGGTCAACGTGAAGCGCCAGCAGCGTAAACGGAAGATTTTTTTGCCTCGATTCGAAGGCGGCAAGCGATGGCATTTCACTCAAACAGGGTGCGCACCATTTTGCCCAAAAGTGCAGCATCACCACCTGGCCCCTGAGCTCCGAAAACTGATGTTTTGAACCGTCGGCCGAGATCCAGGACAGATTCGGGGTCGTGGTTCCCACAATTTGAGATGTGTGCTGGCGGGAGATCAATAGGCGACTCAGGGATACCACCACCATCGAAAGTGCCATCACGGTGACGGCGATTCTCAGTGGTGAGGCTTGCGCTGGAGTGTCACCTAACATAATGTGGCTTTTATGACAGTTCGTGCCCGATTACAAATGACGTCTGCGGTGGGTGGACCTGCTATCACTAAAAATGGTTTTCTTTTATGTCGACGGTAAACCACTACGAACGCCCCCGGGTCGGCGGCGATGTTCTGTGTTACTGCGGTAAGTGCAAAATGGAATTGGCCCATGTGGTGACCGCAATGGTCGACACCAAACCAAAGCGCGTGATTTGCAAGACATGTCGTGGGGAGCACG
Source organism: uncultured Pseudobdellovibrionaceae bacterium (assembly GCA_964603655.1). Taxonomy (GTDB): domain Bacteria; phylum Bdellovibrionota; class FAC87; order UBA2466; family UBA2466; genus JACPWY01. Next base: position 11,529 of record CAZRVZ010000185.1, on the reverse strand, counting down.
GCTATAAAACCGGCACGGGCGCCGTTGCGACCAGATCCGGTGCCTCGGGCCGACCGGGACGTACGGCTAGAGTTCCAAAAACCGTTATTCTCGCATCCGAGTTGTGGCAGAAGCGGTTGGATGAAAGAAAAAATTCGGTGCCAAAATCCTACAGTCCGCAGCAGGCGTTTTGCGCAGGGGACTGTATTAATCACCCGAAGTTTGGACTGGGTTGTGTCGAGGAGGTCCGATTGGCCGGAAAAATAATCGTGCTCTTTCGAGACGGCGAAAAACTGCTCATTCATTCCCTACCCCGTGCGGCTCAGTAAAGCGGAAAAACAGTATTTATTGGATCTTGCCCGACGCACCATCGCTCGGGAACTGGGGCTGCCGCTGCCACCGGCTGCCAAGGACCAGTCATTATCTGGACTTTCAAAAAACAGAGCCGCCTGCTTTGTCACGCTGACCACCGACTCGGGTCGCCTGCGCGGGTGTATTGGCAGCCTCGAATCTTCGACGGCACTCGTGGATAATGTCGAAAAATATGCGCGCCTCGCGGCGTTCGAAGATCCAAGGTTTCAACCGCTGGAGCCGTCCGAATTTGATTCTATTCGCATTGGCATCTCGGTTCTGGGCGAAATGCAGCCGCTGAGTAGTTTTGATGCGGTCATCATCGGAAAGCACGGCCTGAGCGTCCAAAGTGGAAAGCATCGGGGAGTTCTGCTGGCAAAGGTGGCCGAGGAATTTGGATGGAGCCGTGAGCAGTTCTTAAATCATACCTGCGAGAAGGCAGGGCTCAAGCCTATCGATCGAGAGAAATATGCCTGGTCTTTCTTTGAAGAGGAGTCGTTTGAGGATGTCGCCTAACTGCTTTCATCTAGGCTTCACCCAGGTAAGCTTTGCGGACTCTGTCATCGTGTAACAGTTTCTGGGCGCTATCGGTCATCGCGACCTCTCCCACCTCCAACACATAGCCCCGGTGCGCGATTTTGAGGGCGGCGTGGGCATTCTGCTCCACTAAAAGAACTGTAGTGCCCTCGGCGTTAATTTTTTTGAGGGTTTCAAAAATGGTTTTGGTGATTTGGGGGGCCAATCCCAGCGAGGGCTCGTCCAAAAGGAGCAGCTTAGGCCTCGCAAGCAGGGCTCGACTGATTGAGAGCATCTGCTGCTCGCCACCCGACAAGGTCCCGGCATTCTGCCCAGTGCGTTCGCCCAAAATGGGAAAAAGATCGTAAACCTTTTGATAATCCTGGCGTTTAAGGCGCCGGGTAAAACCACCCAGCAGGAGATTCTCATAGACTGTCAAATTAGGGAAAATCCCTCGACGTTCCGGCGCGTGGCTGATTCCGTGGCGTACAATATGGTGTGGTTTTAATTGAGTGATATCGTTGCCCTCGAAAAGAATCGACCCGTTCGACGGGCGATGAAGCCCTGAGATTGCCCTGAGAATGGTGGTTTTTCCCGCTCCATTGCACCCGATGAGCGAGACGATTTCACCCGGATTCACCGTCAGCGACACACGTCGGATGGCATGAATGGCGCCGTAAAAAACTTCAATTTCCTTAATCTCGAGCATTACGCCACCCCCAGATAGGCCTCGATGACCTTGGGATTATCCTGTATCGCCTCGGGAGTGCCTTCGGCGATAATCTCCCCGCGATCCAGCACGATGATACGCTCGGATATCCCCATCACGAGACGCATGTCATGTTCGATGAGCAGAATCGTTAATTTAAACTGTCTTCGAATCGTGGCGATGGTCTCCATCAGATCGATCTTCTCGCGTGAGTTGAGTCCGGCTGCCGGCTCGTCCAGCAATAGGATTTTTGGCTGGGCCGCCAAAGCGCGCGCGATCTCCAATCGTCGCTGATCCCCGTACGGAAGGCTTGAGGCCTTGACCTTGCAGCGAGTTCCCAATCCCAGCAGACTCAGGAGAGAGGCGGCGTCCGCCTCAGTTTGCGCCTCGACCGAGCGGAAACGGTTTGTCCTCAGGAGTAGATCCGTAAAGCCGTACCCAATTCGCATGTGATATGGGATTTGCACATTTTCCAGGACGGTAAGCTCAGAAAAAAGGCGGATATTCTGAAACGTCCGAGCGATTCCGTTCTTCACGATGGCGTACGGTGGCAACTCCACCAATGATTGATCGCAAAGAGAAATGGTCCCGGCCGTAGGTTTATAGACTCCTGTAATCAGATTAAAAATGGTTGTTTTGCCCGCCCCGTTTGGACCAATGATGCCGCAGAGCTCGTTTCGGCGCAATGAAAGGTTGAAGTTCGTCACAGCCTTCAACCCGCCAAAAGAAATCGAAACACCCGAAAGCGTCAGAAGCGATTCCTGAACTGGCGGCGTCATGTAGGCTCCCGCCTTTTCATCCAGCGGGGGAAACCCAACTGCCACACTTCAAGATGACCCAGGAGCCCCCTGGGCCGTAGTAACATCAAGAAGATCAGGATGGCCGGGAATACGACCATTCGAAATTGCTCCAGGAATCGAAGACACTCGGGCAGTATCGTTACAATCACCGCGCCGATGACTGAGCCGCTGATGCTCCCCATGCCGCCCATGACGACCATAATCACAACCTCGACGCTTCGGTTGAAATTAAATGAGCTCGGATCGATAAATCCCTGGTAGTGGGCAAAAAGACCGCCGGCGATTCCGGCAAAAAACGAGCTGATCACAAAGGCCTGAACCTTATAGCGGGCCGTATTTATTCCCATCGATTCCGCTGCGATTTCATCCTCTCTGAGTGACAGGAGAGCCCGACCTGTACTGGAACGCATGATCCTAAACAGTACGACGGCCGTGATCGCAACCCACGAGTAGATCCAAAAAAAAGTTGAGACACGGGGAATTCCCGGCATTCCGCGAGGCCCCCCGATGGCATCAATATTGAGAATCACAATCCGGATGATCTCGCCGAACCCTAAAGTCACAATCGCCAGATAGTCTCCGCGCAATCGCAACGACGGCAGCCCGACGAGATACCCCGCCGCCGCGGCCGCCAGTCCCCCGCCCAAGATACTCACACCGACCCCCAAGTGGGATTGCATCAGAGCGCCGGACGGGTAAACAGTCGTAAGAGTGGCGGCGCCGTACGCGCCCACAGCCATAAAGCCCGCATGCCCCAGAGAAAACTGGCCGGCACAGCCATTGATAAGATTTAAGCTCATCGCGAGGATGCAGGCGATGCCGCAGTTCATGATGACCCGAACGACGTATTCATTGATCCGCTCGGTCAGCAGATAGTCCGTCAAATAGAGCGTGGTGGTTACCAGCGCCAGTGCGAGGAGGTCCCTGACCCGCATTATACCTTCACTTTTCTAGCGGATCCGACGAGGCCTTGCGGTCGTACGAGCAGAATGAGTATGAGAATTGCAAAGGCAATTGCATCTCGATATGAGGAGCTGAGATAGTAAACGGTAAACACCTCTGCTAGGCCAAGCACTACGCCACCGATTGCGGCGCCCATGATACTGCCGACGCCGCCAAATACGGCAGCTACAAACGCCTTTAACCCAATCATAACTCCAAGAAACGGCTCGACCTTGGGGTATGAGAGACCGTAGAGAATGGATGCGCTCCCCGCCAACGCCGATCCGATGATGAAGGTAAATGCGATTACCCAATCGGTCGGAATACCCATGAGACTGGCGATCTGAATGTCGAAACTCACGGCTCTCATGGCGGTTCCGAGCTTGGTGCGATGGACAATCCAATGCAAAACAATCATGAGAAAAATCGAGAGGCCGATGACCAGCACCTGAATGTTATTTAAGACGATCTCTTCGCCTTCGAGCAGCGATACCGTCGGAATAATCGCGGGGAATAGTCTAGGATCGGCCCCGAAAATAACCTGGGCCAGGTTTTGGAGAAACAATGATACCCCAATGGCTGTGATCAGTACGTTCAGGCGTGGCGCATTTCGAAGGGGTCGATAGGCAATGCGCTCGACGGTCAGAGCGATCGCTACGCAAAAGGCCATCGTTCCGAGCATCACGAGCATGAGCTGCAATGCTTGCGGTTGCACCCCCGCCAGCCATCCGGCCAAATACAGCCCCCCGAACGCGCCCAGCATGAAGATGTCGCTGTGGGCAAAGTTGATAAACTGCAACACGCCGTAAACCATGGTGTAACCCAGGGCTACCAGCGCATAAACGCTTCCCGCGGCCAATCCATTGATCAGGTTTTGGATGAGGGCCTGCAGGAAACCGCCCCTTTCTGGCTAGGGATTAATGGTCGTCACATACTGGTAAAGATTGTTTCCAGCCACCTTTAGAACCACCGCCGGTTTCACGGCATTTCTTTCTTCGTTGATCGTGATTATCCCGGTGACTCCCTGAAAATTCTTTGTCGTGGCCAAAGCATCTTTTAATCCCTTAGGAGAAAGATCCGTCGCACGCCGGGCGGCATCGAGCGCGACCAAGGCAGCGTCGTACCCCATCGCTGCGAGGCCATTGGGAACTTCCTGAAATTTCGCCTCGTAACGGGTAACGAAGTTTTGCACGACCGGGTTTTTGTCCTCGTGAGAATAATGGTTACTGAAAAATCCTCCCACGATTCCCGCGCCACCGATTTCGGTTAACTTTTCACTGTCCCAACCGTCTCCACCAAGCAGCACACCCTTGAAGTTCAGCTCCTTGGCCTGCTTGGCGATGAGTCCAACCTCGGTGTAGTAACCGGGGATAAAGAGCACTTCCGGTTTTTTGGATTTAATCAATGTGAGCTGAGTCTTAAAATCGACATCTCCATTTGAATAGGAAATATCGGTCACGATCTGACCGCCACGCTTGGTGAATTCGCTCGAAAAAAAGTTAGCAAGGCCAACGCTGTAGTCGGCTTTGATGTCTCTAAAGATTGCCGCCGTCTTGAATTTGAGGTTTTCCGTCGCGAATTTTGCCATGACCAACCCTTGAAACGGATCGATGAAGCACACCCGGAAAATATAGTCCCCAATCTCAGTTACCTTGGGATTGGTGCTCGAGGGGCTTACCATTGGGATTTTGTATTGCTGGGCAATCGCACCGGCGGCGATGGACCGGGAGCTCGCGACCTCTCCCAGAATGAGCACTACCTTGTCTTGCGTGATGAGTTTGGTCACGGTTGTAACGGCTTCGTCCGGTTTGCCCTGGTCGTCATAAGAGATCAGGCGAACCTTTTTCCCTTTAATGCCGCCGGCTGCATTGGCCTCTTCGATGGCCATGAGAATGCCTTTGTGTGTGGCGATCCCGAAGGTGCTTTCCTGACCAGTCATCGAGCCGTATTCGCCAAACACCAACTCGGTGCTGGAAAGTAAGTTTTCGTTAGAGGTTTTCTTGATACACCCGGCCGATAGAAAAAACAGACACGCCGCAATGCCGATGAAATGCCGGTGAAATGATCGTTGAAACATTGCCCCCTCCCCCGTAAGCGATTAGCCCGGACTACCGTAGGAAAAATAAAGGTTTCTTGCTCACTTTGTCAATTTTGTTCGGTGGTTGGAACCGATTCTTGGTTGACACCCGATCGGGCGCTCCCCTATCGTCTAGGACTTATGCAACAGGCGGAATCGGAAACTGGGTCGGGAAATTCGTTCGAGTCTTCGCTGAAGGAGATTGAGCGCATTATATTGGAGCTCGAAAAGGGCGAGAAGCCCCTGGAGGCGCAATTCAAGGCGTTTGAGAAGGGAATCGCCCTCTCCCGGGACTGCCTGCACCAGCTCGAGGCGGTTGAGCGCCGAGTCGAACTTTTGGTCGCTGATGGTGATGGCCCGATGAAAACGGTCCCTTTCGAGTCGGCCACATTCTAGTCATTGCGGAGACCAATATTTTGACATTCGACCAGTACGCAAAGGAGAAGGTGGCTCGAATTGATGCCTACCTGCTCTACAGTCTCCATCGTTATCGAGAGGGAATATCCCAGCGCCTGATAACGCTCATCGATGCCATGACTTATAGCTTGGAGGGAGGTGGAAAGCGGCTGAGGCCACTGCTTTGTATCGCCTCCACCGAATACCTGGGAAAGGATTCCGAATGGGTGATGCCCGCAGCCTGCGCCATTGAATACGTTCACACCTATTCACTCATTCACGACGATCTGCCGGCAATGGATGACGATGATCAACGACGCGGCAAACCTTCCAGTCACCGACGCTTTTCCGAGCCGGTCGCCCTGCTCACCGGTGACGCCTTATTGACCGAAGCCTTCAGCCAGATGGCCCATCTTCGCGAGGGAAATCGTTTTTCCGCGGAACGCGTTTTGGATGGATACGAGTTGCTGTCACACCACGCGGGAATTCGCGGAATGGTCGGTGGCCAACTACTCGACGTAACGACACCCATGGCGAGTGTGTCTTTGCCGGAGCTGGAGTTTATCCACATTCATAAGACTGGTGCGATGATTCTTTTATCCGTGATGATGCCGGCGAAACTTTTTGGAGCCGATCCGGAAACGCTGCAAAGACTGCGTCGCTATGGTGAGGCGATCGGATTGGCCTTTCAGATTTCAGACGATCTTCTCGATTCGGAGCACGCCTTTCGTTACGCCCGCGGCCCACGCAAGAAGCCCAAGCCCAGCTATATTCACGTGATGAGCCCGGCGGAAACCAAGGATAAACTGAATCGTCTCATCGATTCGGCCATCGCGGGAATCAGGGTCGATAGCGATCGCGCCAACCCCTTGGTATTAATCGCGGAGTTTGTTCGGACGAGGAAGGCGTGACGTGAAATTCCTGAACCAGTTGGACAGCCCCCGGAAGCTTCGAGAACTGCAACGTCGGGATTTACCCGAGGTGTGCCAGGAGCTGAGGAACTTTCTTCTCCAGGTAGTTTCGGAAAAGGGCGGCCACCTCGCATCGAATCTGGGCACCGTGGAACTGACGGTTGCGCTGCACTATGTATTCGACACTCCCCACGATCGAATTGTCTGGGATGTGGGGCATCAAGCCTATGGCCATAAGGTTCTGACGGGCCGCAAAGATCGATTTGATACCATTCGGCAGTTCGAGGGACTCAGCGGATTTACCTGTCGTAGCGAAAGCGAGTACGACTGCTTCGGCGCCGGCCATGCCAGCACTTCTATATCCTCAGCCATCGGCATTGCCGAGGGGTTGCGCCACAAAGGCATTCCACACTGGGCGCTCGCCGTTATTGGCGATGGGTCGCTCACCGGCGGTCTTGTCTACGAGGCGATGAATAATGCTGGGCATATCCCCGTTAAGAATCTTGCGGTGATTTTCAATGATAATGAAATGTCGATCGATCCTAACGTGGGCGCCCTGGCCAAGTTTATCAGCCATGCGCAGACGCACCCCGGATACAACCGCCTGCGACGGGAACTGAAGGACTTCCTGGAGACTGTTTCAGAGCGTGGCGCCTCCATCGCCGGAAAGGTTCGGCGCTCGTTGAAAAATGCATTTACTCCGGGAATTTTATTTGAGTGCTTCGGCTTTCGATATCTCGGACCCATCGATGGTCATGATGTTAATGCACTGGTAGAGGCGTTTTCATTCATCAAAAAGGAAGGGGTTTCCGGCGGCCCGTTTTTGATCCATGCGCTCACGACAAAAGGGAAGGGCTATTCCCGCGCCGAGGAGTTGCCCATCAAATATCATGGAGTCACTGCTTTCGATGTTCAGGACGGAATCAAGAGCGGACCTGCGAAAAAGGCGAACTATCAGGACGTGTTCGCCAGAACTCTCATTCGACTGGCGAAAGAGGACCCGCGCGTCGTGGCGATTACGGCCGCAATGCCGAGCGGTACCGGGTTGAATCAGTTTCAGGTCGAGGTGCCTCACCAGTTTTATGATGTTGGTATTGCCGAGGCGCATGCCGTTCTATTCGCCGCTGGCTTGGCAACCGAAGGGTTTCGTCCGGTGGCGGCGATCTATTCGACCTTTTTGCAACGGGCCTACGATCAGGTAATTCACGATGTTGCGCTCCAGAATCTTCCCGTGATTTTCGCGATGGATCGGGCCGGGCTGGTCGGTGCGGACGGAGCGACTCACCAGGGGGCCTATGATCTGTCCTATCTACGCGCGGTTCCTAATATGGTCATCATGGCCCCTAAGGATGAAAATGAATTGCAGCACATGCTTAAAACCTGCGTTGAATATCGGCGAGGACCGATAGCCATTCGCTATCCTCGCGGCGAGGTAGTGGGGGTTCCGCTGGATGCCGATCTCATTACTCTTCCGATCGGCAAAGCCGAACTGCTCTCGTCAGATGGCAACGAACTCGATGTTTTACTCATCGGTGTGGGCTACGCGGTCCAAACGATGTTAGAGGCCGTTGCGCATTTGGCGGATCGGGGACTGAAGTTGGGCCTAATCAACGCTCGGTTCGTGAAGCCGCTGGATGAGGAACTACTCGTTCACTGGATCGAGCGCGCGGGCCTCGTCGTGACGCTCGAGGAGAATGCCGTAGCCGGCGGGTTTGGCTCCGCCGTGCTCGAGTTAATGGCCTCTGCGGATGTGTTACGATCGACTCTCAATATCGGAATGCCAGATCGTTTTGTCGAGCATGCGTCGCCTAAAATGCAGCGGGAGTTGACCGGTTTGGATAGCCAAAGCGTCGCTGTTCGGATTCTCAAGAAGCTGGATTCAATGTCCCGTTCGCCCGCCTTCAATCGCAGGGGCGTCAACAGCCAAGTCGAAGAGCGACTCTTGCCACACTAATAGTACGGGACCTTCTGCTCCTTCGGATCGTCATAATAATCGACATTGCAACCCGAAATGACGTGTCCAAAAACTCCTGATTCCGTAAACTGGGCATCTTTGAATAGGATTGGCGCAATCGCGAGGACTCGGTTGGTTCCTGTGAGATTTGCGGCGGAAAAGACATCTACGGAATTAGATTGAAACGATCGTTTGAGTAGGCGATCAAAATAGTCACGCAGTTTTCCTTGCTGATATTTCGCGATATTCAATGGACGGATTCCATTGTCCGAATCCGTCGCCATCGGTGGCACAGGCTGACCGGATGCTCTGTCAAATCCGTACACATGCCAATATTTCGGATGTGCAATGATATTGTGCTCGAAGTCGGTCACATAAATATAGTTCCCATTCTGGTAGCCCTCCAATGGGTCACCCCGTTTTTCGTAAGGAAACGTGCTATGGGTGAGAACACTCTTTAAGTGCTGGTAGTTGAGCGACACCAGGTAAATCCTGTTTCCCGATCGCTGGCCCAATATCAGGGCCGCGCCAGGATTGGTATCATCCATTCTTTCGGGGGAATACCAGCGTACGAGCCTTCCGACCCTAACGGAACCGGAAGGGAGCAATTTCAGATCCTGAATCAGTTTCAAATCGCACCGGCTCCTGACGTCACAGGAAAATAAATTGCGCAGTGGAAGCGCCACAGGCCCCCCCCGCAGCCCGCCGACTCGACGGAGTTCTCGCCCGGCCAAATTCCACTCCGAGAGCTCCGAGAACAGGGATGTTTCTTGAGTATCGATGGCATGGGTGACACCGTTCCACTCCCGAATCATCGCCCGGTGGGATTTTAGAAAGGAAACCCAAGAATCGCTGGCCTCATTTAGGTGGGGTAGGGTGCGCACGGCCCTGACGCCATCCACCAGGAAGCGAGCCACCTGCTCCGCAATCGTTGTGGCATCAGCGGCGATAACGGCGTTTTGGCGTTGAATAAACTGCCGGGTTGTGCGAGTAGAATCCGTCTGCTTTTGATACCAGTTGTAGGACAGAATGCCGAAGAGCGTGAGTGGAATGGGCGCCGTCAAGAGCAGGATCAGCCAGGGTTTCGCGGAGTTTCTCATCAGTATTCTTGGGGAGACGAATAGCGCAATGGAAAGTTTTTCTCAATGGAATTGAGTAGTTTAGATAAATTGCTGGTAGATCGGGGTCTGGCACCCGACACGCGTAAAGCCCGCGCCGTTATCCTTGCCGGGCTGGTTTTTTCGGGCGAAAAACGCCTGGACAAAGCCGGAATCCGGTTGCCTAACGATGTTCCGCTCAAAATCCGAGCGGACGATTGCCCCTATGTCAGTCGTGGGGGGCTCAAGCTGGCCGGTGCGTTAGACGGCCTCTCCATCACACCTGCTGGCCGAGTATGTCTGGATCTTGGGGCGTCCACCGGAGGCTTTACGGATTGTCTTTTGCAGCGAGGGGCTCTTCATGTCTTTTCAGTAGACGTTGGATATGGGCTTCTGGATAGCCGCCTGCGGGGGGACGCCAGGGTTTCGGTGGTCGAGCGAACAAACGCGCGATTCTTAAGGCCAGAACACCTCATCTCATCTACGTCACCCGCGCCATCGTCGGATGGCCGCATCGATTTGGCAGTAATCGATGTGTCCTTTATTTCGATGTCGACGGTTGTCGAGGCCGTTCACGAGGCGTTCGGTCCACTGGAATGGGTCTGCCTTTTTAAACCCCAGTTTGAAGTCGAACGTCGATTTGTGCTCAGCGGCGGATTAGTCCAAAACAACCTGGCGATAGAGGCTTCGATGAACAGGACCCATGAGAAGTTATTGCGATTGGGACTCCAGAGAATCCACGCCCCCATTGAATCCCCCATTGTCGGAAAAAAGAGTGGTAACGTAGAATACCTACTCCATTATGGCCTCTCGAATCCCATTGCTCATTAGCGGAATCTTCCTACTTCTAACAATCGCCGGCTGTGCGGGCCCAAAAACGATCGATACCCAAGAGAAGCCCTGGGAAACCCAAGCCGATCGCACACCGATTCAATCACCCCAAGCGATAGTTCCAGCGTACCCAAAGGCCAGTGAGAGTCTCGCACCAGCTGTCCAGGGAAATCGTTCGATCACTTTGGTGCTGGGGGGCGCAGGAGTGGCGAGTTTTGCGACCGTCGGACTTTTGAAGCGATTACAGGAAGAAAAAATTACCATCGATTCAGTCGTTACTACCGGCTGGCCTACCCTATTTGTTTTGGCCCGGGGGTTTCTGTCTACCCTTCACGAGGTTGAGTGGTTTGCAACGCGGCTGACCGAAAAGGATTTTTATAAAACGTCCCTGTTCGAATCCGGGTATGCCTCTCACGAAAATCTTGGCAAGTTGATTGAGGGGGCCTTCCGACAAAAGGAGATCCAGGAATCGAGGTTGCGCATCATTATCTCGGCGGCCAACACCGAATTCGGTGAAGCTGAAATTTTTGATAGGGGTGACTGGCGGGAGCCTCTTTTGAAAACTATGTCGGTGCCTGGATTGTTCAGGCCTTACCCGGCCGGGGCAGACAGGCAGTCGATTCTCTCTCTGCAAGGGCTTGACGTCGAAGAGGCCAAGCGTCGCGGGGCAACCACGGTTGTGGCTGTTTATATGTACGACGACTACCTGAGGGAAATTGCGAGCGGAAAGAAGAATGCGGAGGTGCTTTTTCGAAGACTCTACCAAGCGCAGCTCCGAAAGAGCCTGGGAGCTCAATTGCGCCTGGCGCAAATCACCGCAAAAATTGAGCTCTTCAAGGCACCAAACGATTTTTCGATGAAACGCGCCGCGATTCTAGCGGGCTACCAGGAGGGCGAGCGCATCGCACGGGAATTTCGGGCGCTGCGCGATTGACTTCGTGCGCGGTGCCATTTGTCCCCAAAATT
>CAZRVZ010000184.1:0-9842 GCA_964603655.1 uncultured Pseudobdellovibrionaceae bacterium | reverse complement strand
GGATGCTTTCGATCGATGGAAGGAGCAAGAATCTTCTGCCCAATACGTGGGTATCTCTCCACCTGCAGAAAGCATGGCATCCAACCAACCGAGGCACTGAAAACTCTTTTTTCCGGATCCTTACCGAAATTCGCCCTCGATGCAGGCATCGCGTCACGGACCAAGAGAGGAGATTGAACTCTCCTCGCGATGGCCCGCACAGGGCGCCCTCCAAACACAGCTGGATTGAGATCGCCTGCAACCGTTGTGCAATGAGTCCTTTGCCGAAGAGATCTCAATCCCCATTGCCGATTCTCAGATGTCGGCGCGAAGCGCCCACCTTTTATGCTGAATAGTTACAAATTATTTAACATCGCAAAAGCCCTCCTGCCGAAAGCGCAATTTGCGAGCGGACACGAAAAAGCAAGAAAACTTTTACTCAGATCCCAGAATCCCCGATCCCAGACCCCTGATCCCTGATGCGGTCAGCCATTTGGTGCGGTGGCCCTGATGTTTCCAATCACTCCGGTTCACCGTTTTTGATAAACTATATAGCGTGAATTTATCTTTGCCAGGGCTCGTGAGAGCTGCAGCTTGCCTTTGTGTCTTCTCGGCGCCACTTTGTGCCAAACCCAGCGTGGCACTCGACCTGATGGTCGCCCAACCCTTCCTGGAACGCCAACACTCGTTTCCAGAACCATTCGCATCTAAACAAAATGACTTAACCGCCCGTGTTAGGGTACGGCCAAAATTTCCGATTGGACGCACGTGGCAACTCCACTCACCGGTGTCAGTGAATTTGCCTATTGCTTCCGGAGTCGATGGAACCGTAAAAACACTCACGTTGAATTGGTGCTTGGGTTTTAGTCGCGCACTGGGATCGCGGTTGGCATTTAGTTTTGGCCCTGGGGTCGAGTGGATTTTCATTACCCCGACGGGGGGAACGGTCACTTTGCGCAACGGCGAATCAACACAGAACTTTTACATACCTTCCCAGTCAAAAACCGCCGTCCAGTTCATCGGCTATTTCGGTATGGATTGGTTCTGGAATCGCCGGATTTCAATCAGCTCCGAAATCCTGATTAAGAACTTAGGCAACAAGGCGAGGATGAGTTTCGGGCTGGGTGTGGGATTGGGCGTGCACCTATGAAGATCGTGACTGTGTTTGGACTTTTCGCGCTCCTGCCTGGTGCGTCTTTCGGTTGGACGCTCATCGGACCTGCCACCAGCGGTTGGCCCACGCGAAATCTTGTGTTTTACGTCAATTATTCCAACTGCCCAGTCGATTCCGCGGATCTCAATCGGTGGCTGGACAACGCCATTTCGACCTGGAATCGCGTACCCTCGTCTGATCTCACCGTGTCTCGCCACCTTGAGGGGGTAACGGCGACTGCGGCCCAGGTCAGCGCGGGAACTACGACGCTATCGCCGCTCATCATCTGTAATCCGGCAATTTCCGATCTGGGCGTCCCGGCCAATTCGGTGCCGGCATCAACTGTCGTTACTCCCGATGGTCCCATAGGTGCCGCCATCATCCATCTCAATGCAGAAGTAAGCGCGCCAGCCAATATCGCATCGGTCGATCCGGGAAAACTCGTTGCGGTACTCGCGCACGAGATGGGACACGTTCTGGGGCTGGGCCACTCGTCGCAACCCGAGGCGCTCATGTATTTCAGCGTGGCCAACAAACCCGATGCCATCCTCGTTCAAGACGACATGGACGGCATCACCTATCTCTACCCTCGCAACGAATTCATCTACGGCCCCATGGGCTGCGCATCCACCCGCCACCCACACCCTGCAACCAATGCCACAAAAGGGGGTTACTTACTTTCCATGGTTTTTCTGCTTTTACTCCCTTTCTCCCTAACGGTAATTAAATTCTGCCGGCCAATCGATTCTAATGGCCGACGAGAGAATTTATCCTGAGCGAAGCGAAGGATCTCGCCTAATCTAGAGCGAACTGAATGGGAACATCGACCTGCTCGGACACGTACCCAGCGAGGCGCCAAGTACGGGCGGCGAGAAGCGCACTTTCATCGAGAATCGCATACCCGCTGCTCTGGGTAATCTCAGCGTGCGCGACTTGGCCTTGACTGTCGACACTGACTCGCAAACGCAATTCCCCTTCCCATCCCGACTCGATGGCAATTTGCGGATAACTCGGCCGCACATTTCCCGAGTCAAAAATTGAACGAGTGTCCACCGCAGCGCCGCTATTTGATTTCAGAGTGAGAGAACGGCGCACTGATTGACCGCCCGTTCGGCGAACTATCGACAAGGGTTCAACCACAATGGCACCAGTGGTACCTGCATTGTCCTTCCATCGCGCGGACCCAATCGAGAACGGAAAGAAAAACCCCGCGTGAATTACGCCGGACACGAGAACAAAGAGGAACACTCGAGTCACGGTTTCCCCATTCCAACAATCTGTTGGGGTGGCAGGCTTTTTGGGGGAAGCGTGAATGGAAGCGTCAGCTCCGCACCATCGCGATCGCGGTACTGGACCGCCGCATGAACCGCGTCGCCGACGGAAATCATGACACCCGCCAAAAAGTTTGCCAGATCGGCACCGCGTCCCTCGAACGTCGCTATTAATTTACGATCGCTCCCAAAACGAACAACCCGACCCTCGGTCAACGAACCCGCGACGAGCGCAACACCGGAGGATGCGCTCAGCATCTCAAAGTCCACGATATCCCCCCCCAACTCCGACTCATCGACAACGCTCCCAGTGGAGGTGAGCTTTCCATCTGTATCCACTTCAAGCCGTTCGATGCACCCATCCAGCTTCGAGTAGTATCCCATGTGACCCGCGCCGCCCAGGTACACACCGACGGGTTTATCGGATGGGGGGTCATCAAGTAAGGATACGAAATCGGTCACTGGATTCTGGCACTTGAGCATGACAGTAGAAACCTCGCGGGGATTCCACGGATCGCTCACATCCATCGATACGACCTTGGAATTTCCCATCGGCAAAAATGTATCGTTAGCCAGGTTTTGAACCGCTATCAAAAGAAAATTGCGAACCATTCCGAGCGCGGATGCTTCGGCCGGGCCATCTGCTCCAGCATTCACGCTTTCAAGACTAACAAGCTTGGATTCGATGAGAGAGTAGCCGTCCAGGCGCCCCAGCCAAATTCGGTTATCGTGGTACCGGCTCACAGCCACAATGTCCGACGTCAAGAACCTAGCGTCCTGGGCGTTTGTTCCCAGGCCCACACTGTGTTCATTGATCACCTCACCGGTCACGCGATCGATAAATAACAGACTGTCGCGTCGGTTGCGCCCGACAATGACGAGGTCCTTGGGACGAAGACTTGAAACCACTGCACGCGAATCAGCATGAATGGGAATCGACTGAGTTGCCATTCCCGGCCAGAAGAGGAGTAACTCCCCCGTGGAATAATCGCTGGTCACCACCGCAAAGCTCTGCTGCAGAGTCGTCGGTTGAATTTGGTTTGGAGCCGCCTCCATTCGCAAGCACCCAGAGACCACGGTCAAGAGGGTCAAGATCGACGTCATCACGATGTTCGATTTCACAGTACTATCCTCCAAGAAAGATAAATGCGCCTTCCGGGCGACGGGTATCCCGGCACACCGCTCGGCACGTTGTCGAATCGATACCCCCCCGCGACCTGAGTCGCAAGGATTGAATCGAGCAGGTTGTAAGCGTCTAAATTCCACTCCCCCCCACCAGGTGTTTTAAACCCCAGCCCGATATCCAACCCGTGCGTGGTCAGCACCTCATGACGATTGGCGAGATCAAGGTACATCGGTCCAAAAATCGTGTGCGACGCCCTCGCCGTCCACGGACCGGAGTTCCAGCGCACACCGGTTTTAACCTCAACCTGGGGACGTATCGGAAGCTGGTTTCCTTGCTGAGAAGGAATCAAGGTTTGGTTTTGCGAATTCATCTGCGCAATGCTGAACTCGGCTGTGACCGTTTGGTACCTCGCCCAGAGTTGGCCAATCGTACCCCACATCCAAGCACGGCCAACATTTTGAGCACTCATCACACCTTGCGCATTTTCGACGAAAACAATTCGGTCATAGGCAAAGCTCTGAAAGTGTGTAAGGCCGTAACTTACCGAGCGCGCCAGTTTATCTTTCCATTCAATCTCAGCCTTCCACGACCGTTCAGGTTGCAGTGTCGGATTTCCCGAGAGCACCCTGGGCTCACCGTAAAGCTCGCCCAGTCCCGGGTGGCGAAAGTACCCCCCCACGCTCGACGACAACTCCGCCGTGCGACGCCACTGGGGTGCTTTCCACAGAAGGGAGATCCGAGGGGATACTAAGTCCCGGTTGTCGCCGATTAAATAAGCTACCCGGTGGTACACGACTGCTGGTGTCAGCTCCACCGAATCCCAGCGAGACGTGTGTGAGACACCTACTGGAATGAAGAACTTCGATCGTGTTCCCGATTCGATGGGGCCGACAAGGTCCATCTCCTCCCACTGCGGACGAACTGTGAACTGAAGTCCATCGGCCAACTTTGGGACATTTCGACCGCGCTTCTGCGAGGTACGGATACCCACACCGTAACGCCTCGATTTAACTCTCAGCGGAGTACTTCGCGTCCCGTTTCCGTCGCCCGGTCGGTAGTCAGAATCATCATTTATTCCAAACGCGTCCCAATCCCAACCGAGGTTCTGCCATTGAAGAATCAGCCTTGCACTGACCATAAGGTCAGTTTCTCTGAGCGATCCGCCATCGGGGGACGAACTGGGGCCGGGAACGCCGGATTCACCATTACTGAAGAGCCCAAAAAGCCGCAGTTCACCCCCCAGCTCACCGAGGATCCCTTTACTCAGGTACTGTGGCAAAACGGTAAGACGCCGAAAATTGGCGAACTGCCGATAGCCATTGGTGTCGTCCGACAGATTAAATGGGGTTCCGTTCTCATTGAGATAACGAAAGTTGCCGGCCCCTTCGTGATAAACGAGATGCACCGAAGCACCCGGCACCGCTGCCTCAGAGGCCACTCGCCTCGATCCGAAGGAGCCCAATCGAATGCCGGTAGCAATCGTTCTAGTTTCCGGGGGCCGGAGACGCATCTGCACCCCAGCTCCAAGACCATCGGCGGCCAAATGCGTGGGTACTCCCCGCGTAAAAAGATCGAGTCCGCGCAGAGACTCGGGGGGAATAATCCCCGCCACACCGCCATTTATTCCATCAAAAAACAGAGGGACCGATTCCAGAAACCATCGACTGTCGGACGGCGCCTCACCACGAATTTGAGGGAGCTCCCCATCGTTTTCTCCGCGCCCCCTCACAGTCACCAGAGGAAGCCCGACCAAGGCATCGGTGACGGCTGACGTCGCCCTTTCCACCGGTATTGATAGAGCTCCGCTGGCATGGATATCTATGCGTTTAGCTCTAATGATAACCGTCGTAACTTCTGCCGCCGCGGCCATATAACAAATCAGGAGAATTATCACGCACATCCTTTAGCAAAATTGACACAAAACTTCGATCTGATAGATACTGAGAGAATATGAATCCAATTACCGTATCACTCGAATTCACTCCAAACCCTAACACCTTGAAATTCTTAACTAATCAGGCATTGCTGCCCAAGGGTGCCGCCAACTTCACCGCTGTCGATCAGGCGGGTAAGTCACCTCTTGCCGTGCGTCTTTTTGGAATTACCGGAGTGGGCGGAGTACTGATCGGCACCAACTTCGTCACCATCACCAAGTCGGAAGCCGGGAACTGGGACATTCTCGCCGACGAAGTGCCCAAAGCCATCGAAACCCACCTTTCTGCCGGCGAGCTCGTCGTAGCGGCGGAGTGGCATTTTGATTTGGTTACGCCAGGCAGTTCGGACATAGAAAACAAAATTAGAGAAATTCTGGACGCCGAAATCCGACCGGCGGTAGCGATGGACGGCGGCGATATCACATTTGGAAAATTCGAAAACGGGATCGTTTACCTACACCTTCAGGGCTCCTGCAGCTCGTGCCCCAGCTCCGTCATGACGCTGAAAATGGGCGTAGAGACCCGCCTCAAGGAAGCCATCCCCGAAATCAAAGAGGTCGTTCAGATTTAGTAAAAAGTGCCTATCTACTTTTCAGCTGAAAAGTAGATAGGCACTTTTTACTTTAATGTGGCGTGCCGGGGCCATTGAACTGCACCCGGGGTGCCGCTTCGGTCGTAAGGATAAAGCTCCAGTTGATGCGAACAAATCCATCGTCATCGAGCATACCGTGGGGGGGATTTGGAAAGGGACCTGCCCGTTCGAACGCCTCGACTGCTGCCATATCGAGCTCGGAGTTTCCGCAGCTTGCGACTTTAGCAATTTTTTGAACTCGGCCCACTCGATCCAAGAGAACGTGCACCTCGGTCGTAAACTCATTGGCATTGACGACTTTTCCCAGTTGCCACAGCTTCATCAGCTTTGCCTGAACATTGGGACTCCAGTGTTGTCTGAGCAGATCGCGAATGCGCTGATAGTAGCCAAAAAATCGGAACTCTCTAGTCGACAAAACCGTTCGCTCTCCATCACGGACATCTTTCGAAACCGAGTCGTTTTTGGCACCATCACCGATTAAAGCCACGCTGAGATCCTTCAGCGACAGTGCCTCGACCTGACCCTCGGTCAACAGAGCCGGCAACTCTCCTTCACTGGCTTCCGGAGGAAACCCGTTATCCTTAGGACGCGCGAATACCGCCTGGCCTGCCTCCCCCAATCCCGTCTTGAACTCTCCGATGGTCTTTGCTCGCTCCTCGTCCTTTGCTGTCTGAGTGCGGTCGCTCAAAAATTTTGCTGCAGGGTCCTCCTCCTGGTTTCCAGCGTCCTCGGTCTGAACAATTGTCCTCGGCGTCTTGCTCTTTTTTTGCTGCCACGATTGCGGAATCTCTACGATTTCGAACGGTTCTTTCATCGCCGTATCGGTGGGCTGGAAGAGAGGGATCGGTGAATAGTCGAAACGTCGCATCAAGGACAGGCCGTGAATCAAGACGGAGAGTCCGAGTGCGATCCACAAAACCGGCATCCTTTTGATTGAATTTTCCAACGCCCGCCCTTACTCGACCTGGGATAAAACATCGTAAATACGAATAATCTGCTCGGCATAATCCGACACGACCGGAGACTGCCGGTCCGGATTCTCATAATTCCACACATTGTTTTTAAGCTCTTCGAATTCCTGGCGACTCCGCTCGGATTTCGGATTCTTTTCGATGCTCTTTTCCAGCGGTAGCCATTGATCCATGGCGACGTCCCGCTCGAAATCATCGCGTTGAAGCAGGTCGGGAAAAAGATAGAGCGCTATGTTCTCCGCCCGATCCTTTTCCTTGGAATCATCTCTAGATTTCAGAAGACTTGCGACCTCGGAGCGTAACTCTAGTTTTTTCTCTTCGAACTGCGCCATTCCGCCCATTTTAAATTCCTCGTGCAGCGATGAAAATGCGGCGAGAGCCGGTGCAGACTGCGATCGATCAGAGGTCTGACTTTGGAAATAACCCTTCAGGTTTCCGTAGAGAGGCGACACGGCCGGATCGCCTCTGTCACCGGCGAAGCGAACAACGAAAACGCCCCCGATACACGACACGATGAAAAAGGTGACCAATACCCAAAGCGCACCGCGGTGTTTTGCTTTTGTGCCTAACGTCTTCATGGCTGACCCCCTTCAGAAAGTGAACACTCCCCGATAATCGATAGGTGCCGTCCAGCTTCTCTGGCGTAGGCCTCGGCCTTTGACGGCGACCAAATCCGCATGAGCGCACGCGAAAGCAGATCGGTCGATCCCATGGAGCTTAAAAAAACCTTCGGGTCCACCATCAGTTTTTCCGAAACACGCCGGCGGTGGCGCCTAGCCTCTTTCCAAGTAGCGAGCACGGAGCGCGTTCCCTTGTTGTAGGCCATGGCGGCATGCAGCCAGAGCACCTGCGGGTCGTAAGTGATCTGCTGTCTCGATAACAAACGCGCCAGGTGGAGATAGCGATTATTGAGATAAGTCGCGCTCGAAATCACCGCGGTGGGAATGTAAAAATAAGACGAGGGATCGTTCAGATTATCGGTTGTCGCCGAAATCGGCCGAACCTCTTTTCCCAGAAGTTCTATCCACGTGCGCGAGCTTCCGGAGTAAAACTTATCCAGCTGGTGATTGACCTCATAAAAACCGAAAGACGAGAATTGGCCCAGCCCTCGCGAGCCCGATCGATCCGCGATTCCTTCAAGGTGGTTAAACCGGCTTTCCTGGAAAAGTAGGCACCACAAAACCGATGGGGGCATTCGAAAGCGCTCACTGGACGCAACAATAGCGCGTTCGATGAGGAGCTTGTTATCGTCCCTCAATTTTCCGGTCGCCGTCACATAGCGCAATTCCTCTTGCAACCTGGGCGTTGCCGGGTACGTCGCGGCAAATATCGATAGGACTCCTTTGGACCTGCGGTTTACTCCGCCGTATCCGGATTGCGTGGAGGAAATATCTGTTTCCAGGGTCTCTGGGGTAGCCGAATAATTCTCCGGACCCGGTAATGCCGAATCGGTTTGGCTCCAATGAAATGCGAGCCAGGCAACCACCAAGACGGGAACACACCAGATCCACTGGCGAAATCGCGACGGCAAATGAAAAGATGCCATGACACTCCTCCGCAAACTCCATCGGCTGAGTTTCAATTAAACTTGAGATTTTAAGTGGTTAAGGAGTGGTTTGGGTGGTGGTTTAGGGCCTTGGCTGCGGGACGGCTCGTTCGAGCAGCCCCAGGAAGTCTTCAGGCGTTACAACTCCCGTCACCCGATGGGGAGAGACGATACCCGCACCGTCCACGATGACGACGGCCGGTAGACCCATTACCCCGTAACGCCGTGCAATCTCATCGGCTTTTTCGGTCGAAGAGGTCATGTCGATCCGCACGAGGTCGAATTGCTTAAGCCTTTCAATGACTCGCGAGTCGCCAAATACCGTGCGATTGATCACGTGGCACGCCTCACACCACTCGGCGGTAAAATCGATAATCCTGGCGCGGCCTGGCACAGGCAATTCCTCGGTACTCCACCTGAGGTTCCCAAGAGTCTCGGAAGTCGTCTCCGAGGCAGAGCTTGGCGGCACCCAAAACCCCAGCCGCTTGGCACACAAAAACCCGTAATAAGCCGACGCAATAAGAAGCAGTGATGCCAGACACCAGTTCACCCGAACCATCCAGGTTCCCGACCGGGGAATGCGATTGACCAGCCCACTAAAACCACCAATCAGCAAAAATAAAACACCGAGACCCAAAGAAAAACTTAAAAAATAGAGCAGCCCCGTCAGCGCATTCGATGAATCAAAGACAAACGCCAAAATACCGGCAATCACGGGACCGACGCAGGGGCTTACGACCAATCCCGATACCAGCCCCATCAGAAATACGCCAAAAGCGTTTTGCACCCTGCCCGCACCGGCGAGCCGAGACTGGAGGGCCACGGGCAACTGAATCTTAAAGAGCCCGAGTTGCCCCAGGCTGAGCGTGAGAAAGAGCACGCACAAAAACGCTAGCATCCACGCGCTCTGTAAAAGCGTTCCGAAAACCGATCCCGTCATTCCGGCGATGAGCCCCATGATCGAGTACGTGGTGCACATACCCCCGACGTAAATACAGGCCATGCGAAAACTGTAGGGGTTAAAACCGAAAGCATTCCGGCTCGCGCGGTGCTGTGCCATGCGACCGAAAATATTAATGGTGATGGGAATCATCGGGTACACGCAGGGCGTGAGGCTCGTCAGCACTCCGGAGAAAAAACAGACCACCAGCGCCAGCCCCATATTGCTCGCGGCCAGTGCCTTGATCTGGGCGGCATCCACGCGACTCAGTAGGTCCCAGTAATCCGAGAAGGTCGCAATGATTGAGAGCATTGAGTTTAAGTATACCCA
>CAZRVZ010000183.1:0-26674 GCA_964603655.1 uncultured Pseudobdellovibrionaceae bacterium | reverse complement strand
CTGCTTTCAAGTAGTCGTCGCGGAGCTTTTTGGGCATTACGCGTGCATAACGGAGGGTCATGGAAAGCGATCGATGGCCTAGGAGCTCCCGAAGGGTGGCGAGTTCTATTCCGGCGCTGAGCAAAGTTGTGGCAAAAGTGTAACGACCGCCATTATGCCGAGTCCCGGATTATGCCGTGTAACCGGCTGTGACAGGACATCGGATCGTCGGGTAGTCACTCAATATCTTGATTGAGTTCGCGGCATAATCTGGTTGTCCTTTCTTTTGGCTAATTATGGCCAAAGGGAGGATGAATGATCAATCAGTTTATAAAAAGCAGTTGGGGGCTTCGTCGGCTGGAGGCGGGACCTCTTGGCCCATACGCGGAGTCTTACGAAAAGAAAACTGCCGAGTTGGGATATTCACCGGGTAGCATGCGCCAACACATCTTACTGTTGGTTGCCCTAAACGAATGGCTCAAGAAGAATAAATTGAAACTTCGCCGGCTTGTTCCACGTCAACTTTATCTTTTTGTTGCAAATCGCAAGCGAAAGAATTCCTGTTTTGTTGAAAGCGGGGGTGTTGTAGCACTGAATCAACTGGTGGATCTTCTGCGCGAAGCCAGCGCAATTCCTCTTTCATCGCCAAAGAAGACTAAACGGTCTGAAGTTGAAGAGCAATATTCTGAATACCTGCTCAAAGAGCGCTCTCTTTCTCAATCAACAGAGAAATATTATCTCGAATACGCTCATCAATTTACCGTTGAGAATAAGGTGACCCGATCAGGGTTAGACCGGCTTACGGCGAACGACGTTACGGATTTTATTCGACGGCACGCTCGCGATGGGAGTCCGAAACGAGCGCAGCTCATGGTGACCTCTATGCGTTCCTTCTTAGATTTCTACGTTTACGTGGAGATATTTCGAAGGCCTTGCCTGACTGCATTCCACCCGTAGCAAATTGGCGACTTGCTGGCATTCCCAAATTTATGGAACCGGCGGATGTGAAAACACTTTTGAAGCACTGCGATCGAAAAACGCCAAAGGGACTTAGAGACTACGCCCTCCTACTTCTAATAGCGAGACTGGGGCTTCGAGCCTGCGAAGTAGTTGCGTTATCACTCGATGATATCGACTGGGAATCAGGCAAAATTACAATTCACGGTAAAGGAAAGAGGCGGAGCCAATTTCCACTTCCCCAGGATGTTGGCATGGCCATAGCAAATTACTTGCGAAATGGTCGCCCCCAATGTTCAAGCCGAAGAGTTTTTCTCAGGACGAGAGCCCCACTGATGGGTTTTGTGAGCTCCGTCAATGTCAGCTCTATTGTTAGCCGCACGCTCAAGAAAGCGGGACTCAATCCACCCTGCAAGGGCGCCCATTTGCTGCGCCATACGGCCGCAGTCCAAATTCTACGGCGTGGGTCCTCGCTGGGGGATGTCGGAGAAATTCTCAGACACAGAAACATAAACACGACCGCCATTTATGCAAAAGTAGATCTCCCGCGTCTAAGGAAACTCGTTCAACCATGGCCGAATCGTTGTGGATGTGCACGATGAAGACCCTTCAAAAAGCGGTTGAAGAATACTTGGTGTTGCGGTGTGGACTGGGATTCAAATTGGAGAAGGATAAGGTACTTCTTGGAAAATTTGTCTCCTATCTGAAACAGAAACGAGCTTCATACATTACGTTGGTGAAAATCGCGTCCGGGATGATGGTATCGGGGAGGCGGTACCGGGCGTTGGGTTGTTCAAAGCCCTCAATGCGGATCCTGCGCTCCGGGATCCACGACGATGCCTTCTTATACTTCTCCAAAGCGATTCGGCAGATCGTAACCCTAAAATCATGATCGTAATTTCGAAAATCGACGACCCGAACGGGTGGACCGAAAACGGCGTCTGGAAAACGGGAATCAAGTACCTTCCAGCCGAGGTCCGATAGCAAGAAGAGGGATTTGGACTCAGAGTAAACCTTCTGACTCTTCACCAAGCCTGCGCGCTTAAGTGTCCCCATGCGCTGGCGCACCACCGCGAAACTCTCAGGGATGGGGTCAGATTTGATCGCCCAGGCTCGTCCGACCTTTAACCCGTCCTGCTTTAGATTCTTGAAAGTTGCCTTCTGTTTTTCGTTCCAGTTATCGGGTTTGGTAAGCCAAACGAATTTGGTGCCCGTGAGCAACTCTGAGCCCTCAGCCCGAAGTTCGCGATGCTCCTTCTTGCGCACGTTATCGACAGCCTTGCTGAGATACTTGGCGACGTGAAATTTGTCGTGGACGATATCGGCCTGGGGCGCGTTGTCTCGTGCAGCTGACGTGAAGGGGCCCTACATATCCAAAGCCACCGCTTGAATTCCCTGTCGCTGTTCTTCAGTCAACGTCTTCCACAGCAAATCCGCCGATTCCCTCTCGCGATCTTTGACGACGTCCAACACTCGCCCCTTATCGATATCCGTCATGACTGAAACGTAATCGTGACCACGTCCGAAACTTTTCTCGTCCATGCCGGCATATCTCAGCCCGTCAAGCTTCCGACGAGTAAGGCCACGTTCAACGGCAAGCTCCTGGATATGCTGGGCCTGATCCCACGAAATGCGCAAAATATCGCGCGCCTTGGCGATAGAGCGGGCTGCCAACAACACTTCAATTGCGAAACGTTCAAACAAAAGCGTGAACTGGGAGCGAGGCCCTGCCCACGGAATCTGTATTGTCTTCACTCCATGGACGGGACAATCCGAACGCGGTACCCGACACTTCACGAGCGTCTCAAATTGCATCGTATCCAAATGCCGCCACGTTCGCTCCTCGCGATGATCTTTTACCCGACAAGCGCACTCACAGCCAGACTCCCGGCAAGATACAGTGCTTTCAAACGGATATTCGACATCGATGATTACTTTCTTTTCAGGCAGATCGAGATTAACTCTCACTACCGCCCAAGGAGGAATAAGCCCAAGTAATAGTTCGTAGTGCTCTTGCAATTCTCCGGTTGCCATCCGGAAAGAACACCCGACTTGCTACCGGATCACAACTGCACCGAGTTATACATTTACGCTGCTATGCGCCCCACAAGAAAGTCGGAAGAACCACAATTCGTACCGAATGTGTTGACCTCCCGACGTAACAACGGTGTTTTGATCCGGATGGATCTGTTCAACCCTCTGTTTTATCCATTCAACGCCCTTGGGAATCAATGACGCTTGTGATCGTTTGGTCTTGGCCTTCCCTACGATGCCGGCGCCCACCAGTGTCCAGAGCGGCTGGAAATAATGCGACTCGGAGGGCTCCACTAGTCCTATCTGACCCGAGAAAGTTTTGGTCAGTCGAGCGGCTACTGAGATACCCCCCGAGCCACCTCCTAAAATCAGAATTTTAAAAGACTGTCGCAATGACTGTTGCAGTGTCTGCTCCGAAGCAGGAATCAAAATCTGCCCCCTTGAAATTTTTTTTAAAATATAGGCCCCCGCCGCGTAATCGTCCACGGTGCTCAAGCCAAGAATTCGGCGATGGCTGTCGGGCGCAACCCGGACAATTCGACACCGATCCGATCGTTAAACTGGAGCCACCTTGGTCCTTCACGTGCCTAGTGGGAATGGCACGACGATTGCTCTTATGAATAATCGAGGAAAGGGGGTCTCATGAATAACTCATGGACTGGTCTGGTAACACTGTGGTCGTTGTGTGTCTTTTCACTGAGCGGTCTGGCTAATCACCTGGGGGTAGAGGATGACGAGGGTCCCGATCCCGGTCAGGTGAAGATTAAAAAGATAATCTATGCAGGGAGCGGGTGTCCGGCGGGAACGGTTTCTGACATTCTCGCGGACGATGCCAAGGCGTTTACGTTGCTGTTCGATTCGTTTATCGCCGAGGCTGGGCCTGGTATTGCGTTATCCAGCGGCCGAAAGAACTGTCAGTTGGCCATTGACCTGCGATTCCCGCAGGGATGGTCATTCACCGTGTTCGACGTCGATTATCGGGGGTTCGCGGACCTGGAACGGGGCACGACTGGGCTTCAAAAGTCGAGCTACTACTTCCAGGGTTCGGCGCTCACGCCTTCGCTGCAGACGCTGTTTCGTGGGCCGCTGTCTAGCGACTACCACATTCGCGATTCGCTCGGGTTGAGCGCTGTAGCATGGTCGCCGTGCGGAATGACGCGCGCACTGAACATCAATGCGCAGGTCAGGGTGACGGCACCATCGGGTCGACGCGCCGCGATGACTCTGGACTCCGTGGATGGTCAGCTGACCCATATCTACGGAATTCAATGGAGACGGTGTCGGTAACTCAGGGAGTGGTTAATTCACAAAGCGTGGGGTCGGCGAAAGCCGGCCCCATTCTAACGCAGTCCTGAAAGGTACCCGGTACCTTTCAGGACTGCGTTAGAATGGGTTCATTCCAATCGTCAGTTGCACCATGTAGTAACGCTGCTGGCGCTCTATCAAATTTTCGCCCAGTTCCACGGCATAACTGGAAAAATGGAGTCGCGTGTGCGGGGGAAACTCCAGACTCCCGCCATAGGTGATAGCTCCCTGGCTGATGCCGCCTCGCAATCCGAAGAATCGGTGCCGATACTCTGCGCCGAAATGAACGGTCTTGAAGTAGGGCACGTCCAGTTCGTAAAGATTTCTGAGATCGAGCGAAAGGTTGAAAACGCTCTGTTTATTCAACGTGTATTGCAGGGCCGTTCCCACCGTGTAGGTGGTGATGATGGGTACGGGAGCGAGCACCTCGCTCGTGAGGCCGCGAAAGGTTGTCGTGCCGAAATCCTCAGCGGTAGCGGCCACTGTCCATTTGGGTGAATTTACTCTCAGCGGAATTCTGGCAAGCACTCCCACATTCATGCCTAACGCGTACCCGGTTCTGAGAAGCGTTCTCAAGAACTCGAACGCCTTGGCATTAAACTGTGTGGGATCGCTCGCCGAAACGGCGGCGATCAGTGCCTCTGGTGTCAACGACGCGTCGATTCCCGCGCGCTGAAAAAGCCTGCCGGACAATCCGATGGAGAGGTAGTCACCCATCGGAATACCAAACCCCACCATCACACCGAGATCGTTGTAGGTGAAAATATCGACATTGGGGCGGGTGAGATTGCCGATGTCGGTGTAGGTCTGAACCTGTTCGAAAACTCCGAAGCCGAAGTAAGGAAAAATAATTTTAGGGAATGTACCGACTCGGGTGAGCTGAGTGTCGGGGCGGATGAGATTTGCACTGTCACCGTAAAAAAGGGCATTCTTGAGACGGGTGAGCGTGTCCTGACTGTCCCAGCCGGCGTTTATGTCGAGTAGGTGAAGGCTTCCCTTTTTGACTCGGGCCAGACCCGCCGGGTTGTACCACAGGGCATTGGCATCGTCGGCGAGTGCGATAAAGGAATTTCCCATGCCTGTTTCACGAACGCCCTCGAACTGAGTCCGTAACAGGTAGGCGTTTGCCGTCGAAACGGTAAGCCATAAAATGGGAATTAATTTAATCATTGGTAGCTAATCGTATACCTGAAGAAAAAGCGCCGATCCTGAGATCGATCGTCTCCGGCGCCTACTTCAGCGCCGTACGAACCAAACTCTAGGTTTCCGCCGTTGACCCGATAGGCAAGCCCCGCTGTCCAGTACATCTGGTTGAGCCCGAGCCAAAAATAAAAGGTCTTTTCATCGTCGAGCTGGAGCCCGGCGTGGAATCGTTTCTGCCAAGGGAGCCCCGGCTGCTCCCAGTGCTTGAGCTCAACGGAAAGGGTTGCCTTGTACGCACGGGCTAAATGGGGGTGAATGGAAAACGCAGTGTTAAAACTCTGCGGTATGGTTTCGGGCGCGCTGCTGGAGAGGCCGTGCAGCACATGGCATGGAATGAATCGGGTTCCCAGAGCGTCCAGCCACGCCACTCCTAGCGTGGGGAGATACTTGAACGGAAGTGTCAGTAGAGCGCCGAAATTAAGCCCGAGTCCCACGCCTTGAGCCGATAATTCCTGAATGGTTTCGTTGCTGTCGAGAAGGGCGTGATCGAAATTTCCCTTGAGCTGATTGCGAACATGGATTCGGCCCGACACACCCACCTTAAGGAGATTTCCGGCAAGGTTGGTGGCCGTGCCAACGGTGGGCGCGACGTCCTGGCCGGCGTCGATGTTCACGTTGGTTCCATCGCTCTGGGCCGTGTAAAAATGTGACGCCAGTAACGATACGCTGAGACCTCGAACAGTGAACGCGGGAACGAAACTAAAACTGTTGAAATAGACCTGGCCCGGGCTATTCTGGATGCCTCGGGTGAGCTGAAAGGTTCCAGGGCTTTTCTGGGCCGACCATTTCGAGACGACACCCATCGAGCCGATGACGTCCAAATCGACAATTACGATTTCGTATTTGCGCTTGGGACCCTTGGCGAGACCCGCGGGGTTATAAAAATTAGCAAAGTATCCGTACGCATCGGCGGTAACGGCATTTCCCATGCCCAGCGCCTGCGGAGGTGAATAGATGTCCCTCGTTTCGGAAAAACTCCGGTTGAGAAACGGGCCGATCAGCACGGACAGGATCCACAGCTGGAAAAAGAAAAAAGTGTAGGTGATAACGCGCTTGTTCATTGTCCATCCTGGACCGGGAGATTGGCACTCACTTTATCGGTATAATTTATGGAAAAAATGAGGTTTAAAAGGGTGTTACTTTCGGTAGCTATGTGATGAAGTTCAGCACAATTTTTCCGACCCAAGTTGCCAGGGGCTCACTGCCTGGAGCAGCGCGGCTGAACGCCCGACTGCTCAAGGAGATCCGGACGCTCGAGCGCGAAGACAAGCTCGGCGTACGCTGGTCGACCGAGAATTATCGCGGCGGCTACACGTCGTACGGAACACTCGTCGATCTTCACCACCGTTTTCGCGCGCTTCAGGATTTAGAAGCCCTGTTGACCAGGCAGCTCCCGGCTTTCGCAGAGGTGCAACGCTGGCAGACGCGGGGGCTTGAGTGGAAAATGACCGCCTGTTGGGCCAACGTGATGAATCAGGGGACTTACCACACGTCCCACCTGCACCCCTATTCAACGGTGAGTGGGGTTTATTACGTGCGAGTGCCGCGCGGTAGCGCCGCGCTCAGAATTGAAGATCCAAGAATGGCGAGCTATATGAATGCCCCCGTAAGAGACATCTACCATTCTGTTTCACCGAAGGAGGGTGAATTCGTTCTCTTCGAGAGCTGGGTCCGTCACGAGGTGCCGCCCAATTCATCCCACTCTGCGCGGATCAGCATCAGCTTCAACTATTCCCTGGAGTCGCCTGAATCGGCTTTGTAACTTTTCAGAAGTCTCACTCCCATTTTTGAAACCTTCCTGAAATGTGATCCAGGATTGTGTGAACGCCTTCACAATCAACGCAAGTTTTCTTACCAATTGATACCTTTCAAAACGGGCCAGAGATTCCGATTTAAGTTCTGTGGAATCGTATGCCATGAGTGGGACTGTGCCCGCGCGCCTAGCGCGCGTAACGATGCAGGATGTGAGGCACGCCGCTGTAATACTATGCGCTGTTCTGTCGATCAGTGCCTGCAAGCTCGGGTTTGTCGGAAAGCACACGGCGGTCAATCTCAAAAAGGCGGTGGGAATTGTCGTGACGGGGCCCGGGGTCAGCGAGGCTTCGGTGTGCACTGGGCCGTTCACGGTTCAGGGAATTTCCGACAACGGGGAGTCACCCGCCACGCTGGATCCAGGGACGAGTTTTACCATCTTCGGCCCATCGACAGCCGAGATTTTTACGAATGATACTTGTGTCACTGCCGCCAGCGGCGGCGAGGTAGTGCCGGCAGCTGGTACCGACACCGCTCAGTTTTATCTCAAGCTGCTAAGAGCGGCGTCGCTGACGCTGTCGGCGACAAGCTCCGCGCTCACGCCCGGTACTCTAGCCCTTTCGGTGCTGGCCGGAGTTCCCACGCAACTAAAGATTGTCGCTCCGTCCTCCATCGGTCAATTCCAGTGCAGGGAGTTGCGAGCGCAGCTCGTGGACGCCGGAGGGGTAAAAACAGCGGCGCGAAGCGATCTCAATGTGCGGTTCTTTGCTCTGGCCCTGGATCAAAAGAGCGGCGTCTTTATCTACCCGAACGGCGCGTGCCAGACGCCGATAACGGAAAAGGCGCTTGCCACCGGCCAATCCGACCTTTCAGTTTTTATTCTAGCGCCGACCGCGGGTGACATTTCGGTGACCTTTGATCCGCGCACCACCGGTATCGAAGAGGGTACGGCCATCGTTTCAGTGCTTTCCGGGAGCAGTCCGCGGCTTTCGATTACGGGACCGCCAGGCAATATTACTGCCGGGACTTGCTCGGCGCTGAGCGCCCGGTCGCTGACCTCGGACGGCAGCGAACTGACCGTTCGTACCGACGTACCCGTAGCGCTCGTCGTCACGGGAAGCTCTGGCCTTTTCTACTCCGACATTACTTGTACCAGCACGTTAAATAATAACACCGCCGTTATTCCCGCCTTCGCCAAGAGCGGTACCTTCTTCTTCAAGGCGACGGAGGTCGCCCCAAGCTTCCAGATCGCTGGTTCGACGAGTGGTTTCATTTCGGGTGAATATTCGAGCAAGATAATTGCGGCTCCACCGGCCTCGATTGCAATGGTTAACGGCTCCGTGAATATTCTCGCCGGAGAATGCCGCGGACCAGTGAACCTCACGCTCAAGGATACCTTTTCCAATATCGCGATCGCCCCCGCAGCCACCATCAGCCTGTCGGCCGACGGCACGAGTGGCGGCGTCACGCAGTTTTTTGCTCCCAACGACATCACTTGCGTGACACCCGTTTCATCCGTGACGGTGGATGCTACTACAATGTCCACGGCCTCGTTTTACTTCCGAGTGCGGGATCCGGGTGCCAGCGTCCTTAAGGCATTCGCGGCGGGACTAGTTGATGGGACATCCACCGTCACCATCAATAATGCGCGGGGCACTCCCGACAAACTTGTGCTGACGCCCGCACGATCTAGTCCTCAGGCCGGTGACTGTCTCGCCGTAACGCTCAGCAGTCAGGATGCATTTGGAAATCCCAAAGAGGTTGCGGTCGATTTAAATATTACCCTTTCGCCTCTGGGGTCCGGAAGCGGCTTTTTTTCGGACGCCACGTGTGTGATCCCAGTTTCGAACTCCACTATCAGTAAGGGGAATTTCCAAAAGGACCTTTTTTTCCGAGGAACGCTCAAGACCACCGGACCGACCGTCGTCGGCTCCGCGACCGACAGCACGAGCCCATTGAACGCCAATCTGACCCTAACAATCCAGAACGCCTCGCCTTCCGAACTACGCTTTTCGGGTGTGCCGGCACAGATCGTAAAGTCCAGCTGTTCCGGGGCTGTAACGATCGAGAGTTTCGACACCTTCGGAAACGCGGCGGCGGTTAGCGTCAATACAGCGTTAAGTTTACAGGCTACGAACGGCGGACAATTTTTCGGCGACGATTCGTGTATCGGCGCCATTACGTCAGTTACGATTGCCGCGGGAACTAACCGAACGAACTCGACTCCCGGCGTATACTTCAAAGGAACGGCCGTCGGTCTGACGAATCTCGTGGGAGTCGGGCCCAACCCCATTGTCGCCGCCAACAAAACGGTCGATGTGCTCGCACCACCCGCGACCAAACTTGCTCTGGAGTTTTCGACGCCTGTAATTGCCGGAACCTGCCGGGAGTTTCAGGTAAAAAGCGTCGACTCACTGACGAACGCCACGGCACTATTTGACTCGATTACGGTCACCGTCAGTTCGACGAGTAACAGCCCCGAGCTATTTTTCACCAACCCAACCTGCAGTCAGCCCTCAAACCCGACTACCATCGTCATCAGTTCGGCCGGAGCCAATCCCACATTTCTGTTTTTTATGGACACGAAGGCGGAATCCATCACCGTTTCTGCAAATGCGCTTTCCGGACCGGCTCCCGTTTCGATACCGATTCAGGTGGTTCCGGCCGCTCCGCTGGAATTGAAATTCGATCCCGCGGGAACGGCAACGATTATCAAAGAGATTTGCACAGGCCCGTTTAAGATCGATGTGCTCGATAGATTCGCAAATCGATCGGGAGTGGCGACTGACACGACCGTGATTTTTACTACGACCGGTAGTACCATCGGGGTTTTCGCAGATAACAGCTGCACCCAATCATCGATTATTCTACCAGTCGCGGAATCGCGGGCGAGTTTGTATATTCGCTCGGGGACGCCCGGCACCGGCACGGTCACCGCGTCAGCGACGGGGCTTTCTGTCGATGCGCGTTCCTGGAAAGTAATCAATCCCAGTGCCCAGGTAACGATGATTACGCCCAACCAGGGATCGCCTCTGGGTGGCGCACGCATTACCCTGGGTGGCAGCCAGTTTATCAGCGGGGTCACCGTGTCGATTGGGGCCAACGAGTGCACGGGGCTCACCTTCGAGTCGCCTAATCGGGTAAGCTGCACGACGCCCGCCGGGAGCGCGGGTTTCGCCGATGTAGTTGTCACTAATCCCGAGGAGGCGCTAGCGGCGACGATTACCAACGGATTCCAATACATCAATTCGCCGATAGTGGCGTCGGTGAGTCCAGTCAGCGGCAAGGCGGCCGGCGGGACCGCAATTACCATCAACGGCGCAAATTTTTGGGCTGGATCGAAGGTCGCGGTTGGACCCAATGCCTGTTCCGCTGTTGTCGTGGTGAATGCGACTCAAATCACCTGCACCACGCCCGAGGGTGAGGTCGGCCCGGCAGCAATCACGATCACCGATTCGAACAACTTTTCGGGAAGCTTGGGGAACGCGTTCCGTTATTTCGGCCCGCCGACACTGACCACACTCCGCCCCAGCAATGGGCTCGAAACGGGCGGAACCGTCATCCTGATCACGGGCAATTCCTTCGAGGCGGGGGCCGAAATTCGCCTGGGTGGGGTGTTATGCACAACCCCCACAATTACGGGGACACTCTTATCCTGTACGACTGGACCCCACGAGCCGGGACCGGTCGATGTGATGGTGAAAAACCCGGACGGACAGTTCGGCACTCTGACCGGTGCCTTTTCGTATCTGGGTAAGCCGACGATTATGACGGTGTCACCGGCAAGCGGCCCCACCACGGGTGGCACGGCCATCAATTTGGATGGTACCCACTTCGATTCCCAGACGATCGTTCAGGTGGGCAGCAGCGGTTGCGGAAACATCCGAAATCTCAGTGATACGTTTTTGACATGCGATACCCCATCGAATGCAGCCGTGGGCGCCGTTCCGGTTGCGGTTACCAATCGCACCCTCGTGGTGTTTACGAAGGACAACGGATTTGAGTATACCCATCCACCACCCATGGTAACGCGTATCGTTCCGAATACGAGCGGAAGTCCGGGCAATGCGCGCATCGAAATAGACGGAAACTATTTCAGAACCGGCGTCACCGTTACGATCGGTGGGAATCCCTGTAAATCGCTCAATCTGCAGTCGGCCAATCGGCTTGATTGCGTGGTGGCGCCCCATACGCCCGGCTCGGTCGATGTTATCGTGGCGAATGCGGTTTCCGGAGTCGCGACGGTAACGAATGGGTTTACCTTCCTCTCGGCCCCAACCCTGACCGCGATAAATCCCGCGAGTGGACCCACCACCGGCACCACCAACCTCGTGATTGCGGGTACGGATTTTGTCACCGGAGCCGCAGTAAAACTGGATACGCTGGATTGCGGTTTCGTGAATGTAATTTCGTCGTTTGAAATTCGTTGCGTGACGCCAATGCATGCTGCGGGTGCCGTGAATGTCAGCGTGACCAATACCGATGGGGGCACCGCCAACCGAGCCAGCGGATTTCTCTATATCGCCCCGCCCACGGTGACCGCTGTCAGCCCGATTCGCGGACCAGCGGGTGGCGGAATTCCACTGACGATCACCGGCACGAATCTGACGACGGGGCTCACCGTGACGGTGGGTGGAGTCGGGTGCGCTCCGGTTACGGTTGGCAGTCCCACTCAGGCGACCTGTACCCTGCCGGCGGTTTCGCCTGGGGTTGTCGCTATCGTCGTGACCAATCTCGACGGGCAATCGGCCACGCTGAGCGGTGAGTTCACGGTGGATCCGGCACCGACGATTACCAGCGTGGATCCACTCAAGATTCCTGCATCCGGTGGGGCAACGCTCATCATTAACGGGACTCAGTTCGTATCGGGTGTCACCGTTCTCGTTGGCGGCACGAACTGTCCGTTGATTGCGCCATTTTCCGTCACGCAGATTCGGTGCACGACACCCGTTCTCACAGCTCTTCAAACGACCACATCGGTGGACGTCGCGGCCAGGAATCCCGACGGGCAGACCGCGACGCTCGCGGGAGCGGTTATAGTGGATCCGCGCCCGACGCTCACATCAATAGATCCAACTCATGGCC
Source organism: uncultured Pseudobdellovibrionaceae bacterium (assembly GCA_964603655.1). Taxonomy (GTDB): domain Bacteria; phylum Bdellovibrionota; class FAC87; order UBA2466; family UBA2466; genus JACPWY01. The sequence continues at coordinate 14,359 of CAZRVZ010000183.1, read as the reverse complement.
CAGCGAGCGGCCAGACGAATATCACACTTACCGGAACCAACTTCGCGGCCGGGGCGACGGTAAAGTTCGGGACACTCTTTGCCACCAACGTAGCTGTTCCCAGCGGGAATCAGATTACCTGCCGGTCGCCCGCCGGAATGCCTTCGGGTTCGAAGGAAATCGTGGTGACAAATCCCGATGGGCAGAACGCCACTTTACCCGGTGGGTATCTAGTGGATGCGCCACCCATCGTTTCGTTGGTAAATCCGGCGCGCGGGCCGGCAAGTGGCGGTATTCCGATCACCGTGACGGGTCAATCCTTCGTCCAGGGCGCGCGGCTGTTTTTTGGGACGACCGAATGCCCCGGGGTGACGTTTAGTTCGTTCACATCGCTTGCGTGCACGCTGCCCGCGTTGCTTCCCGGAGTCGTGGACATAAGGGTTCAAAACCCGGATGGGCAGACGAGCACGTTAGCCGCTGCATTTACGATCGACCCACCGCCATTGATTACGACGCTCGTTCCGACGAACGGGCCGGCCACGATCAGCCTAAGGTTGACTGTAAACGGAACGAACTTCGTTTCGGGGGCGACGGTTAAATTGCGCGGAACTGCTTGCGCTCCGGTAACTCGGGTGTCTGGCGGTCAATTGACGTGTCCCACGCCGCTGATTGAAGCGGGACCGGCCGACGTATTGGTGACCAATCCCGACGGGCAGAGCGCTACGCTCGCGAACGGGTTTCTGGTGAACGCCGCCCCCACTATCACATCGATTACGCCGGCCAATGGCCGTTCCACGGGAACCTCGGGAGTTACCATCGTTGGAACCCGTCTGGACCCGTTGGCGCTCGTCGATTTTGGAGGGAGCGTTTGTACTAACGTAGTAGTTTCGGGCGGCACACAGCTGACCTGCCTCACCTCGGCGCACGCCCCGGGAGCCGTCATCGTGACGATAACCAATCCCGATGGACAACGGGCACTGCGCGCGAACGGATATGTCTACGATCGCCCGCCCGTTCTATTGACGGTTTCACCCCAGAACGGATCGAGCGCCGGAGGAACGGCCATCACGCTTACGGGAACCGATTTTGTCACTGGCGCGGGTATCTTGGTGGGCGATCTCAATTGCAACGCGATCTCGATTTCGCCACCGACCGGCGCCACCTGCTCGACGCCGGCACACGTCTCGGGTTCCGTCGATGTGAAATTCATCAACCCCGACACTCAGAGCTCGACGCTGTCTCAAGGATTCACCTTCAATCCCGCACCGCGAATCAACACGGTCTCCCCCAATCACGGGCCGGCATCCGGCGGAAACAGTATCACCGTGGGTGGTCTCAATTTCGTGAATGGGAGTCAGATTAAACTGGACGGCGTCCAGTGCCAGACGGCCTTTATCGATAGTGCGAGCATCAGTTGCCCCGCTCCGGCCCACGCCGCCGGTACGGTGAGCGTGAATGTAACCAATCCCGATGCCCAATTCTTTACTCTGGCGAGCGGCTATACCTACGATCCGGCTCCGACTATCGCGACGGTCAGTCCTCTGAGCGGCCCCGCCGCGGGTGGAACCCAACTCACGATCACGGGCACCCGCTTTCTCGCCGGCATGATCGTTGATATAGGAGGAAGCAGTTGCGGTTCGGTGGCCATTAATACCGGCGCCACCCAATTGACCTGCACGACGACCCAACACGCCTCAGGCCTGGCCAACGTCAAGGTGACCAACACCGACACTCAATTTGCGGACAAATCCCTCGCCTTCGAATTCATCGCGGCGCCGTCGGTGGTGTCGGTGGCCCCGGGTCGCGGGCCCGAGAGTGGTGGCACCAACATCATCATTGCAGGACAGAATTTTTCTGCGGGTGCAAGAGTCCAGGTGGGTGGGGTCGATTGCGTGTCACCTATCGTCACCTCCAACCAGATTTCCTGTTCCACCCCTTTGCATGCACCGGGGTCGGTACCAGTACGCGTGACCAATCCCGATCTCCAGTTCAGCCAATTGTTAAATGCGTTTAACTTTGACGCTCGCCCGATCATTGCGAGCGTGAGCCCGAACTACGGCCCCAGCACCGGAGTGACCGGCGTACTCATCACCGGTTCAAACTTCGTCAACGGCGTTACCGTCACGATAGGCGGAAATTCCTGCGCCGGCGTGAGTTTCGTCAGTAGTTCTCAGGTCGCCTGTTCGGCTCAGTCCCACGAGGCCGGTCTGGCGGATGTGAAGGTCAGAAATCCGGATAATCAAGAGGGTATATTGACCAATGGATTTAACTACGCGGCCCCGCCGGTTCTTTTATCGGTGGACAAAACCTCGGGTCCCGACGCTGGCGGCACGGCATTGGTGATCACAGGAATCGGTTTTGTCGACGGAGCGGTCACACGGGTGGGCGGGCAGTTGTGCACTGGGGGTACAGTATTTCAATCGCCGAATCAACTGTCGTGTAATACTCCGGCCTATACGGGCAGTAGCTCCCGGACCGTTTCACTATCGGTAACCAATCCCGATAATCAGGCGGCCGCCCTGGTGAACGTCTTTAGCTACGTCCCAGCGCCCGAGGTTGTCGAACTCTCTCCGACCAATGGGCCGGCTTCGGGAGGAGCCTTACTGTCGGTGCGGGGACGCAATTTCACGGGGGCGGCATCGGTAAAAATCGGCACGTCGGTGTGCCCGTCCCCCAATCTCGCGAGCGCGAGCGAAATCAAATGCACCATACCGCCAAAAACCTGCGGCCTCTATCCTGTCATCGTCACCAACGGTGATCTGCAGGTGTCTAACGGTTCGGTGAACTATACCTTCAACTGCCCGCCCCTGTTGACCGGAATCGTTCCGCCATATGGTCCGAAGACCCGCGCGGTCAATGTGGTGATGAACGGCAGCAATTTTAAAGTGGGCGCAACGGCAACACTCGGCACCGGCATCTGCAGCTCTGTAGCTCTCATATCGAGTACGCAACTGGGATGCACCACGCCGATAAACGTAGCGACGGGAGCCGTTACGGCCCGAGTCACCAATCCCGACGGTCAGTTCTCCGAACTCATCGGTGGTTATACGTTCGATGCACCCCCTACCTTTATCGACGTTACGCCGGCGACCGTACCCGCGACCTTGCCCTCTACGCTCACGATTAGGGGATCCGGTTTCATCACGGGTGCGGGCTTGATCGTTACCGTGAACCGCAGCGGCTTAGCCTCACCGATCAGTTGTGGGAGCGCGATCGTTAGTGCCGTTAATGGAGTTGCGGGCGAGCAAATCCAGTGCCGGTTTCCCGGCGCGACCTCTGGCACCTATGAAATCAAGATCCAAAATCCGGACCTGCAGATCGTAACCTCATCAGCAACAGCACTTACGGTAGTGGCTGCGCCGACGCTGAGCGAGATCAGGCCACAGCGAGGACCCAGGACCGGAGCCACCGGTGTGACCTTGACGGGAACGGGATTTGTGTCGGGGGCCGGCGGCGGCGTGAGTATCGGCTCGTCGGCTTGTACCGCCGTCAACGTGGCCAGCAGCACTGAAATTACCTGCACGACTTCGGCCTCCAACGCCGGCACCTTCGACGTGGTGGTCATCAATCCGGATCAGCAGACGGCAAGGCTGACAAACGGATTTATCTACGACCCACCGCCGGCGATCCGGATAATCTCGCCGATTATTGGGCGGGCCTCGGGCGGAACCAGCGTGACCATCGAAGGAACGGGATTTAGGACTGGCGTCACTGCAAACTTCGGCGGCGCCGCTTGCAATCCCGTAGGGACTATCGGTGGCGCGGTTTTTACCTGCGAGACGACACCCCATGCGGCGGGCATCACCACGCTCACCGTGACCAACGCAGATGGACTCGGTACTTCGCTCGCCAACGCGTTCACATTCCTTGCGCCTCCGTTGGTAAGGTTAGTAAATCCAACACACGGCCCGTCGGACAGAACCACGCGTATCGAGATTTCCGGCGACGACTTCCAGGGCGGAGCAATCGCAACGGTCGGTGGTTTCAACTGTGGAAATCTCACCTTCTCCAGCGGGTCGTTGATCAGTTGCGATGTCCCCTCGCGGGCACCAGGCCCTGTCGCCGTTGTCGTCGTTAACCCTGATTTTCAATCATCGACTCTGGTAAACGGATTTACGTACGACGCCCCACCCACTGTAGAGAGGATTTCGCCCATTCACGGACCTGCAACGGGCGGCACTCGATTAGAAATTACGGGGTTGGGGTTTGTTGCGCCCGTCACAGTCGACGTGGGTGGAACCAATTGCGGCAGCGTGGCGGTGGTGAGCTCTTCGACCGTCAATTGCACCACGACGGCGCACTCACCCGGCCTGGCCTATGTCCGGGTCGTCAACTTGGATGGCCAGAGCGGCCAGCTGAGCAATGCATTTACTTTCGATGCCCCCCCGACCTTCACTTCGATTTCACCAACGTTCGGACCGGTGCAGATTCCCAAAGCGGTGACGGTGGCGGGAACCCATTTCGCTTCTGGACTCAGTGCAAGATTCGACTCTACGAACTGCACGAATGTCAGAGATATTACCGCGACAAGTTTTACCTGTGATACTCCAGCCAATTTCACGCCGACGGGCCTGGCGGACCTGACGATAATTAACAGCGACCTACAGACAGTCACGCGGACGAATGCCTACACGTTCATTCCGCCACCGACCATTATCTCGGTGTCCCCGGCGGTAGGACCGATTACCGGGAATACCTTTCTCACCATCAATGGAGAAAACTTTACGACGATTGCCGGTGTCATGGTGGATAATTCCCCGTGCATCAATCCCGTGGTCACGGGGTCAACGAAGGTTGAGTGCATGACCGGCGCGCATGCGGCCGGAACGCTTGCGGTGGTGGTAACCAATTCTGATCTTCAAACGGCAGTCGCGCAAAATGCGTTCACCTACCGTGGACCTCCGATTGTAACCGACGTGATCCCGATGAACGGGCCTGCAACGGGCGGCTATTCGGTTACGGTCGCTGGCAGTGGATTCCAGACGGGCAACGTAACGATTCAGTTGGGTAGCGTGGCCTGTGCTCCGGTGTCGGTAATCTTGGCCGGAGCGACTCTGCGCTGCACGGCGGGATCGTCCTTGGCTGGAACGGTAAGCGTACGGGTGACCAATCCCGATCTTCAATTCGGAGTGGCGAGCAACGCATTTACCTATAATGCGCCTAATGCACCTCCCGAGCTGATCGCAGTCATACCGTCCTCGGGGCCGACGGCGGGTAACGTGGCGGTAGTGCTGGAAGGGAATAACTTCGGCGCAGCGGCGATTGCAAGGTTTAACGGCGTTGTGTGTCCGAGCCAGCGCGTGGTGAGTGCGAGGCGGATCGAGTGCATCATTCCGGCCAGTCTCGCAGTTACCGTTTCGGTTCAGGTTGCCAATAGCGATGGGCAGGTGTCTCAATCGGGTTCCTTTACGTACGATACGAATGCATACAATGGAATCGATTGCGCATTGGAACGGCAAAACACTAATACTCAGTGGTGTTCTGGAACTGGTTTGGACGGTGGATCCATATTGACTGGAGTTAGTTTGGCAGCTTTGAAGCAGCTGTGTGACAGCTCCCCCTACAAAACTGGCCGATGTTGTTTGGCTAATTACTCCAATGGTATAACAACTTGGTATCTTTACAGTGGTTTGCCGGGTGCCCCAAGCCCAATTTACAATGTTGGCGACCAGTACACTATGGGGATCTGCACCTCCGTGCGGACGGACGCCGTTCCCACCGAAAACACTTATCTCTATCGCGGATATCGTCAGCCTATCGACGACCATCTCTACTCGCTGAGTAGCGTCGAAGTGGGTAGTAACGGGTATGTATCCGAGGGCGAGGCGTTCCGGGTCTTCACGCAACAATACCAGGGAACAGCTCCAGTTTACCGGCTCTACCTGGCATCCTCAGGCATTCACTACTATACGCTCAGCGCCAGCGAGCGGGACGGACTAGTTTCCCAAGGCTGGAAATATGAAAAGACCGAGGGGTATCTCTATAGTGCAAATCCAACGGGAAGATCCGAGGTCTTTCACATTTTCTTCCCGGTGACGGGTGGCCATCTATTTACGACATCGGCTTCGGAAAAATCAGCGGCGCTCGGTGCCGGCGGGCAATCGCAAACCTCTTTAGGATTTACGCTGGGTCGGCAACCAAGACTGGACTCGGTCACTCCGAATTTCTTGGCGCTGACGGGGGGCCAAACTGTCACGTTGGGAGGAGCTAATTTCACGACCGGCTCCACGGTTGCCCTGGCCGGCCAGCCGTGTGCCGTAACGTCCATTTCACCGACGCAAATCATCTGTACGGCGGGCGCAAGTCCGGTGGCCATCACCGGTGATGCGGTGATCACGATCGGGGACCTACAGACAGCGACTCGCGCGGGCACGATCCTATACTATGCGCTGACCATCGACACCGTTTCACCTGCGTCGGGAGCGCTGACCGGTGGGACCACTATAAACATTGCCGGGGCTGGATTCTCGTCGCCAACGGTCAAAATCGATGGCGAGACGTTGGCCTGTTCCGCCATAGCATCGTCGGTGATAACCTGTACGGCGGCCCCCATCGGAAAGTCGTTGGGCGCCAAAGATGTGGTGATCACTAACAGCGATCTGGCATCCGTAACCAAGACTGGCGGATTCACCTACACCGCTCCGACCGGAAACTTCCACACCGCTTTCGTCACCTCGGAACGCTATTCGGGCAACATCCCGGGTCTCGCGGGCGCCGACTTCCGCTGCATTGCCCGCGCGCGCGCCGGGGGACTTACGGGTAACTGGAGGGCCATCCTGTCCGACTCGCTAACCGACGCCAAAGTGCGACTCGCGATTTCGGGTCCGGTATTTACGATCGACAGTCGACTGGTGGCCAAAAATTCCAACGATCTGTGGGACGGAACGATTGTATCGCCAATAGATAGAACGGAATTCAACGCCTCTCCCGGAGCTAATAACATCGTCTGGACGGGAACACAGTCCTCGGGGCTCAGGGACTCCACCAGCCTAAGCCAGACCTGCGGCGACTGGAAATTGGCCGCGTTCGAAAACGCCGAAGCCGGATCGACCGCCGCCGCCAATTCCACGTGGATCTCGATTAACGGAAATGCCGCAGGCGGCAACACGCAGTGCTTTAACTCGCTTCCGATCTATTGCATCAGCCAGCCTTTAGCGGCCGCGCCGACTCTCACGATGGTAACACCGACGAACGGGCCGGCCACCATCGCCATTCCGATTACGATTGCCGGCCTCAATCTTGAGTATGGGTCGACGATAACCATTCGACGTCCCTCAGGAGACACCCCCTGTGACAATCCAACCTATGTCGCGCCCACCGCGTACACCTGCACGACTCCGGTTGGCCAAGCTGCGGGCCCAGTTTCATTGGTCTACCAGGATGCCAACGGCCGCACTTCCACTTTAAACAGTGGGTATACCTTTATCGCTGCTCCGACGATAACTCAAGTCACGCCCCCGTCCGGTCCGGTCACCGGAGGCACGCAGGTAACAGTCACGGGTACGGGATTCCAATCACCGATCCGTGGCCTCACGATTGGAGACCAACTTTGCACCAGTCCAATCGTTGTGAACTCGACCTCAATCACCTGTACGACCGGCGCCAGGAACGGGCCAGGACTCTCGAGCGTCATTATTTCCAACGCCGATGGGCAGTCAGGTACCGGCCTAAACCTGTTCACCTATTTACCGCCCGTTCCGACATTGACCTCGGTCAGTCCGGCGTCTGGCGTCGCTGCGGGGGGAACCACGCTCACGTTCACCGGAACGAACTTTCTTTCAGGGTCCACTCTTACGATTATCGGAGACACGCTCACTAAGCCGTGCACTAGCCCGACTTTTGTATCGTCGACGCAATATACGTGCGTTACCCCGAGCATGCCGGCAGGGGCGGTCCGCCTCACCTACGAAGATACCTACAATCGGCAGGCGACGCTCGTGGGCAAATACCTGTATTCCGTAACGCCGTCGATCAGCGGATTTACCCCGGCCTCCGGTTCGGCTTCGGGAGGGACGGTTCTCACGATTAACGGCACATTTAATTCAGTTATCAGCGCCGCGCTTGAGATGGGGAATACCTCGGCACCCTGCTCGCTCGGGACATTTTCACCGGGACCGGTGTTACCGACGTCCTTCACCTGCACCACGGGCGCAGTGGCGACAGTGGGTGCGTACCAGCTGAAGGTGGTCGATCTCGGGGTGACACTCACGGCTCCCACCGCATTCACCTACACTCGTCCACCCCCCTCGTTAACAACGATAGCGCCCACCTCGGGCGCGACCGGCGGCGACACGCTGGTTACAATTAACGGCGGCAATTTCAGAAGCGGTGTGTCCGCGGTGATTGGCGGCGTTCAGTGCATCGCGACCGGCACCGTGAATCCGACCTCATTTAGTTGTACCACCGGAACCCACGCCTCGGGCATCGTATCGGTTGTCGTCACCAATACCGATGATGGCGGGTCGACAACTCTTCCCAACAGTTATTCCTACAATCTGCCTGCCAACCCGATTGTGACCGCGATTTCACCGACCACGGGACCGGGAGCGGGAGGCACGGCCGTTACCATTTCGGGCGACGGCTTCGAGTCGACCAATTCCGTCGTTATCGGTGACAATAACTGCTCCGGCGTAAACGTCCAATCTCCCACACGCCTGACCTGTACGACCGGCGCATCCCGCGACGGTTTGTGGAACGTGACGGTGATTCGAAACACGGGGGCCCAGGGCTTTGGTTCGAATCTGTTTCGGTACACGACCCAGCCGAATATTCTGTCCACGACCCCGGCATCCGGTGGCGATGGCGGAGGCACCTTACTCTCAATAACCGGTAACGGATTCGGTTATCCGGTGGAAGTGCGCGTCGGGGGTATTACCTGTGCCAATCCGACGTCGCCCAATCTGGCCGCGTCGCAGACAGTACAATGCACCACGGGTGCCAAGTCCGGGGGCGGGTCGTTTCCGGTGGTTTTGAATAATCCAAGCGGTCTATCGTCAAGTGCATCCAGCTTCAACTACGTTTCCGGCCCGACGATCTCAGCCGTAAACCCGGCCTCCGGCGCGGTAAACGTCGCGACGAATATCACCATCACCGGTACCGGCTTTTCATCACCCTTGGTCGATGTGGGCACTCAGCGGTGCACAAATGTAGGACCGCCGACCGCGACTCAGATTCAGTGCACGGTTCCGGGCGGACTAGCCACGGGCCCAATGGATGTGGTCGTCGCTAACACGGGAACGAATAACTATATGAAAACCCTGGCTGGCGGATTCACCTACACGCTGCCCACGGGTGATTACCACCGCGTGTTTACTACGCGCAGCACCTACACCGGAAACCTCGAGGGCCTAGTAGGTGCGGATGCGAAGTGCAACAGTGAGGCGGCATTTGTGGGTTTGACCGGATATTGGAAGGCGATCATCTCAGATTTCAATACCCATGCATCCAGTAGGCTAAATATTTTGGGCCATATTTTCACGATGGATTACCGAAGAGTGGCGATCAGCAAGACGGATCTTTTTGACGGCAGTATCTCGACACCAATCAACCGGGACCAGGGGAACGTCGCGACGACGCCATCCAACATTCTGATATGGACAGCCACCAACGGAAACGGCCTCAAAGATGCTGCGTCCACCGCTGATACCTGTAATAACTGGACATCCACCGTGGGCGGAGTCGAGTCCGGCCGAAACGATGAGAACGGCATCAATTGGATCGCAATCTATTCCACGATGGTGGGTGGCGCAAATTCCTGCTCGAATCAGGGCGCTCTCTACTGTGTGAGCCAGCCAACACCTGGGGCTCCGACGGTATCCCTGGTGTCACCGACCGGCGGGCCCATCTCAGGCAATACAACGATTGGAATTGTCGGGACCACCCTCGATGGAGCGGCGATCAAACTGGGAACGGCCGCATCCGGTTATGCTAACTGCACCGCGATGATGCAAATCTCTTCGACCAACTGGGTCTGTAAAACGCCACTGCGGTCTACAGCTGGCTTGGTGGATGTGGTCCTTACAACCGGCGGCGGATCGGCGACGAAATCTGGCGCCTTCACCTATACCTCGCCCGCCGCAAACGGCATTCAATGCCTAGTCCCGGTGTGGAATGCCCCAGCCACGAGCTGTACGGGCACGGTGATCGCGTCCGGATCGATGAGTAATTCGGATTTACCGAGCGCGGCGCAACTCGCCTGCAATGCCACCAACAATATCAACGGCTCCTGCTGTATGTTTCACCTGTACGGAGTCGGAAAATGGTTCCTGACCGACGGACTGCCTCAGTCGACGAGCCGTTTGTGCGAGGTTGTCTCCGGATCGCAGAATGATTGTCTTTCGGGCGGTACGTGCCAGCCCGTTGCGGGGATTTTGGCTGCCAGCGTGGCGACGGTCACCGCGGTGACGCCGGCCACAGGCCCGGTGGCCGGCGGCACTCAATTGACGATAACGGGCAGTAATTTCGTTTACGCAAAAAGCATCGATCTGGACGGCATGGCCTGCACCACCCCAGTGTTTTCGGGAGACACCAGCGCTACCTGCACAACGACAGCTCGAACTGCGGGTGCGGTGAAGTTGAATGTCGTCGGTCCGGCTGGAACCGGCTCGCTAAACAACGCATTTACTTACGGGGGGCCGGGCATCACATCGATTTATCCGACGACTGCCGACAATTCCGGTGGCACCAAGGTCGATGTCATCGGTTCCGGGTTTGTGAATGGCGCCACGATCTTCTTTGGGGCCACCCAATGTCCCAACTCAATGTTTATTTCCAGTAACGCCCTTCGTTGTCACGCGGTCCCGACACTTACCGGCGCTACTGCCGCCACCGTGAACATCAAGGTGCAAAATCCCGATGGGACCAACGCCACCCTGGCCAACGGTTTTCGTTATATTGACACGCCCTTTATTCTGGCTGTCAGCCCTGCGGCTGGCCCGGTTTCCGGGGGCATGACGGTGTATATCGATGGGGCCAATATGGGAACCCCCGGAACAACCATTACAATTGGGGGTGTACCGTGCGCGCCGCTTTCATTGGGTGAAACTCGATCGGTTTGTTACTACATCCCGCCGCGCTCCACGGCAGGATATGTCGACGTCGTGGTCCGCGCGCCAAGCGGCGCGTCCTACACCTTCGTCAATGGATTCCGTTACGAGCTGAACTCACCAACCAATCAATCGTGCGTATCGTTCACGCAGAATTCGATCTCGTGTGGAGATCCCAATAATTACGAATGGTCAGCGCTATGGGCCCCTCAACCTTCAGGGCTATCGTTAATCAATGGAGGCGGCAGCTTCAGTGCCACGACTCATCTAGCAACGCGCCTTGCCGATGCCAACTGGGGTCGGTGCAACCGCGCGCCGGCGCCGATTTTGGCCACCTACCACACCTATCCCGCAACAATCGTGAACGGTGGTGTCACCTATCGCCCGACTACCAATGGGAACATGGGGAGTCTCGAATGTCCCGCCTATTTCAGTACATTCTATAGCCCGCTCATCGTAGACCTCAAGAACGAGGGGATCTCCCTGACCGCCCCGAATGAAGGCGTGGTGTTCGATATCCTGGGTGAGGGCTTTCGCAATCAGATCTCATGGCCTAAAAATTCAGCCAATTCGATGTTCCTCGTGCTGGACCGGGACAAGAACGGCCAAATCGACAGTGTCCACGAGCTCTTTGGTAATAACACCGTGGGTCCTGACGGGAAGAAGGCCGCAAACGGATTCGAGGCGCTTGCGAAATACGATACCAACCAAGACTACGTGATCGACTATCGCGACTCCATCTACAATGACTTGCGGCTCTGGTCCGACGGAGATCGTAACGCCAAGGTGAAGAAGGGCGAGCTCAAAACACTGGCATCGATGGAGATAAAGATCGTGGATCTCGCCTACACCAATATTCACGAACGCAATGACTTTTACGGCAACGAATCGCTCCAGCGATCGGTCGTGATGCTCGATAACCAGGAATTGCGACGCATTTACGACGTCTGGTTTGTCCCCGGAATTCGTCAGGACGAACCCACGCTCGCCGAGCTCGAAATTCTCGAATCGATTCGAGATCGCGAGGAAAAGGGCGGCCTGGCCGTAATTCCCAAGGACAAGATTAAGGCTATGGCTCCTTTGGACAACGACTCGGGCAGAGCCCCCGCGGGTGAAATCGATCTCCGGGCCAAGGCCGAACTCTTGCGACGCCCGATCTTCCAGAACAACCTGGATGTGGCTGTGGCGGCGCGTTCGGGGGCGAAGGCGCCGATATATTTAGCGGCCGACACACCCACCGTAATGCAATCCCAGCCGCCGGCTGAGATTGGCGAGCCTGCAAAAGGTGGCGCCCCAGTTACCGAGGCCTTTGAGAAGGTATTCCGGGAGTCGCGTCGATTTAAGGTTGGGTGGGTCGTGCTCGGTCTCGTTGTCCTCGCGGGGGGCGTGACATTACTGATTCGGCGTAGCCGCAGAAGGCGGTAAATTAGCCGCCGCTGATTAATGGCGACGTTCACCAGCATCGTCATTCCGATCCCGGCCATTACCCTTTAATTCGAATCGCTCAATACGGATCTCGTTATCGGCAATCGGGGCCATTTTGAACTGAACTTCCGGGATTACTTTCACCGAAGCACGTATCGGCAGTGAAGAAACTTCGAAACAATCTCTCACTGAACCTGCAATTTCCAGCTGGACGCCCTTGGGCACCTGAAGCACTACCCCATCGCGCCCGTATCCACTGAGCGAGACAAATCGAATGGTGTTCTTGTCCACTTGGCTAACGCGATCCTTGAAAAACGGGAACTGTTCCAGATTGATGGGCTGATGCTTCTTGATCTCGGCACCCGCAGACACAATTCTGTAATCCCAAACCGCACAAAAAAATGGATTTGCGCCGTCAAATGGCACACTGGAGCCGTGGCTTACCTGAATGAGCATCTTGTCATCGACCACACCCTTCTCACGATCCTCTTCCTCACGCTTGCCCTTGCCCGGTAATTGGCTAACTTTGCCCGGCTTGGATCCGTCCTTCCCCAATGAGCCCTCTGGATTCGGGGAAGAACCATTGAGACTCTTCGTCAACATGCTTATGGAATCTCCACAGCCAGCAACGAGAAATACCACCGGAAACATCCAACGAAGAATACTCGCCGTTGGCATCGTCATTAGTTTTTCCATAATAATTAGTAAGTGCAATTCGGGTGCCGACCTGTTTTACGCCTGTCGAACAGCTACGCAGATGCCGAACTTATATACGCAAACTTAGCGACAAAAGGCTAAACCGCTGGATTTGTGACCTATTCGAGCACTGTCTATTCTTTGCCCACCCTCGAGGAATTGTTGAGGAGAGGGACCCGTAGCTTTGCGCAGCAAAGCGGAGGGGTGACAAGCCGCTATAAAACTACTTTATGCCTCGGGTTAAGCCGGCGCGTCAGGGCCCAAACCTGCACTTTTATGGTGGAGATCCGAGGAATTGTGAAGAGCGGTGTGCGACGCTTGGACCCGACGCCTGGACTCTTTCGGCGGGCTTGAAAGTTTGAGGCGAGAAATTACTCAGCCAGCGACCGAAAAAAGTCTCCTGCATCCACCCATCTTTTTCGGTTGCACGTCACGAATGTGAGGATTTGAGTAGCTGTGCTGTGCGCCACAACTCAAATCCTCACTTAATCGCTATTTTAATTTTTGCAGTAGATCTGTATCTGTAAACTGGAGTGCCAGCACGGATCTTGATCATCTCCGAACGGGTGCCGCCGCAGACCCCGCTTTCGAGTAGCGTTTCGCAAGTTTCTCTTGACAGAAAAACGGCGTTTTTCGGGCTCTGAGATTCCGCTTTCCCAGCCCTCTCCAGGGTGGGCCTATAAGCGGTTTTGCTGGCGTTCTGGCACAGCTCTTTTTACTCCCCGCTCCCTGGGGTGCCACCTGTCATTTCGGAGCCGGCCATGGCCCTTTTTTCGACTCAAAATCACACCCCGAAAACCTGTGTTATGAGTTCTCTATTAGGTTGGCTTTACATTTAATAGCAGGAGGTGTTTGTGAGAAAAGATTTTATTGTAAGTGGGCTGACGGATTTTGAGCTGTTGGTGCGTCTGGACCGAATCGTTCTTAAGGAGCGACTGCGTCAATCCCAGTTTCTGGCCCATCTCGCTGAAGTTGAGAAGAGACAGCTCTATCTGAAAGAAGGATTTGAAAGTCTCTACTCATTTGTGATCGGCCGGTGTGGTTTCTCCGAATCTTCGGCGCTCAAACGCATCCAGGTGGCCCGTCTGGCGAGACGGTTTCCCGAAATTTATTATCTGATCGAAGATGGAAAGCTTTCACTTTCTGCAGCGTCAAAGATCGCCCCCTATCTCAATGGTCAGAATAAGGACGGCCTTCTCAAGGAAATTAGCGCT
>CAZRVZ010000182.1:0-10643 GCA_964603655.1 uncultured Pseudobdellovibrionaceae bacterium | reverse complement strand
TCCCAGTTGCATTCCATCTCCCACTTCCGGATTATTGACTCGGTAGAGTCCAGGGATTGACGGAAGTTCTTGAGCGTTCATGGCAAGCCCCGCGATGGCGATGCCCCAGTACGGTGTGACCTCAGACATATTGCTCAGCATAGTAGTTGAGTCTTACCTGTCCCTCCTCTAAATACTAGAAAATAGGTAACTCTCGAGTAGCCGGGCTTCCGAGGGTGCACGTCACGATTGTGAGGATTTGAGCAGTTATGCGTAACTGCTCAAATCCTCACAATCGTGACGTGCACCCTCTGTAGAACTCTGTCTTGAGTCGGAGCCCACAGTCTGAGATATTGTTTAAGCATGGAAACAGGCGGCTGATGTTGTGTTTCTCCTGAGAGAGTTCTTATGGCAATTGCGCAAACGATTTGGGTTTTGCAATGGTACCGGTACACCGGGATGGCGAGGAGTCAGGAAGCTTCACCTGAATTTTGGCTGGAATATCGGAAGATCGCGGTGCCGTCGAATGGACAAGTGACTGAAGTAGAGGTTGCGCAACTGAAAGAGCTCATGGCGAAGTACAAACTCGATCTTTAGGGGGCTTACGGAACTTTCGCCACAAGATGGAGAGGTGCTGTCACGTGGGCTCAAATTGTTTTTTTAAATTCCCGCATCCTTTGTCTGGCTGCTTTATCAACGGTCGCAAATACTCGCTGAAATTTGCTGTGCTTCAGGCTTGGACTATGTCCCTTAATCCACACGACGTTGGGATGCAGATGATCATACACTTCAAAGAATTGTCGATATAGGTCTGCATTCGCAAGACTGAGTTTTGTGCGTTTACTTTGATAATGATTGGCTTCTAGTTTATTCCTGCGATGCGGAAGATCTGCAATGGTTTTGCAATCTGTGAAAAGATTAATTTGTATAGAGATGCCTTTACCCGAGATGGCCGCAGCGTATTCACTTCTAAAGTTATCCAGCACCCATAGAGCGGTCATCAATTCTAAGCGCGCAATGGTCTTTGATGCTATCACCGCGGTCTTTATCGAAAAATCCGCTATTCGAGGGCGCTGATACCATTCTCTTTCCGTCAGGGTGAGTGTCGCTCCAACTCCTACTCTCGAATCACGATCAAAACTGGCATCTGAAAACAGGAAATACTCCTCCTTAGGCATGCTCACCCCACGAACCCTTTCAACATAAAATACATCGGTGTGACACATCGGGAAAGAGTTATAGTAAAAACATGGAAGATGAGTTTTCCCAGCTGAGTTTTGAAAAGAGACCTCCTCAGATGTCGCCGGAGAATGAAAAACCACAAGCTGAGGATGGAGTTGAGGTGCCCTTTAACCTGCTGGAACGGGAAACGCTAGAACAACTCATCAAATCCTTCGTCCTTCGGGAGGGTACTGAATACGGTGAAGAGGAAGTACCTCTTGCCCGAAAAATCGACTATGTCCGCGGACAACTTGAAAAGGGAGACCTTAAGATCGTTTTCGATCTTGCTACGGACACAGGTTCGATTGTTTCCAAACGATGACTCACACAACTGATTTTAGTCTCTGGAGAATTGTCTCTATACCCAATTGATTTAAAGTTTCGATATTCCGCCTAGAAATATCAAGCATCTCGTTCTTATTGATGCCGATTTCGGAAATGCTTTGCTCGCGCAATAAGTGGAGCATCGGATAGGGCGACCGATTCGTATAGTTCTCGGCGGCTGCGGAAACTGTGCCCTCGAACTGATAGTTTGGATGAAATCCCACAACCTGAACTGTGCCCCGAAGGCCCAGATTCTGGACGAGTTCTTCCGCAGGGCTTAGGAAATCATTGTAATCGAGAAAGTCTTTCAGCGCGTGTGGATGGATCAAGAAGGTTGTTTCGACACTCTCTCTATGCGAGGAGGCTAAAACCTGGAGCTCGGTCCCTAACTCCAACAGCAACTCAGTAGAATTCGACACACTTGTGAGCACATAACGGATCCTTTCTGCTTTGAACACCCGTTCCGCGAAAGGGCATAGATTAAGACCTATTACCATCGAAGATATCCAGCGACGTGTGTGCTCTATTGGGTCTCGTTTTTCCATCATTTCAATTTTTGCACTTAGCCCCACACCCTCGGTAAGTTCGCTCGAAGAACTCGTCACCAGTTAGAGAAACACATCAACCCGGTGAGGCTTTCCGTCGTCCACTAATAAGATCTCTTGCGAATCCAGTCTCACTCCGTCCAGTTCGACAAACCGCTCGGGGCCGATGGTGTCATCAGTACGGTTAGTTACTGTGATAGAATAGCAAGAAGTGCCTCGCTGATAAGATATCTCAAATCCTTGCCAGAGTTTTGGAATACACGGGTTAATTCTTAAGCGATCCGCGCGCAGTTCGAAGCCCAAGATTGATTCGAGAGCTACACGGTACATCCAGCTTGCGGAGCCCGTGTACCAGGTCCAGCCGCCACGGCCGATGTGAGGAAACATGCCGTAAATGTCGGCGGCGGCGACGTAGGGTTCGACTTTGTATTTGTTTAAACCGGCGCGGGTGGAAGAATGACTGATGGGATTTAGTAATCCGAAGAGCTCGCCGGCTCGGTCTCCGTCTCCGAGTTGAGCGAACGCCATTACTGTCCAGAGGGCGGCGTGAGTGTATTGGCCGCCGTTTTCCCGCACGCCGGGAACGTAGCCTTTTATATAACCCGGGTCAGTCGGACTTTTGTCAAAGGGTGGAGTGAAGAGTTTTATCAAACCCTCGCCTCGATCGATTAGGTATTGATCCACTGCAGCCATCGCTCGTTTGGCTCTTTGTGGGTTGCCGGCTCCTGAGAGCAAAGCCCAGGATTGGACAATTGAATCGATTCGGCATTCTTGGTTTGTCGCGGATCCTAGAGGTGTTCCATCGTCAAAATAGGCACGCCGGTACCAGTCGCCATCCCAAGCATTCTCCTCGATCGCCATCTTTAGCTTTTCCATGTGACCACCGTAAGCCTCTGCGCGAGTCCGTTCGGACTCTCCCATTAAAACGATAAATTCCCTTAGAGTCATGTAAAGAAACCAGGCGACCCAAACACTCTCCCCTTTTCCCTCGTGGCCGACTCGGTTCATACCGTCGTTCCAATCACCGGTGCCCATCAAGGGTAAGCCATGGCTTCCCGTTTTCAGACTGCGGTCGAGCGTGCGCGCACAGTGCTCGAGTACTGTGGCTTTTTCTTTAGAGATGGTTGGCTCAAGATAATGGCTGTCCATCGCGGGATCCAAAGGTGGAGCTTCTATGAAGGGGACCTCCTCGCTTAGGATACTGCGATCTCCCGTTATCTTGACGTAAAAACTCGTTACGAACGGGAGCCACAGTAAATCGTCTGAAAACTGGGTTCGCACTCCTCGCCCTGTCGGCGGATGCCACCAGTGCTGGACGTCGCCCTCGATAAATTGTCTCGCGGCCGCTATTAGAATTTGAGATCTTGCGATTTGAGGCTTGGTGTACGTAAGCGCCATCACGTCTTGCAGTTGATCTCTAAATCCATAGGCGCCGCCAGATTGGTAGAAGCCGGTTCTTGCCCACACTCGACAGGACAGAGTCTGATAGAGAAGCCAGCGATTCATGATCGTGTTCATCGCAAGATCCGGTGTCTTGATCTCAATGGTTTCCAACACCTCATCCCAGAAGGCTACGACTTGCCCAAAGGCATCGCGCACATTTGTCGAGTTATCGAACCGACGGGCCAATGCGCGGGCTTCTTCGATATGGTTTACCTGGCCAAGCCCGATAAGGATTTCGCGTTCTTCGCCTGGGGCTAGCGTGATCTTTTTTTGCATAGCCGCGCAGGGATCGAGCCCGGCTCCTGAAAGGCCCGATAACGACTCCCTTCCCAATCCCGCGGGGCGAGCTGGGCTTCGGTTTCTTCCGAGGAACGCTTTTCTATCGCAGGTGAAACTCTCGGGTGAAGAGCTCATGAAGCTGAATGCCAGCCGGTCATGAAATTCGTTGTTATAGTGATTTCGCGCAATAAGTATTCCAGATCCTGGATCCCGCTGGGTCAGCACATGGGCCGAGGATGTGTCGCGCTGTGACCCTAAAACCCACTCGACATAACTCGTGATCGATAACTGGCGCGGGGAAGTACTTGTGTTCTTGAGACGCAGGTAACTCAACTTTACCTCAGCATCCAAAGGCACGAAGATTTGAAGCTCCGATGAGATACCATGACTTGCATGCTCGAATTGACTGTAACCCTGGCCGTGCTTGATGAGGTAAGTTTCCTTTTCTCGAATAGGAAGCGGCGTCGGGGTCCAGTACTCGCCAGTCTCCTCATCTCTTATATAGATCGCTTCGCTAACGGGATCGGTAACAGCATCGTTGGACCAGGAGGTGAGGCGGTTCTCACGGCTATTGACGGACCAAGTATAGCCCGCACCGGACTCAGAAATGATAAACCCGAAATCTTTGTCATTTGCGATTACGTTGACCCACGGGGCTGGCGTCCACTGACCTTCTTTCAAGATCGTGACGTAATGACGGCCGCCACCCGAGAACCCCCCCAGACCGTTGAAAAATTCCAACGTTGGAATTACCGGCGACACGCCGGGTTCTTGATACTTGCCTCTCGTTGGTATCAGAAAGTCAGGGAAAACCTCTTCGACTGGGCGTCTTTTGAGCTGTTCCTGTAGTGTCCCTGTTTTGGAGTTAATATCGACGCGGGCGACGGCCTTAAGTAACGTAATGTCCTCTTGAGGAATAATATCGGCCCGACGGACGAAGACTCCGCCCCGTTTATCCACGAGGGCCTGTGAGCCGCTCATTCTGATCTGCTTTTGCAACTCTTCCTGGAGCTCCTGCAAATAGCTTGGCGCTGTCTCATTGAGGATAACGAGATCGAAAGAAAGTCCCTTGAGCCTCAAGTACTCATGGGCGTGGAGCAACTCACGGACCATCTTCATATCTTTGTCGTTACTGATCCGAGCTAATACAATCGGAAGATCGCCGCTAATGCCGTAGGCCCAAAGTCCCGATTGATTCTTTCTGTTCATCGCGAGGGTATGCGGTCGCGGGCGCAGAGACGGATCGGAATAGATCAACCGTCCCGCCAAACGCTGGAACATATGTGCCTCGTCACTGCTGATATTCATGTGACGCAACTGAACTCTAGATTTTGTCCAGGCGAGCTCCGTCTCGCGTGTGAAAATATGGATGTCGTGGTACTTATCGGCAAGGCGTAAAGCCTCATCGCGTGATTGTGAGACGCCTGTAGCGAAACTCACTCGAGCGGTCCGCCCCGGGAGAATTCGGATAGATTGCCTGAGAGAAAAAATGGGATCGAGGACGGAGCCAACCGTGTCAGAAAGTGGGCGATCTTCGGTGATGACAAAAGCGTTCGAGGTGTTACGGCCTCTCCCTATGAATCGAGCCCTGTCCGTTTCATACTGGACGGGGCCAACGGCTTCCCCTTCCGTTACCACGACGTGAAATCCCCAGATCTGGTCCTCAGCGTCGGAACGACGCCGACGGGTCGCCAGTAGAGTCTCCTCGACAGGTAAAAACTCGGTTTGGACGAATAAGTTACTAAACGCTGGGTGCGCAATGTCGTCTTGGGGTAATGCCAAGGCGACTTCCATGAAGCTCGTGAGCTCATAGTCCCTTACATCAGGAGAGTTATTCGTTAAAGAAATACGACGGATTTCCACATTGTCTTCAGGCGAGACTATGACCTCGGTGTGGGTGATCGTCCTTCCATCTCGTCGGAGAAACTCGACACTATCCTCAGCGAAAGTTATCTCGTATTTTCTTGCGGGAATGCCCGCGGGTTGGTGAGTCGCTGACCAGACCAATCCGGTCGCGCGGTTTCTAATATAAAAGTATTGACCCCAATGATCGCGGGTGACGTCCTCTCGCCATCGGCTCACCGCATAGCCAGCTGATCGCGAGTAGCCGGATCCGGCAGTCGTGATCATGACGGAGTACGTACCGTTAGAGAGCAGCTGTGTTCTGGGTGTCGGGAGATCGACATCGGCGAAAACTCTGGGGTTCCAGTCAGTCGAGAAACGCGTACCCTGATAGTGCACTTCTTCCGCTCTCGGTCGCGAAATGGTCACATCCCGGGGAATGCGTTCTTGCAGAAGGAGTTGAGTCGCCATTACCAAAGGATCCGAATGAAAACGATTCTGCATTCGATTGTCGTTCAACAGATTATTCATCGAAACGAGACTCATGCCCTGATGGTGGGCCATGAACGATCGCAAAATATAGCTCTTCTGGTTTTTCTGCAGACGCTCCGGTGTATAATCAATTGATTCATAAAAACCATAACGGGAAAAAGCGCCCTTCTTTTCCAGGTTCTTCAAATTGAAAAGTGCGGCAAGCGGATCGATATGAGCGGCCAGCATCGTCGAGTAAGGAGAAACGACTAAATGGTCGCTCAAGCCTCGCTTCAATCCTAAGCCTGGAATTCCAAAGGGGCCATACTGATAGATGAGCTGGAGATCGCGTGCGTTAAAGCCAGCTTCAGAAACTCCCCACGGAACACCCCGTTCTTTGCCATACTCGATCTGACGTGCCACGACCGACTGATATGATTGGTCGAGCAGTGTATTGGCGTAACGCCGCATCACCAGAAGCGGCATAAGATACTCGAACATCGTGCCGGTCCATGAGATCAATGAGCGACCGCGGTTTACCGCGGTCATCTGTCGACCGAGCCTGAACCAGTGTTCTTGCGGAATATCACCTTTGGCGATGGCCACAAAGCTCGCCAATCGCGACTCGGACGCCAGTAGATCGTAATAGGAATTATCCCGCCGGTGGTCGCCAACGTTATAGCCAATGACAAAAAGTCTTCGTTGGTCATCGAACAAGAACTTAAAATCCATTGCCAGCGCGATCTCGTCGCACTTTGCGATGAGGTTCCTTTGCCGCTCGCGCAGAGATTCAGAAGTTTTTGCGAAATCGGTCGACCATGATCCGAGCAACGAGAGATCACGCTCGAATTGGCTGACTTGATGGAGTGCCGCGCTTAACCACACGCGCACTTCGCGGAAAGGTTGGCCGGCAGTCTCGGTCACTAGGGCGCTAAGGATGTCATCAATATCCATCAAGTGCCGTTTCACGCCGCGAATGCCTGATTCTTGGGTGAAAATGGATTCCCAACGGCCTGTTCTCACAAAATCGAGCGACTCCTGAACCGCAAGTTGAAATTGCTTAAGGCTCACCACGCCTGCGCTATGAGCGATATTTTGGACTTTATTGGTCTCTTCAGTGAGTAGACCAAGCGTATCGGCAATTCCGTCTTGTGCGTTGGGATTGGTGGGCGTGCCATCGCCGAGCTCCAAAAAAGCATGTTTAAGAGTGAGCAAATGGCCCGCCAGGTTTCCGCTGTCGACCGTGGAAATATACCGTGGCCTGAGTGGCTCGAGAGTTTGCGTATCGTACCAGTTGAAGAAGTGCCCATGCATGCGCTCAAGCTTAGCCAACGTGTGAAACGTTTGTTCGGCCGACTCGACGAATTCCAGAAGGCCGACATATCCAAAGTCATACGCGGAGCTCAAGGAAAGTAGCTGTAGTCCGATATTGGTCGGCGAGGTTCGATGGGCCACCACTGGCTGGGGCTCTTCTTGAAAATTATCGGGAGCTAGATAGTTGTCTTGCTTCGTAATAAAGGTCTCGAAGAAATGCCAAGTACGCCGGGCATAAAAGCGAAAATCCGCCACTTCACTGGCGTTTAGCGGCCGATTGCGTTTTCTGGGTCTTTCCTTAATCCAAGATTTCAAGAATGGATTGCAGAGCCACGCGAGAAGAAAGGGAGCCGCGCAGTCCAGTGCGGATGGCTTGCAATACAAAACGAGAAGACCCGCTAGTACCGCAACGACCGGACCTGGGCTGAATGAGTTTCGCCAGGAACTCGTTCTTTCTGGGTCGTCCTGGGCCTCGGAAAAACTCCTCCATTCCAGAAGCTTTCGGTGACTAACGAACGTGCGATAGAAAACACGAAAGATAGCATCCACTTGATTCCAGGCCTGGTCCGCCATGAAGATGAGCGTGAAAAAGATTTGCTGGACATGCACGGTGGCCCCGGCCCCACTATGTCCAATATGAGCCCGCCAGGACATGCCTTGGGGGTGGTGTAAAATATTGTTAGTGACCGTCGCGTAGACGGGGAAGGAAAAGAGAATCACAATCATCACCGTCCAAATGAAAGGAGATCCGGGAAGCACTGTCCACGCGAAGAACAACCAAATGAGCGCTGCAGTCGGGACGAGACTACGGCGCAGATTGTCCAGGATTTTCCATTTAGATAAAAGAGCGAGCGGATTTTTGATTGAGGCAGAACTGGCTGTTGGGACACGGGGGAAAACCCAGCGCGCGATTTGCCAATCACCTCGGATCCAACGGTGCTGTCTTCCCGAATAAGTCTCGTAATCGGACGGGTAATCATCGAAAAGCTCCACATCGGAAACCAACGCAGAGCGCGCAAAGCATCCCTCGAATAGATCATGACTCAAAAGTCTGTTTTCAGGGACGCGGTTAGCAAGCGCCGCTTCGAATGCATCCACTACATAGAGAGCTTTACCGGTGTAACTGCCCTCGCCAAAAAGGTCCTGGTACACATCCGAACAAGCCGTCGTGTACGGATCAAGTCCAGTACTTCCCGAGAAGAGGTGAGCGAAGCGGCTGCGGCTGGCGCTTATCAGGGACACACTTGCTCGCGGCTGCAAGATGCCGTATCCGCTGACTACTCGTCCTATCGCCGCGTCGTACTCGGGTTGATTGAGTGGGTGAAGAATAGTTCCAATAAGCTGGTGAGCGGCACCACGCGGCAGTTGGGTGTCGGAATCCAGTGTGATCACGTACTTAATTTTCGATAGAAATTCGGGGTCGGCGGTTGGGTCTAGGAAAGTTGTGTCGGTGGCGCCTCTTAACAGTCGATTGAACTCGTGTAACTTTCCACGCTTTCGCTCATGCCCCATCCACTTCCCTTCGGAAGGATTGAATTTCCGATACCTATGGAACAGAAAAAAACGTTTGTCGTTTTTGGTACCGTATCTTTCATTAAGGTCATCGATACCTTTGCGGGCCATTTTCAACAAGGCTGCGTCCTCGGGTAAACGCTCCTGGTCCGCATCGCTAAAGTCCCCCAGTAGTGCAAAATAGATGTGAGGATCCTGGTTCGCAAGGTAGTGGACTTGCATTCCTTCCAGCAGACTCTCAATGACACTTTGCTTGATGAGAAGCGTTGGGACCACCACAATCGTCGCGGCCTCTTCGGGAATTCCTTCTTCGGTGTCGAGCTTCGGCAGTGGCTCGGGTTTAATGAAAAAGGCGACGTTATGATTGAGAATGCTCAAGGCGAATTCGCTAACGGGAAGTAAGGCAAGCATACAAAAGAGAAAGCCGGTGAGATCACTTCCGCCGGCATTCTTGAAATAGTTTAAAGCGGGCAACAAAAGCAGAATGGTCAGTGCGGCGAGCGATCCCAAGTACACGAACGTTGGGTGACGCAACACCCAGCGCGAGATCCGTTCTCTCAAGCGAGGCCGATATTGTATGGATTTTTCGAAATCAACGCGGCCATCACCTATCAGGTAATAACCAACGTGAGATGGTTTTCTAAGGGTAGCTTTTCTCGCGGTTTCGACAATTTGCCGTACCACCTGAAGCTCACTCAAGTTAGAGCGCTTGGAAAGCCGTTCGACCGAATGCCGGTAACGGTCCCTTGTTGCAAAATCCATCAGCGAGTACATTCGCGCCGGGTCTTCGTCCAAAACTGGATCGACCAAGCTCACGCTTTCAACAAAGTCACGCCAATCGAGAGTGGACAAAAGTCGCATACTCGAGATGATATTGCCGACCGTTACTTGGGCCGTGGCTTGCCGATTATGCTCGAGTTGAGTGACCTGCTCGGTGTGGGTCCCGTGGTGCAGAGCTAGCTGCTTCTCGAGCCAATCGAAGGCAGGCAATACGTCGGGATCTTGATCACGTAGGCGTTGGGTCAGCTGCACGATGAAAGCGCGATCGAATTGGCGGGGCTCTCCAACTTGAGCCCGGAGCTTCTGGAGAACGTCTTCTGGGTCG
Organism: uncultured Pseudobdellovibrionaceae bacterium; assembly: GCA_964603655.1. Taxonomy (GTDB): domain Bacteria; phylum Bdellovibrionota; class FAC87; order UBA2466; family UBA2466; genus JACPWY01. The sequence continues at coordinate 608 of CAZRVZ010000182.1, read as the reverse complement.
CGATCGGGCTGGACTGAGATCGCCAAAAGTTCATCGGCTAAGGCGTCCGCCTCAGCCCGTTTCTGCCGAGCGTTTACGATTCTCAGGGCCAGCGGAGTCAGGTGCTCGACGAGTGAAATACGTAGAGTGATCGCCGTGGCCCACAACTCTCCTATGGTCAGAGGGGATTTACTCTGAAAGGATCGCAGGAAGCGCCTGAGCGTCTCGACGTCCAGTCGACTGTCGGTATGAGCAATGATCGCAAGCGCTACGGCATACACGCGCGGGTATCCTCGCAGCTCTCCCGACGTGAGCTTTGGAAGCTCATCGTAATAGCCTTTCGGCAAGTCCTGCTTGATTTCGCGAAGTTGTTCTTCGACAATGTGGAAATTATCTACTAACCACTCGGCCGCGGGCGACACCTGTTGCTTGTCCCGGATGGCTTGCGTCAACCTCAGATAGGCCGAGAGCAGCTGTCGTCCATTTTCTCTAAGTTGGGGCAATAGGAACCGTCCGCGCTTAGGCGTGGGACTGACGGTGAGCTCACCGGCCAGGTAGGCGGCATATTGCTCGAGCCGTTCGATGCTGAAGAACTCGTGACGAACGGGATCATCATTCAGCAGGTCCGT
>CAZRVZ010000181.1:0-10302 GCA_964603655.1 uncultured Pseudobdellovibrionaceae bacterium | reverse complement strand
GGCGTTTTAGGTACAGGGCTGGCGATGGCGAAGCTGTCGAATGGAAAGAAAATGCCGTCCATGGGCGCAGCGAGTCCCGAGCCAAGCCGAGGGACCGACCCGGCTCAGTCTCAGGCCTCGGTGCGCGCTCCATCAAAACGCAAGCCAGGTCCGAAGGCTGGGACCACGTCTCGTCGCGTCGGCAGTATGGAGCGGCGAAAACCTCTTAGCAAGGAAGAGCTGATGGCGATCTACAAGCGCGTCACGGAGGATGTACGCAGAACGCTCGTCGAGAAACCATCATCGCATGCACGTTCGAATGCACCGCCCGCAGAGCGCCTGGCGCTCGCGCCCGACGACGTGGTCGCGTTTCGATCGGACGATATCGTGACGCATGATAAAGTTGGCAAAGGCACCGTACTGCGCGTCGTCGAGTTGCCGGGCCGCTGGCAAGATGTGTCTGTCCGCTTCGACGGTAGTCAGAAAATCCGAATGGTTAGCAACGGTGAGCTAACGCTTGTGGAGCGACCAGCCGCCGCCGCAGGTCAGGTATCTTTGATATTGCCATTTGGGATGGGATGGGTGGAGGTGCTGGTCCTGCTGGGCGCGGGGTTGATGGCGGGAGTTTTTGGGGGCGCCTCGGAGGAAGGCCCCAAGCTGATGGATCCCAACGAGCCACGCCTGACGCTTGAGGAACAGGTGGGTGTGCTGAGTTTCCAGGGATTACAACCCAGCCAGATTGCAGCACGGTTGGGTATTGATACGAGCGTGGTCTCTTGGCATCTTGAGGCAATTCGCCAAGCCGCTCCGGCATCCCCGTTGAGCGCAAGACAGCGGAAAATTCTAAAACTCAAACAACAAGGGTTGAAGAACAAAGAAATTGCCAGAAGGTTAGGCATCGCCGAGCAGACCGTGAAGAACGACATTGGCAGGATTCTGAAGAGGAGAGGAGTGTCCGGTGGGACTGCATGGGAACTGCATCGTCATCTCCATCCGGTGAGCGCAGAGGAAATACGAGCGTTGATCGCCAGCGGGTTGAGCGTGGCAGATATCATCATCGCGCTCAAGACGACGAAAGGCTACGTTAGGCCCCACGTCGCCGCTCTTCACCGGGAGTTGAGACTTAGACGTTATGAGTGGACTCGTGCAGCCAGACTCTGGCATCTCTACAAGCGCTATCCAGAACTGGCGTCTCAGCCCATGAGTACGGCCGTGAAAGCGGCGCTGGCTAATCTGGCTCGGAAGGAGCAAAGCTTGTTGGAGACCGCCAGTCGGGGCAGCAGCTCGCACCAGGCGCTCATCACGGCGTTACATTACTCCCGTAATTCCATTAAGGATTACATCAAAAGAATTAACAAAAAATTAGCCAATAACCAGTCTATTGCGGGGATCATCAGTCCAGAAATTGACTTCTGGATGGCGGCCGCCATCCTTTCCGTGGATCGCGTCTCCTCGCCGGCGCCTGGCGGATCCACGCAAGACACCCACTCGCTATTGGCGGGGGATTTAGCTTATAGCTTATGGCTTATAGCTTATAGCCTAGGTGCCATGGCGATGGCGGGACAACATCAGGTGAAAGGGACTAGACGAGGCGCGGATGGGATTCTTGCGGCCATTGGGGGATTTGATGTTTCAATTCTGATTGTAATGTTCATCATCCCGGGAATTCTAGCCCAAATCTTTATTCCTCAAGATCTGGGACGATCCGGTTATGAGGAAATGGTCCGAGTTCTCTCCAGAGAAATCGGGTCAGAGCTGGAATATTCGCTGCGTTTATGGTTTGCAAAAATCGGGGCCCGGAGATTCATTGAATCCAGAGGTATGCAGGTCGGATCCAAATGGATTTGGTGGGGCAGTATTATGAGCCGGATGGATTCTCACAAGGAGTTATCTCACGCGGGGCTGGATTTTGTGAGGTATCAGGATTATGCCGGCCGTATTCAATTGGCCTTAGGTCTTCCCGTGCATGTCCTCCTTTCCGGTCAGGTCAAAGAGGTCATCGAAGATTCCATGGGCCGCAAAACCGTGATCCAGTACCGCATCGCGAATGTCTATCATGTTTTGATCATCAATATGCACTATGAATTTATCGACGGGGAAGAAATTAAAGAAAGAGATTATTTAAAGGCCGGCCGCAAGGCCGGGATCATTTTGCCTTCCAGGAATGAAAAGCCCCCAGTAGCCGGCCACTATCATTTTGGCATTGGGGTCATAAGAAACGCCGATGATCTTGAGCGTCCTTATAAAGATCCGGTTACGCTCAATGAAATGGCGCATGACGGGCGGCTGGTTATCGTTGATCCCTTGGATATGATCAGTCTTTCAGCCCGTCAAGAAATGTTTGTGGAAGCCCAGGTCCAGCTTCCCAGGATCATGGTCGGCTCAACGGATATCGCTGAGCGTAATGTGGTCAGACGTGGAATTCTCTATGCGGTCCCGGGGCACCAGTTCGTTAAGGCCGTGGACTTAAACAAGGGGCCCATGCCTCAGGAAACTTCTTTAGCCACGGTCACGCATACTCCCGACGGGCGCTGGCAATTAGTTGTCAATGGCCGCGAGATCCTGACGACAGCGGCTAACGATTACGAAACGGTGGTCCGAACTTTAAGGGAAATGGAAGAGGCGCGCTTGCGAGAGGTCTTAGCTGAAAAGATAGAACCGCTTGAAGATTTCTTCGATGGTTTGGGCCTGGCCAGTGTGTATGTGGATTCTGGAATATGGGTTGTGCTGATGGGGATGATGGTGATGGCGACGATTATTCCCGATGAGAATCTGACCAGATGGAACAGACAATTGAAGAGAATTTCAAGAAAGGAAGATACTCTTTATAGTATTGTCCAAAGAGGCGCAGAGAAAGACACCCCTGTCTTGGGCTTACGCTGGCAATATGCCAAACTCCTCGATGAATTGAATCGCCGGAATGGCGAGATTATGGGTTATCAGAGAATATTTAGTGATATCGCTCACAAGACCCCGCGAGTCGTCGACATGTTTTCTCTTATCAATGATGTGAGAACTTATTCTCATACGATTCAAGCCGGATTTTACCATGAAGATTTTGTCCAAAGGTTACAGAATAGCGGATCGCAGGTCCTTATGGCAATAGCCCAATATCTTTTGGCTAAATCATTGACCGCCCCGGAACAGGGACGTCGACGTTCATTCCATGGGGCTGATCTTTTGCAATTGCAACAAAGCACGGATGAGTACAATCGACATACACAAACAATCTTGATGCCGATGAATCCGGCCACAGTATTTGCTGAATCTCAGGTGAGTCTGTTGCATAGCAGTGATAATTTCGAACGCCTCTCCGGACAAATCCGTCATCTTCCCGGAAGATTGGGAATCCTCGTGCAGGCCTTACTGGTATTTCTTAATGCCGTGCACTTGGAAGCCGGCGGTGGCGAGGAACCACAAACGACCGATATGCGTAACTTATTGGTCTGGTTGACCAACCTTTTGGCCTACCTTAAAAAGCCGCATCGTTGTGCCGCCGACCAGCTTTTGTCTTTGAAGGTTAAAGTAGCCGTATTGCGCGGCTTTATTTTTGTCCTACGTTATCTCAAACATGAAAGAGCCGTACGCAAAGGCTTGAGGATAGATAGCGGTATGTCGTGGGTCAATGTGTTGCCGGAAACAAAACAGGGTTTAAAACGATTGATTGCCAAAAACAAAAAATTTATCCAGCGCCTGGCGGATGAAATCATTCCACGAGGTTCAGAGAACGCTGATCCTGTTTGGGCAGGTTGGGCCGGTACATATCCGGCCATGGATTATCAATTCATTGCCCGTGTGTTGTTCGATTGGGCCAATTACGCCAGATTGCACAGAATTTATTTTGCCTCGGGAGTATTGGATTATGCGACAGGCTTTGTTCGTCCCAACACGCCAGAGGGCAGGAGAGATTTGCATAATCGATTAAACGGTTTGTGGACTGATTCGGAAGAAATTATCAGAGATGAGCGTATGCTCGATTTGGTCAGCCGATTCAAAGGCCCCTTAATCGTTCAATTCAGCGTAACTCTTGATGAGTTATTACTGAATCCAAAACATATCAATTCTGACAATTCACAAGGGTTGCGTAACATTTTGTTTTTGGCCAAATCGTATTCTTCTCAATTGGCCGTTCGAAATATCCGGGAATTCCGGCGGGACTTGAGGGAAGTTGATAGTCAATGGGGTGAGCGTCGACTCTCCAGCGTTTCGGGATTAGAGTTGGCTCAAGTGTTGTCAATCCTGCTCGTTGGCATCCTGGCCATGGCAAAGATGGTGGAGTCGAGGCCTGAGCCCTTATCTGGGGATGTACTTAAAAAGCAGCTGCGGAATTTGTTGGAAGCAGATTACGCAATGCTTCATCGAAAATTTGTTGCTCACGCACAACATAACGGACTTCGGCGACAAGAAGCGGAAGATCTATTCCATAATCTTTTGATGCGCGTCATTGCCACGCCTAAACCGTATGCCGGCCACAATAATGCAAAATATACAACTTGGTTGTATCTGGCCTTTATACGTTTGTTTCTAACTTTTAAACGCAGAACATCCAGGCATCCCGAAGAAGAAGGAACACCGCTCGATGATATTGCTGTGCTTTATCATCCAGCCATGAAGATCATGCCTGCTATTCCTTCCGATCCTTGGGAAAGACAGCGGATCGATCGGGCGCTATTGGAAGTTCGTGCGGAATATAGGGCTCCTTTAAGGCTCAGGTTTTGGGAAGACCTTGCTTATGAAGAAATCGCTGAAGAGCTCGATATTCCCCCGGGCACGGTCAGATCACGCATTTCCCGCGGCCGGGCGGAGTTTATAAAAGCGTATGAGAGGATTCTGTTGAAAGAAAAATCGAGGAGGCCAATTGATACAGCTCCAGACGACGAGTCGAAATTAGAAGCGGGCATGATACCCGTCGACATGATTTCATTTCTAGGAATTTTGATTTTCGGTGTATTGGCCATGGCAAGACAATCTTTTGCATCAACTTTGGGCGCGCTCCCAACCTTGTCCGGCGAAGAATCTTCCACTCGAGAACGGATCGATATGTGGAACGCCACAGCTCTGGTGAGACCAGCCTCACGTAGAGAAGCAAGAACTCTCCAGAGTTTCATATCGCTTAATATCCAGTATGTGTGGGACGTCAGGTCCCCCAAGCTAAATGGTTTAATAAAATATTATACTCAAAAAGCCTGGAAGGCTCAGCGGCAGACGGGCTTTCCTATCAATGTCGTGACCGAGGTGATCCTCAAAGATCTGTTAAGCAAACCCGACGGAATTCGCGAGCTCGTTCGCCGCATTCATCCCTATACCCTGCAGGCATTATCCGAATCTCATCATTACTCCAGCCATTTCCGATTACATCAAGGCACATATTATTCACTGTTTGCTGCCAAGCTTCGGGGAGAATTACCTGCCGAAGGCGCCGTGCTGGTTAATTTCGACCCTCATAAAGACACATATTTTAGTTATACAGAGACCTCGATTCAGGATTTTGATTGGATTGCGCAAGCCTTGACAGATGGTCTGGTCAAACTGGTCATTAACATTCAACCCGATGGAACGGTGTATATCATTTATAAGGAAGGCGATCGCATTATCAACGCTTTATTGGCTGAGGCTCCTCATTTTGAGCATCTTAAAGACGCGCAGGTTTGGGTGACGGTTGATTTTGATTTCTTGAGTTTGAAGCAGCGATCTTTTGAAGGAGAAGGGCTCGATTGGCAATACCATCACGACTTATCGCAAGCCCAACAGATCCTGACCAGTTTCATTATTGAGATTCTTAAAGAACTTGGGCTACAGCCAGTCGGAATGACTTCAGCTTTGTCCCTGAAGTATCTGCATCCCAAAGCTCGTCGGCGCGCGTATCAAACAGGCCTCAAAGAAATTCTGGAATCCACATTTTCTACTGCTTTTGGTGCGACCACTCGCGCTACGTTGTCGCCGGTCGCTAAAGCTTTGAAACAATTGCGCCGTATGGACCTTTCCCGGAGGACGGCAACTGTGGGGCAATGGGGCTCTCTCACGATAAACTCTTCTTTGCTTTTTTCGGGGATCGAATTCTTGGGGCTGCTGGTAGTAATGCTGGCCCTGTACCATAACGCCCTCTTGTTAGTTTCAGGCGTTTTAGGTGCGGGGCTGGCCATGGCAAAAAGAGCGACACGGCAGAATGCCTACCTCAGGCCCGGCAATGTCTTGCACGGTCTTGAAGAAGAGGATGCAGATTTCAACGGGCAGCTTACCCAAACCATCCAAAAGTCGCTTCTTAAAGCCGGCAAGGAGGGTCGGCCGGTCCACATGATGGTCATAGGGGTGGGGGCAGGTAAAATTGTTTATGATCTGCAAAAGCGATATCGCCGGGGCATTAAATTCATTTTTATCAATAAAGAAAGTAGTATCGATGTCAAGGTTAATGAATTTCTGGCGGCGATTTCCACCCAGGGTCGTCCAAGCCGAGAAATCGCGGTCCGCTTCCTAGAAAATTTACCTAGATATGTCATCTCTCGCGATGTTGAGCGAGGTCTTGCTTTTGCTAAGAATTTTGATGTAATCCTGGTGGCCGGTGGCGTCATACGGTATATCCGCGCCAAGCACGTGCTCTTGGGTGAATTGAAGAAGTCGCTGCGCGAAGGAGGAACCGCCTTTATTAACACATTGTACGGATTCGACTTTGAGAATCATCAAGAAACGGATTTCTTTGAGAGTCTAAACATTTCCGGCGAGGAATACACTCTTAATTATCACGAGTTTAGTGAGCCGACCCTGATAATCCGGAATATAGATCCAAAATCCCTTTTCCCCGATCTCAAGTTGACTAGCCAGAGGATCCCTCCCTATAAGGACGAGGACGAGGGCCTGCCGCCGTCTTATATCAATGTTTATAAAGTGCCTTCAAGACATTCTAAAAAAGCCATCCCCGGCCATAATCATGCAGAACACATGGCCCACGCACTCTTCGGCGGACTCGAGGGAATAATTTTAGCCCTTGGCTTTGGCCTCTTGGCCATGGCGGCGCGGACCGAATGGCCGAACATTTATGAGGATGGCGAGGATTTGGATAATTTCTTCCGTAAGGTGAGAGCCGTTACGCCTCGGCAGGCAGGGGAAATTCGGTTTATGGCTCAACAAGTGGCGCGCCAATTGATTTTTTATAGCTATACGAATGGCATTGCTATAGTTTTCCGCAATCCCAAAGAACGAAAACTTTATTACGGCAAGAATAAATACCGCATAGTGAAGGATAATGATTGCGAGATTGCCCAGTTGATAGGTGAGCGCCTGCTCAGAGTGATGGGCATCCCCACTACCGAAAGTTCGCTCATCGAATCCCCTCAGGTATTCGACGGCAGAGTGTCGCTTATTTCCCCGCGATTAGCGGGAACCCGACAAATGTCTGTAAAAGAATTCCCATTGATAACGAAGGAACAGCGGCGTTGGTTGAGGCGCTTCGAATTCATGGATCGGGTGATGAATAACTGCGACGGGCACGTTGATCATGTTTTGCTTCATAAAAAGACGGGTCATCTATTGCCGATTGATTTTGATATTGCTTTTAATGTCTTAAATATCTTTTCGTCTCGGGGAATCCGCTGGCGCAATAGAATCAAAGAGGGCTTTCTGGAAATTGATCATCTCTTCGGAAGAGAGCCGCGGCATGCCTTTTATCGGGACGATGTGGTTACGAGCGTGCCGGAGTTAGTATGGATGGCGCATCGTTTTTTCGCCATAACGGATGAGCAAATACAGTCAATTGTTGAGGAAGCCTTTAAACATTTTACACCGGCGGGGCTTGATTCCGGTCGCCTGATCACCGAACTTTTAAAGGCCAAAATAGACGCGCTGGAATTTATCGAAGAAAATTCAAGACCCGGCGCATTATTGGCAAACGGTATCGGGAATATGGAGATTATTGGGCTGGCTATGGTTTTGCTGTCGTTCATGGCGATGGCGACCGCCCGCACCGTTTTCTATGAAGATGAAAACGAATTCTTAAGGACGCACACACTCATCCGCTCGGAGACCGGAAAACGGGTTTCCGTCCGGCAAATCATCAACCATGAGATCCCCTCGGCGATGTACGCTGTGGCGGAGCTTTTGAAGGTTCGAACCCACATGGATTCGATCGGCATGTCCGACCGACCGCTGCTCGTCGTCCAAAATCTCAGGCTGGGAGGGATGTATCCGTATTTCACCGGCCGGTTACGGCAGGACCTGGGAGTTGTGGAATTGAATGCACCTTTCTCGACCGAGGAGCTGGCCAGCATCCCAATTCCGCGGATTGTTTTAGTGAAGATGAAAGTTCCTTCATCGGGATATGAAACGAAAGTCCCCGAGCTGCTTGCTCAATTAATGGCTGTACGGCGTTCCCTTGCCTCTCCGACAATATTCATCGATCATTCCGCCAAACCGATCTCGGAGGCGCAGGATCACATCGCGCGGTATATACAAACCCAACCGTTCATCTATCCCTTGGAAACCAACATCTCCAAACCGATCTCGCTGAATATCCCGATCACCCGAAATAAGAGGATCGTGGAGATGCTCTTTATTCTGATCAATGGCAATCGGTCGTATGAGCCGTTCGCGCTCGACCGAACGTCCTATTTCGATGATCTTGCGGAATTGAATCCGGGTTTTGAAGAACTGACCGTTCGGATCGGTTCCGAGGAACGACCCATCGAGAAATGGATCAAGGACCTGTACGCAAAAGAAATCGACCGCAAATGGCTGAACCGGTACAGCCGCCGGGCCTATAAAATTCCTCCCGTCCCTGGGACGGGGCTGGAAGAGTCGCAAAGCTCGTTTGGTGCGGACGGCTTCGTGTTGTCCCTCCTGTTGGGCTTCGGTCTTCTGGCCATGGCGGCGAAGCAGAAAGCAAATGAAGACCTAACTAAATTTATTAAGGATGGACTACCTCCCAATGATCCTGTGAGGGGCAATTTGTTGTCAATTCTCCGTGAGGCCCAACGGCTTGAACAGGTTCAGCAGACTTGGCAAAATACTCATTTGGATATTTCCCCAGAAGATCGTCAGCAATTAGACGAGATATTCAATAAATTTGCCGAAGACCGAGAGCCATTTCGTTTGGCATTCAATTTACTACTACAAAAAGTTTTTGATAAATATAAAGTTCAACATGATTCTAGGATCTTGGAAATCGGACCAGGTCGCGGGACATTAGGAGACCACTTCAATGAGTTGGGGATCAATCCAAATGCATGTGTTGAGTTTGATAATAATCTGTATTTGCTGACTCATAAACGGAAGCGTTCATATCCTTTCTATCGGGTATTGGGTGATCTCACTGATCCACGAGGCTTACCCTTCAATAAATTCTTCACGCACGCCATTGGATTAAGCAGTTTGGATACTGTTCCGATTCCTCAGTTGCCGCAAGTTCTTCAGAATATCTTTGGCGTGCTTGAGGAGGGTGGAGTTTTGATTCATATTTTGGATATCTTTCCTGATAGTTATCCAGAGTTAATGTTAGGCCTTCAAAATGGACTCGTTCCGTTACCTTATTATACGAAACTGCCAGGGGCCTTGACGCACACCGGTCTAGGCTGGTTGGGAAAATCAACAGTGGAGCAAAAAATTCAATACTTAACTTCCTTATTGCCTCCTAAGAAAGGCGATTCTTCGCGTAAAAAACTAATATCACTTATCTTCGCTTTAAAACTTTTACTGAATATGCCGATGGAAGCGTTTTATGTTTTCGACGAAAGTATTGCCCTAGCTGTGCAAAATTTATTTGAGGAAAAAGATTATCGAGAATTATATGACTCTTGGCCAGCACGGTTTAACCAACAGCTGGCTGAGGCAGCCAAAGCGGCGGGATTTATTGTGGAGAATGCGTTGACCGACTTTGGGCAGGTCACGAACGTACCCTTGAAGGATTTACGTCAGCTCGGGGTACATGGTGACCATTATCTTTGGTGGAATGGTCGTCGGCGCGAATCACGCAAGACCGGGTCGATGACAGGCAGCATCGAAATGCAGGTTACGCTGCTGGTCGCGCGAAAGCCCTTGAAGGGGACAGCCTCTGGGGAAAAGGTCGATTTCAAGGAAATGAACCTTTCGGTCGGAGTTTTAGGAGTGGAAACCTTGGGGCTGATGGGCCTGCTGGCCATGGCCATGGCCAGCCAATCTAGAGCTATAGGACGAAAACCGAGGCATGGTCTGCGGGTATTGCGAAGGTATTTGAGGTTTGTGGCAACATATGGAGGAAGAGGCAGCTTATCACAGACACAACTGGCCAAACGGTTAAAGCTTTTTCAAAGCCATGTTCATCGAGAGATCAAAGGTTTCAATGAGAAGAATCATGCA
>CAZRVZ010000180.1:0-12374 GCA_964603655.1 uncultured Pseudobdellovibrionaceae bacterium | reverse complement strand
AGCCACGCTTGTCGAATAAAGGCGCTCGGACTACTGCCAGCCCTTGCAGTCCGGAGGGTATCCACTATTAAATTCACATAGGCTGCAAAAAGATAGCTTGTATATTCACATCAATGTAAAATTACCCGATGAAGCGCTATTTACAGGATCAGGTTCGAAAGGACCTACTCAAAAAAATGGTTTTTCTCTGTGGGCCGAGACAGGCTGGAAAAACCACGTTGGCCAAGAGCGTACTGAAAGATGAAAAGTTTTCAAAGAATCACCTCAGCTGGGACGACGATGTTGATAGAGAAACGATCATCAAAAGACTTCTGCCTTCTTCAGGGATAATTGTTCTCGATGAAATTCACAAATATGTCAGATGGCGCCAATACCTCAAGGGACTATTCGACAAGCGGCGTGACGAAATCCAGATATTGGTGACCGGAAGTGCCAAGCTGGACCATTACCGGCGGGGAGGAGACAGCCTTCAGGGACGCTACAATCTGTTGAGGTTACACCCCCTCTCCTATGCTGAAGTAAAATCTTCCAAGGGATCCTTGGAAGACCTGATGCGATATGGGAATTTTCCTGAGCCGTTTTTTGCCCGTTCGGATACGGAAACGCTTCGATGGAGCCGCCAGTATCGTAGTCGGGTACTCCGCGAAGACCTTGTGGCGCTCGAAAACGTTGAGGAGCTATCGCTGTTAGAGAGAATGGCGATTGCTCTCCCTGACAGAGTGGGGTCTCCGCTCTCCCTAAATTCTCTACGGGAAGACTTGGGGGTCGCCCATCACACCGTTGCTCGGTGGATGACGATGCTTGAGAATCTCTTCCATGTTTTCCGAATTTATCCTTTCGGCGCGCCGACACTTCGGGCTTTAAAAAAGGAGCCCAAATTATATCTTTTCGACCACACTCTCATCGAAGATCGTGGGCCTCGGTTTGAAAATCTCGTGGCCACTCAACTATTGAAATGGTGCCACTATCAGGAGGATGTTCTGGGTCTGGACACGGAACTTCGATACTTTCGGGATGTCGATAAGCGCGAGGTCGACTTCGTCCTCGTCCAGAAAAGAAAACCGATCATGTTCGTCGAGGCCAAAGTTTCCGATCGGAAGGTTTCGCCCTCACTACAATACCTGAGAAGGGCTTACCCTCAAGTTCCGGCACATCAAGTTTTACTCGATGGAGATCTGGACCTAAAAACGAATGATGATATCCGGATTTGCAATGCCTCCGCGTTGTTGCAGAATTTAGTCTGATTGAGATTTACACCCTACTTTTGCGTCCGGAATATCTCTACATGCCTGCAGTTCTATCTGTCAGGCCCTGCGCCAGTCCCTAATAGTGTTCGTTTATCTTTCGCTGTGCAGCCTGGATATCGCTCGTCCAGCACATATTATAGTCGCGAAAGCGTTCTGCCTCACACTCCGTGCTAACAGCCAACATGGCCGCGTCGGCCATGTTGATGGAAACAGTATGCGTAGGAGTCGCGGAACAACTGTGGGCGCTGGCGTCATACGTTGGCGCTGCGAGCGATGTATAGAATGTATCCGTAGAAAAGTTCATCGTATCGGCTTCGGTCTTGAGATCGCTCGATGCGATAGCGACGTAGTGCGTGTCCTGGTACTCACTCGCACCGCTATAGCTATGGGAATCATTCCCCCACGAGCCGTAGCCCTTAAATGCCGCCTGGAGAAATCGCAGTTTTTTCAGGGAGTCGCCGGAGAAAGCGGAGATGGAATAGTTCTTGTCGATACTCGTTTGGGCGGTGTTGTTGTGATCGGTGAACGAGTATTTATTGTAGCGCTTGGCGTAAATCCAATCCTTGTCATTAACGACCACGCGTCCCTTGTACACACCAGAATCAGATCCCGAGCCGCCGACCTTGCCGAAATAGGCATCGGCGGTCCGATCTTTTGAGGTATCGAATACGACACTGCCGTCCGCCCCCACCGTGAGGGCAGCCGATACGGTGCTTTGAAACACGTAGCTGGAACCGTCCCAGGTATCCTTGCCGGTGTGGGTTGCGGAAAAAACACCAGTCTCCTTATTGATGAGGATTTTTTCGTATCCTCTGACGGTGCTGCCATCGCAGAACCATAAATCGACGTTGTAATTCGCTCCGGCCGAGCCCGAGCCGTAAACCTTTATCCACACATCGCTGTTGTCGCCGTGCGGGTCGCCCGTGACCGCTACTTTCACAACCTTGTCGTCTGCGGTCTGTGCGAACAAGTCCCTTGCGGTACCAGCGCTGATGGTCACACCGGTAGCGGCCTTAGGGACTTTTCTCATGTAACACATGCTCGTTCCGGCCTCGATCATGCGATCGAATGACTCGCCCACCGACTGGGCCTGGAAACAGGTTCCATGTCCGCCAGGGCCACCCGTTACACCGCCATAGAATTTGTTTCTCATCTCGTCCGTAATGTTCGCGGCAGATGTGTTTTTAATCGTGTTGATGAGACCATTCCAAAAATAGGTGTCAACCTTTGCCGAGGTGATCTCGGTCAAAAGCGGTGGTATCCCCGACACGTGGAGCGAGATCGGGTAATTCGCAAAACTGTGGGACTCAAGATTGGCATAAGTTCCATTGACACCGCTGCCCTTAACCATCGAAGCAACGCTTGGGAGTGAGTCCAGACCCGCGAGCGCGGTGGACAAACTAGCGCTGGTGGAGCTACTCCCGCAACGGGCGATTATAAACAACGCAACCCATAGAGCCGAGATGGCGATAGAAATTCTGACTTTTTTCATAGGACCCCCTGAAGACGAATTTTCTAGAATTCAGAATAGCGCTCGAATGTGAAGAGAATTGGCAGCGATCGTGAAATTTTGTGGCGGCCAAATAACCAAAGGCGGCCGGGGGCTACGGGTTGGAATAGGTAATGGCGCAGTCGCCCAGTGAAAAGTTGACCGAGTACCGGCCTTCACCCGCCTGGTCTAGCCCCAAAGAGCGTTTTGTTTGTGTGGTCAGTTTGACTAGTTCAGAAGATTCCAGTGCCAGCTCGTGAACGTCTACCCCATTGATTCGAGCTTCCTTGAGATGCACCCTGGCGAGCGGGTTATAAATATTGTCGCGCTTTACGCAGTCAACGAGTTTTGGATTCTGGGGAGAGGCAGTGCAGGTGACACCGGTAAGGAGTAGCGCATTGGCCACGACCGTTTCGTTTTCGCCGCCGTCCTTGGGGATAATGAAGCTGCTTCCACGGAGATCAAGGGTGTTCTGGGCACTTTGAGTCAACGAGAACACCTGTATCGAACCGTCGTTATGATACGGATCCGTGTGGCTTTCATTACGACAGCGGAGGCCGGTAACAGACAGATCATTCGACGCCTGGGCAACTAGGGTTACGCCCAAGACGCTCAGGAACAATGCCTTTTTAAAACTCATCTCGGTTCTCCTTAATAAGGGTCGATTGCAGGGGACTTATATCAAATTCAGCCGTCAAAAATCCACTTCTAAATACCGTGGGCCGACAAGTGCGTTTTAGGGTGGCGATCAGTTGCTCCGCCGGAAATGGCCGGCCAACAATCGTTCCTTTTCAGCAGCCTAAAATAACAATAGGCTAGACCCATGAGAATTCTAGAGGCGTGGCGGTTTTCTCGGCGAATCCCAATTATTGGGCACTGGCTTTTTGCTAGATTGGTGCAGCGGGTTTCCCCCTACTCATCCTCGATATTTCCGATTTTTGAATCGTTGGAGAGCGGCTTTTGCCGAGTGGCGCTTCTGGAGCGTCGCGCGCTGAGAAACCCGTTTCAGAGCGTACACGCCATTGCGCTTGCGAATTTAGGCGAACTTGCTTCTGGCCTGGCTTTTTTGACGACCATTCCTGAGAATTGGCGGGGTATAGTCACCCAAATTCAAATCGATTATTTCAAGAAAGCTCGGGGGAAAATTACCGCCGAGTGCCGAACCGAGTTTCCAAACATCGTCGGGCCGTTTACGGTAGGTGTAGACTTAAAGGATGGCAGCGGCGAAGTGGTTGCCAGGACCACGGCGACTTGGAATATCGGACTCAAAGAGAATCGCTCTTCATGAAAACTATCGACACGCGATTAACTCGACTTTTGGGAATTCGGTACCCGATCATCTGCGGTGCGATGTATCCGTGCAGCAATCCGGAACTGGTGGCCGCAGTCTCTGAGGCCGGGGGACTAGGAGTCATTCAGCCGCTATCGCTGACGTACGTGCACGGATACGACCTGCGCGCTGGGATTTTAATGATCCGGTCACTGACGAAAAACCCGATTGGTTTTAACGTAATCGTCGAAAAAAACGCCAAGATCTACGAGGACCGCATGCGGGCCTGGGTAGACATTGCTCTGGATGAGGGAATCCGGTTATTCATAACAGCACTCGGAAATCCCGCCTGGGTTGTCAAAAAGGTGAAGACAAAGGGTGGAATCGTTTTTCATGATGTGACCGAACGGCGATGGGCGGACAAGGTGATAGGATCGGGCATTGACGGCCTGATCGCCGTAAATGCTCGCGCCGGTGGCCACGCCGGCAATCTAGAACCCGAGGCACTACTGGCTTCGCTCAAGCCGTTGGGGCTTCCGATTGTGTGTGCCGGGGGAATCGGAACCGAGGCCGATTTTTGCAGAGCCCTTGAGTTGGGATTCGACGGCGTTCAACTGGGAACGAGATTTATCGCCACCGAGGAGTGTAATTCTCATCAGGATTATAAGGAGGCGATCCTCAGGGCCGGCAAAGTTGATATCGTCAAAACGGAGCGGGTAACCGGAGTACCCCTTTCGGTGATCCGAACTCGCTATGTCGATCGGGTGGGACTGAGGGCGGGCCCGATCTCCCGCTGGCTGTTTAAAGGGAGGAAGACGCGCCATTGGATCCGAATGTTTTACAACCTGCGTGCCCTCATGGCGATGAAGCGCAGTTCTCTCAAAGGGGTCTCCACGCGCGACTATTACCAGGCGGGCCAAAGCGTCGAGGGCATAGAAAAGATCGAACCGGTGAAGCTTATCATCGAGCGGTTTGCCCAGTCTTTCATTGGGGTCTCTGGCAAGTTTCCTGGTGGAGTTTCTGGCAAGTCTTCGGGCAGGCAATGACAGCCTGGTTAAGTACGGACAGTGGCGACACCTTCAAGTCGTAAAAATAACGTCGTCAGACTACCTGAGTGCGAATCGCGAATGCGCTGGTAAATCTCGTGTGCGAGGTCCTGATCGTAAGAATGCGATGTTAAATTTCTGTCCTCAAGCATCCGAGTCCAATTGGACTCCTCGTCAGGGAGAATGATTCCCGCCTGAAGCGCAAAGGAAAAGGCCGCTTTTGGACTGGCGATCTGGACACCCTGCTTCCCGGCAATTTTTTGCAAGACCTTCCAGGTTAGCTCAAAGGAAAACTCAAAAGCCTGAATGATTCCAGCCTTATCCCTGTCATCCTCGACCGGTTTTAACAGATACGCGTTTAATTGCTTAAGAGCCTGATCGAGATACTCTATAAAATTATTTTTGGACCTTTTCATAAATCAGAATTCCTTCTTTTAAAATCTGCTTTTTTAACCCGGACGGGGCGCTGGAAAACAATATCCAATCTTGCGGCAAAAGCGTCTGAATGGAATCTTTTTTTTCAACCGCGAAGTCGGTCCACTTTATGATCATTTCTGGAGAAACATCGAATGCCAGATCGTAGTCAGATAGTTTTCTGTGATCACCGCGCGCCCTGGAACCAAAAATCCACACCTTATTCGGATCAACAATTTCTACCGCTTTTTCAACCAGCTGGCAGAGAAACGGGGGACACCGTCTAAGACGTTGCGAAATTTCTATTCCCAACAACTGATCTGCCGACCATTCAAAATGCTGAGGAAGCCTTTTACTTAGAGTTGTTAGAGGCTTATTTGACACAAAAAGCTCGCATAAGTCCCCCAATAAAACTTGTCGTAACACAGCGATCTTGGAGAAACAAGCCGGACCGTTTGAGGGGTTTTAAGAGTACAAGCCGGTTTCTACCCGCGCTTTTCGTTGCAGACTAAGCCTTCTTGTAAACAAGACTGGCAATAATACCGGCACCCACTCCCTGCACTATCCCGGCGCCGGACCAGGCCCACAGCAAAAACGGCGGGAGAGGCGTCACGGCGTATTGGACAAAGGAGTACCCGGCTCCAAAGAAGCCGATGAGAAGGCCGAACCGAATACCCTCGCCAATCCCCTTACCCTCGTACCCTTTGGCAAACATGATGGTGGGAAAGACTGAAACCAGGAGTTGTCCGATAAGCATGAAAGCCATGTAACCTGCCATTTCCGCTTCCGGTCGCCAGAGCGGGGCGGTGTCTTTGTATGTCTCAGCCAGCCAGAGCCCGTGGATGCAGTAATCGGAGACAAAGATAAAGGCATAGACTGCAATGATGGCCGCGATAAGGCGTTTCAGATTGAGTCCATAACAAAGATTACAAAACATTGGGACCTCCTTAAGGGTCAATATTATTCAATACTTCCATTAATTTAAGTATACTATGTTTTTGGTTGATCCTTCTGAAATTTGCGGCCATAAGTAGTTTTTGCACGGAACGCGCAAAAACTATCCTGAGCGAAGCGAAGGATCTTGGTGAAAACTGTAGAGGAGACCCATGGCTAAAAAAGACCTTATCTGTGCGCAAGTCGCCGAACATTACAAGAATCACCCGATCGGACGGACCTCTGACGATGCCTTTGCGGCGTGGTGGCTGTCGAAAACATTTCAGCTCTCGGCTCTCGATTCCAATGCCCGCTGTGAAGGCGGGGGAGCATCGATGGGGCTGGATGGTTTTCATCTTGAAGAAAGCTCGCGCGCATCGACTCTGCACATTGTCAGGGCTCTGATGACCGATGGTCGAACCGAAATCCGTTCGGCCGTGACCGGTTTTGAAAAAGCGATGCGGGAAATCTCGCCGTGGTTGAAAGGCAAGACACCCGATGTGACGGTCGAGAATAATGCCTTGAGCCGGTTGCTGGGTACCTTGCGGGATAATCCCAAGGAATTGCGCAATTTGAAGGTGAATTTTTATGTGCTGCATTTAAGTGAAGAGCCGAGTGAGATTCTGTGGAACGCGTTCCAGACGACAAAGGCCCGGTTCGATTCGCTCTGCCGTTCACTCCTCGGGTCGCACCATGTAGTGCTTCAGCTCATGGGCCCATCGGGTATCAGCCCAACCTTAAGTGGTGGTCACGTGCCGGCCGAGGCCCAGGAACTGACATTCGACACCGTACAGCTTCTAACGAACGACTCGGTGGAATATTACGTGGGTATCGGACGCCTGGCCGATCTGGTCCGGCTTTATGAAACCTACGGCGATCAGCTTTTTTCAAAAAATGTTCGGGCATTCCTTTATAAATCGTTCGAAAAGGGGCCGGCCCGCTACATGCGCGAAACATTGCGCAGCATTTGCGACAAGCGCCTTGCCAAATCCGAACGTACTCCGGCCTACAATTTCGCCATATTTCATAATGGCGTCACACTCTACACGCTTTCAGCAACGGTAAAAAAAGATCGGGTCGAGATTCGCGAACCCAGCATTCTCAACGGTTGCCAGACTATTAAAAACGCCTATCTCTTCAAACACAACTACCTGGGTGACAATATCGACGCAAAACTTTGGGAAGAGATTCCCGTTCCATTGCGCATCATCGTCGCCTCGGACGAAGAGTTGATCCGCAATGTAACCGTCAGTAATAATCGCCAGAGCGCGATTCGCACCTCCGCCTTTCGGTCTAATGATCCCGTGCAACTGGAACTGGGCGAACGGTTACGCGGCATGAAAATATTTTTCGAGCGCCAGGAAGGGGCGTTCGATAACATGCGAAAATCCGACAGCGTGCGCCTGGGGCAAGATTATGGGAACAGCCTCGAGGGTCCGCTGACGATGGAGGAGCTAGCCCAGGCTATCGCCACCGCCGGCGTTCAGCCGGCACTTTCGGTGGCCACTAAAATCTCGGATCTTTTTGAGGATGCTCAGTATAAAAGGCTCTTTTCGGCGTCGCATATCGGCAATCTCGAACTTCTGGTTTTCTTGAGAAATCTGATGAAGGTCACTCCGCTCGTCTTAAGGGATATTCGCGAGGAGAGTTCAAAGCTAGAGGCGATGAGCTCGACCGGTTTTCGTTTTCCGGCTGTTCGAATCCTGGCCCGCTATATCAGCCGCCACGAGCCCAATCTGATTCACGAATACGGCGTGAGCGTTATCAATCGATTCCCGCCGACTCATCAATTGCGTGCCGAGCTCAAGCGTCTCATGCGCCATCAATCCACCGGATTGCAGCAGATGTTGGTGGATGTTTGGTACGATTCGGTGAAGGCCGCCTGGCGCCCCCCAACCGATAAGGACAGCATCGACAGCGCACTCCGAAAACTTCGCCTGACCGATCTCGATGTTTTCGCTAAGTAAGAAACGGCGCACGTTAAAGCCCGCCGACGCCGGCGGCGATAAAAATATTTCCGTAAATGGCGGTCCCGAAGGGACGGAAATTACCGGCTGCGCAGGGGACCGTTAGTCCCGATTGGCCGCTGAAGGTTTTGATTTCCGGATAACCAGGAACGTGGCCACCGGCCGCGATGAGGATTTCGGCGATTCCGTCGCCATTCGCATCGCCCACGGCAACCCGTGAGTCGTAAGCAAAGCTGGGGAACGGCGCGATACTCAGAATCTGAATTCCGTTTCGGCCATCGAACACCTTCGTAAACTCGCGATCGCCTGATGTGCCGTTGCCACCCGTCACGATGTCGGCGTAACCGTCGCCGTTCACGTCGCCGACCGCGATGTGGGATTCCCGGTTGCTCGAGGGATATGCAGTAATGCTGCGGACGAGCGAAAAGTCCCTGCCGCTATAAATGTGAATGTCACTGCCTGAACAGGGCGCCGTCACGATGTCGGCGTAACCATCTCCGTTCACATCGCCGACTGCGACGCGGGAACCGGTGCCAGAGGACCCATACGGGAAAAATTCATGGGTGAGTGAGTTGGTAACACCGTTAAAAATGCGAACTCTTGGTTGACCAGCCGAGCAGCCGGATCCGGCAACAATTTCCGACTTGCCGTCGCCATCAACATCGCCCGCGGCCACATAAACGTCGCGCATGGAGACTCCCGAGAATGGTTGGAAGTCTCTGAGGACATTCAAATCAGCTCCATGAAACACGCGGATACGGGGACCAAATGCCGAACCTGGATTGTAACCACCACCAGCAATTAGCTCGGTCGAACCGTCGCCATCGACATCGCCCATTGCGACTCGGACACCGCCTGTGAAACTGCTATCGAAAGCAAGAAAGCTGCGAGAGAGTGTGGCGTTTGCGCCCGCAAATACGCTGACTCGAGGTGGGCTATATTTGTCAGCGCCGGCAGCGAAGGCATCCGCCCTGCGCGCAATGTGAATCGATGAGCATTCAGCGACTCGGCCATCGACTCGGTCGCGAACTCTTGCGGTTACCGTATGACTGCCCGGTCGCCGGAACGAAACCCTTTGCCAGAGCGCCGAAGTATCGCTGTTATAAAGACTGGTTTCGGCGAGCGTGCTTCGAACTTCTACGAGTTCGAACGGACCCGACCCGGCACCGCGTGGCATCGTAACCTGAATTTTAGAAACCGTTCCCGATGCGGCGCTGCTGTTTGGTCCCGAGGAGACATCACACGTGAGCTGTCGCTCCATGACGCTAAACAAGATGCTCAGCGAAGTATCTAAGTTGCACGGGACTCCGGTGCTGGCAGAGCGAGCCCTAACCAAAACCAGCTGTGTTCCAGCGAAAGGGAATGTGAGTGAAAACGGATTGGCGTTGAGAAATGGACGCATCGAAAAATTAATGGCTGTAACCTGAGTGATTTCGAGTGAGTCGAGACTATTCACTGCAATGGCTCTAATCGTTACAGGCGAATTGACGATCGGGGTGTTGGTTAACTCCAGCCGGCACGCCAAGGAGACGCCAGAGGTGAATTTCAATTGAATGTCGCTAGAAGTGGTTTCGCCATTGGTGGACGTAGCTCGAACGTTAACCTTAAAATCGTGATACGTGGAATCGGTCGCGCGCACGGTAACGGTATCTCCGTTCATTGTAATCGTGTGATTCGGCGTAATCGTGATATTCGGCTCACTCGTCATAAACTGGTACGAGATTGTTCCTGTCATTCCAGAAACGAATGCCTTGAGTAAAAACTCGGACCCGATGTTTGCGACCTGAGTCGAGCTACCCGCCACGGTCGATGTTACCTGAAGGCCGGGATTAACCACGCTGATGCGCTTGGAACAGATTGCAACTTGAAAGTTGTTTTCAACGGAGGCCGAAACGATTCGGTCACCGACGTTGGCGTACTGAATTCCTCCGATAACCTCGCCCTCGGTGTCTGAAATACGGGTAACCGCAACGGTCCATTCCGGAGTGTTCCATCCCAGCTGCGGATACAACTGTCTGAAACTAGTCGCTCCCCTTCCATTGGTTACCTTTACCTTTAACGCCGTGACGGTTCCGGTTCGAGGGGAGGCGGGGTTTACCTGGATTTCACAGGCCAGGTTGGCGCCGGGAGACACTGTTGTGCCGGCCGGTTTTACAATAACGCTGAACGAGCAGGTGGCGATTGCGCTGATTGAATCTCGCACCTCCACGCGTTTTTCAACGGTGCGATCGGTGGTCCCCGAATTGACGTACGATCCGGAAATAGAGGTCGTGCTGGCAAAACTCGAAATCAATGAAGGGATCGAATACGGAGCGGTTCCGCCCGTAGCTTCAACCTTCAATGAAAGCAATTGATCGGCGAAGGCGCTATTGACTCCGTTGCCACTCGCATCGAGAAGGGTGGCGGCGCACCGAAACAAAGTTTTTGCATGGGGCTCTGGAATGGGCGCGGGTATTGCTACCGGCTGCTCCACCACGCATTGACCGCCCATGCCGTTCGGGGTGCCACTTGCAAGCGACCCTCGACATTCTCCCTTATTGGCGGAGCATCCGCTCAAGACGACTCCTGCGAGGATGACAAAAATTGGGCCGTACAAAGAGTTGCGAATCATGGTGATCTCTCCTTAGCTGAAAATCAAAGCGGTTCACCTACACACTTCGAAGTGCAAGCCATATGCCGGAAAGGCACAGTGAAGTACCTCTCCGACTGAATGAGATAACCTCAATGAATGCCAATCACTTACGCAGGGCCTCATTGGGTGTGTATCTTTTCATCGCATGCGTAAAAGAAGTGTGCAAACCGATGTGGCGGTGACTAAGTAATCGATAGGACATACTAATAGACCGACTAAACCTTGTGCGGCGCTCCGTATTCTCACGCCACCACTGGGCGCCTGAGAGTACCGCCCTTTATTTTCAAGTGTTAAAGGAAAAAAGGTGCGCTATTTCTAATAACTTTTCAGCTAAAAAGTAGATGGGCACCTTAAACCTGTTTGACTTAAAGACCGCGGTTACCCAACAATAGATTTGACTACCCGTCTGAATGAACGCCACTCTTCTTAACTTTTACGGTATTCGCCTGCAAGTCGATGCGCCAGGCGAACTTGTACAGAAGATATCGGCGGAATTCAGCTACTTCATCGCCGACTCCCAGGATCTATCGGCCTTTTCAATTGGCGTTCGGCCGGAAGGCGATCGCCCAAAGGATTGGCGAAGGCTCTTTAATACTCGGTCCTCGACGCTGTTTCTTTCCAATGGAGATGAGCGACGAGTCTGTTTTTTTGAACGGGCATGGGTGGCCTACCGATTCGAATCCGGTGAGTGCGAAATATTTTGCGATGATATGTCCATCGCGTTCGAGGTCGCTCATTCGGTCGTCCTTTCCGTTGTCGGGGAAGAGCTCGAAAGACGCGGGCTTCATCGGGTTCACGGTTTGGGGCTCTGCCGAGAAGGCAGGGGAATCTTATTTCTGGGAACCTCCGGGGTCGGAAAGAGCTCTCTCGCCATGGAATTCCTCAAGGAGTCGGATAGCAGGCTGCTTTCCGATGATACACCGCTCGTCGAGGAGTCCGGCGGGATGATGGCCTTCCCACAACTGAGAGAAAAGTACGTCGCGGGGGCCGAGTATTTTCTGGACAGGGTACAACCCTCGGTTCTGACCGATGCAATCGTCTATTTACGAAGGCGGGGTGGTTCAGCGATTAGGCTGACGGAGCTCACGCGATTTAGATTGTTTTGGCTTTTAGTGCGGTGGTTGGTGGTCGGGCGTGAAACGCCGCAAATCTGGCAACTCTATTTGCGGTTTTCTCCACTCAGCATTTGGTGGAAAAGCCGCATCTTGATGTCGCGGCTCCGATGCGCGTGGTCAATGTCGAAGCGGTGCCGCCCGTGGCAGGTGGATCTCGGTGACTCTGCCGAGCTCTCGGCCGATCAGCTCAAGCGCTGGATTTCCGACGGGACACTTCAGACGAGAATTCCCGGTGTGATTTCATGAGACGTTTGGCGACGT
>CAZRVZ010000179.1:0-38504 GCA_964603655.1 uncultured Pseudobdellovibrionaceae bacterium | reverse complement strand
TAGCGAGACGAGCGTTCATCGAGTTAGGCGAGAAGCGGCGACGACGGTGTACTCCTCGTACTCCTAGGAGCCGCGACGAAGCATAACGAAGATAAGCGCTCGATCGTAGCATCGCAAAACTTATGAAAGGAGCCATAAGTCGACCGCACCCCAGCCCAGTCGACATTCTCGCTGGATAAACTGCAACCCACAGGAGAGCGCGACGGCACCTACGGGCAAGGCGGAAAGACAACCATCTCCCTCAACGCGACCGGCACGCTTCCCTTTCAGGCCGCAGCCAAAGATGGAGGCATTTTAATATTCTGCGACTCCACTATTTTCCAACCTGTTGCCGTCCCCAATCCCCAGATCCGCGGACCGTAATGGTGGTGGGAACCGCCGAGCTGAGAGCGCAAAAGAATAGGCGTATTTCTTCGGTGGCTGTTGTGACGAAATGTAAAGTTATAGTTACGCTTTGGATTAGGCAAGCCCCAGAATTCTTTCAATACCCTGCCTCCAGGGAAGCGCATGAACGTTTCCAATCTTTTTCGGCCGTTCATCATTCGAAAGAACGAAAAGGTCAGGTTTGGTGAAATCGGAACGAAAGTGTTCTAGCGAACGCGTATCCCTTTCATCTACATGAGACTTTGACTTGATTTCAACGAGAGCGACTGAACGACCGGGGCGGTCAATGATCAGATCAATTTCCGCATTGTCTTTTGTGAGTAGATAGGAAAACTCATAGTCTCTCTTTTGATACCGCGAAATTCGAAAAAACTCGAGAAACACAAAGTGCTCGAAGGCATCCCCGTATGCTGTCGTCCCTACCCTTAACGGCACGTCCAAAGTGCGATCAAGGGCCCTCTTGATTCCTAAATCAAAGAAAAAAAACTTAGAAGCATGGCGCTGTTGTTTGCGCACTGATCTGTGGAATCCTGGCAGGCGAACTCCCATAAGCGTGTCCTCCAGAATATCAAAATACGATTGGATGGTGACGGATTGGACCCCGACATCCTTGGCGATATTGGAGTAATTCAAGATTTTTCCATTCATCTGACTCGCGATCGGCAAGAATTTCCGAAAGGGCTCCAAATTTCTAACCCACTGCTCAACCTGGATTTCCAGCTTGAGGTAATTCAGGGCGTACGCGCGTAAAAACCCGTATTTTTCCTCATTCGATGTTGATACTACGACCTCAGGTAGGCTTCCGTTCATCAGTATTTCATCCAAATTGAATTCAGCGCCCATTTCTAAATGAGTCAAAGGAAACATTTCCTCATGAAGGGCCCGGCCGGCTAGCAGGTTGGTTCCTTTTTGACGGAGCCTTCGAGCGCTCGAGCCACCCATGGCAAACTTGGTCTTTTGATCAACTATGAGTTTATGAACGATGTTTAGAAGTTTCGGGCATTTTTGCACCTCATCGATAATGATCCAGTCGTATTGGCCCTTTTGAGCCACAATCTCGTCTCTAAAATCCTGCGGGCTCACGATAAAACGGTTTTCAATTTCTGGATCCAGTAAATCGTAATAGAGAACCCGATCCCCCCGAAAAAAAGTTCTGAAAAAGGTGCTTTTTCCCACGCCCCTCGCCCCAAAAAGGAAGAAGCTTTTTGATTTGAGCGGTTTGGTCAGGCGGTCAAACATGATATAAATATACCCGATATATTTGTACTTAGGTACTTAGATAGAGTAATTTTGAAGAGATGACGGTCGTACCCCTAAAAGTCCTGGGTCTAGCTGCAGCGGCGATTAACTACTCGCACGCTGCCACGTTCTGAATCCAGCGATGAATCAGCCCGGCCATTTGGACGTCCTGGCGGCTGGTTGCGAGTGGGGGCATTCTTGCTTTTAAATCTAGAGAATCGACACGAACACTCAGGATTGAGCGATCGGGGTCGCCCGGAACAAAGACCTTGGCTCCCGTAATTCCCAGGTCACCGTTTAACGGCTTTACGTTGCAGATTCCCATTTTGGAAAAAGATGCCGAGTAATTGAGATCGTAACCACCCTGAGCTGTTGGGTTTTGGGGAGTGTGGCAATGGGCACACTGAACGTGGAGTGCGGCACGCGCGCGTTTTTCGGGCGATACGGACTCGTTGTGCAAAGCGGGTAGTGCAGCGAGTGAGCTGATGTTGACGGGTACTCCCGTAAGAATTCCCAGAGCCGCGAACTCCTGGAGCTGATTACGTGCCATCAGTTCCTGCTTAAAACGACTACGAGCCAAAGGTTCGCGTTCTAAAGGACCACGATTCAATTGCAATGTGTTGATGCCCAGTGCCCCCGAGTTTGACGTTTGGGCGCTGGGCAGGTGGCACCTACGGCAATCGGAGCTGCTCGGGTAATAATAAGAAAAGGGGTGCGACGAGCCGTTCTCAAATATTTCGACGGGCCGGTGAGCCGCCCCTCCCAATAACTCCCCCTCGGTCTCGGCTTCGTTCCACCTGTAAGTATAACCCTCAAACCCAGAAGCTCTCTTCACGAGAAAGCGCGTTTCGATTCGCTTCATTCTCACGGTGCCCTGTTCGCGGATGGGCAGCAGAAAATTCTTGAGTAAAACACTGCCTTCGGGAATCTCCCAAGGACCTTCCTCGCTAAAGACCATTTTTCGGCCATCGGGAATTGAAATGTAACGCTCCTTTTCGGTGCCATCGCTCCAAAGCGGCACGTTTACATCGTAGGGCACAAATCCGGCGATCGGTTTAAGCGGCATCATCGCCAAAAAACACCCCGTCGCGGAAAGTGTGGAGGGAAACGTGTCAGCGCGTCGCTGCTGCTGCTGTGGGAACGTGGGTGGAGTAAGAGAAGGGCGTGTCAGCGTGAGCAACTTTCCCTGAAGAGTGACTAAAAAAAGCTCGCCCGTGGCATCCTGCCCGAAGGACGAAATATTCTCGGTGGTGCTTGCGATAATTTTGGCCTCGGTGACCGTTTTCCCGTTCACTCTGAGTCCCCACACGCGACCGCTAGCGAAATCGGCGAAAAGATAGCTACCAATCAGTAGTGGGTGCTTTTCTCCCCGGTAAACAAACCCGCCGGTGACCGAGGTGCCGAGATTTCTGGGGTACTCGAAGACGGGGAGCTCAAGGCCCGTCTTGGAACAATCGGGCTCAAAAAAGCACTCGGATGCCTCCATGATATTCCAGCCGTAATTTCCCCCTTTTTTAATGATGTTAATCTCCTCGAAGCGGTTTTGCCCCACGTCTCCAACCCAGAGGTCCCCGGTCACGCGATCGAAACTAAAACGCCAGGGGTTACGCAGTCCGTACGCAAAAATCTCCCGCTTGGCGCCGGGTGTGGAAAACGTGGGATTGTCGGGTGGTATGGAATAGGGCAGTTCCCGATCCACATCGATACGCAGCATTTTTCCCAAGAGGGATTTCAGATTTTGACCATGTCCGTAAGGATCCCCTCCGCTTCCGCCGTCTCCCATGCCGATATAAAGATACCCATCGGGTCCGAACTCGATCTCTCCCCCGTTGTGATTCGAATAGGGCTGGGGAATTTCAACGAGTACACGCTCGCTGGCGGGATCGATTGGCCGCGGCAGCGTGCCGAAGGTTTTCATCCGGAATTCGGAAATGCGCGTCCGAAGCGATCCCTTCGTCGTGTAATTGAGAAAAACTCTTTGATTGGTCGCAAAATTGGGGTGAAACGCGAGCCCGAGAAATCCACGCTCATCGTTGGCACCAGAAAGCTGCGTGACCCTATCGGTGATATCGAGAATCGCACCTGGTTGAAGTTGGCCGCCGGTAATGACGCGGACCACGCCCGCCTGCTCGGCGATGTACAAATTTTCGGGTTTGCCGGGCGCCAGTGCAATCTTTACCGGTCGCGTGAGTCCCGTTGAAACGACGGACAACTGATAGGGTACGAGCGCGGTGGGGGAGCCGGGGAAATCGCAGTTGGCGGTGGGGGCTGCAGTGACGGGAAGACTCAAGCTGAGAAAAATCGCGGCGAAAAGTGCGAAAGCCGGAACCACGCCCAAACGGTGCCATACCCGGTGGCGGACGACAAGGTTTGCAAGTTATCAAAGCGCAATGCATGACGCGACACCCAACAGCCACTTGCCTTAGGGCTCGCCCCTAAAGAAAACTTCAGAAGAGCGTCACGTGCTGATGGTCCTTAATTGCGGTACCTTTTTTAGAGAGGGAGGATCTTATTGGTTAAAGTCCGATTCCATCACCGCGTTTGATGACCTCGAGGTCACAGAGCGTCCGTAGAGTGCCTTCGGATTCCCCACCGGCGGATTTCCATTCGGGGTTTCCCATCCGGCTTGGCGGGCTTTTCACGGGTCGCCCGGCCTCTCGCACTGGATTTGCAGGAGCCGATTTTGTTCCCGAAGAAACTGGGTGATTGCCGTTTCTTCGACAGGGAGTGCCGAGGGCGGGATCGGATCTCCCAAGTACACTTTAATGTTTCGCCCCTCAAGCTTAACCGCCTCCGACGGTAAGAGCGCGGTACCGGCTAAAGTGTGAACGGATCTGGCCGCATGGAAGATCCAGCTGTTGGTGCCTGGGATATAGGCTTCGATGACGGTCGGCCTAGCCGCAAGCGCGAGCTTCGCGGCACCTGGCCGCCAGTCGTATTCGGCAACGTTCGTTGTGCCATTTTGATAACTTGCCACTCGCCCGGCGGGAAAAATCACGACTACACCTCCCTTATTTAGCCAGTCCTCTGCCTCCTTCAGCGCCTTTTCGTTAGCCGCGCGCCGCTCTTTCTTACTCCCCAGAAGTTTTACGGGAATGACATGATCTTTTAGGCCGTCGGCTTCAAAGATATTAAATGTGAAAAGCTTTACGTCCGGACGCACCTGATTTACGACGCTCATCAGACTCGCGCCATCGATAAGTCCGAAGGGATGATTCGAAACAATGAGCAAGGGTCCCTTCCGGGGAATCTTTTGGGAATCCCCCGCACGAGTGTTAATCGTAATGTCCAACTGATCCAAAAACTTGGTGAAAAAATCCCGGTCCGATCGATCGGTATTGGCGGCAGCAATAGCGTTTTGAAGACGGCTTACTCCCGGCAGATGCCCTGCTACCGAGCCGACAACTCTGTTGGCCAGTGTCTTTCCCGGCGAGGCATCGTCAAAGAGGCGGATGGTCAGCGGACAAATCTGATCCGCGCCGATATGATCCGCACTGATAGGTGGACAGACGACCGTGACGCAAAAGCAAACAATGACAAACCGGACACTGATCGGGCGTGGGTGCATGGGATCTCATCCTGGAGAGAAACTGTAGGTTATCACGCAATCCGTGCGACGGCGTAACCCGCCGTTTTCAGGACGAGAGCGCTTCACTGCCACTTCAGGAATGGTTCAAAAAGCGAACCACTTTGTTTCTTTTTATCTTGATTCAACGCGTTACCCAGTGCTAAATCCGGTCCACGTGCGAACAGAGAATTATCAGATTTGGCTATTGAATCGATTGGAACAGAGGCGAAGGAATAACCCACGATTTTCGATGCGTGCATTCTCAAAGAGCGTCGGCTATGCAGGAATAAAGCGCGAGGGAACATCCCTTTGGATAGTGAAAACCGACTCCGAGGGATTCACCTGGGTGCCGTGAAGCCGGACAGAGACTGGCGATCCTGGCGATCAGACTTGCATTTAACGCTTGAAACCACATACCGGTCCCAATCGTGCGGGTGGTTGAGATTAAGGCAAACCGACGAGTCCAAGGTGTCTACGCGCCGAACCGTCGTGCTCTCCAGTCGTTCGATTTGCCGGTCGAGCCGCGCCTCGGTTGAATCGAGCTGGACGGTTAAAAGTGTATGGACAAATCGGGAGGATAGGAGCACCGGGTGGCCACCTTTATTGGCATGAACGGGTACCGTGACAGCGATAACTCCGCTGAGCGCGCTTTGCAGATTAGCCCAGATGGCGCACCCTGGCGCGGGTACATCGATTGGCAGGACAAATGCACCCGACTCTGGGCTATTCGATTCTGACAAAAGCGCTTGCACACCGGAAACTAAAGATGAAAAAGGTCCAAGCTTGGGCCTTGGATTTACAACCACCGTCACATCCTGGCGAAATGGTGTCGGCACCAAATGGCCCGAACCCATATCGAACGAACCTAAATCGAGCGGTTCCAAAACACTCAGCTCGGTTTGAGCATGAAACCCCAACACGATAATCACCCTTTCGATACCGCACGCGTGGAGTTTGCGAATTTGCTCCTCAATCCAATAACCTCGAAACGAGGAATGGGTGAGAAGTGTTTTGGGCGTTCCCATGCGAGCGGATTGGCCCCCGGCGAGTAGGATAACGGGGTGTTTCAGAGCGGGTGATTGTTTTACGTCATGGCCCGAGTGTTTCAGGGTCGGGATCATCGGGTTGTTTCGGGTTTTGTTAATTCAGGCGCTTCATTTTCGGTGGCGGCGCAATTACTAAGCAGGTCATCATTAAGATTACATTCCGAGTCTCCTAAACCTCTCATGTTATGGTCTCTAAACGCGGCGTCGGCAGTAATTTTACTAATGGACTCATCAGTGTCCAGCACTAGCAGCTCGGCGGCGAGACTGATGGCGACCGCCTTGGGCGACTTTCCCAAATCGCCGATCCCGATGGGGCAATGGACGCGAGAAATGGATGCCTCATCGACTGCGCGACTGCGAAATCTCGATTGGAAACGGGACCACTTTGCCCTGCTTCCGATGAGTCCAATGTAGCGCGCCGGACGCCGGATAATGTCGGCGATAATCGCCTCGTCGAGCCGATGCTCGTGGGTCATGACGATTGCGTGGGAGAGTTTTTCGTCCCACTCCGCCCCGCGTACGAACTCGTCCCACTCACAGTGGTGAGCGATTACCGATTGAGGCAGATCAAAATCGAATTGATTCGCGCGATCATCGATCAAATGAATTTGGAATCCGGTGCCATCCATAGTTTGGCACACGGCGCGGCCAACATGACCCGCGCCGAAAATGAAAAGCTGGGGAGCTTTCCTGACGATTTCGATGAAGACTTCGACCGTGCCGCCACAGCATTGTCCCACGCTTGCGGCGAGCGGATAGGTTACCTTTCTCGATTGCTGGGATTTAAGGGCCTCACGGGCATCCTGGATCGCCATCCATTCGAGTCGGCCACCACCGATGGTTCCATGGGACGTTCCATTTACTATGCTATGTCCTGTGCCCTGCCCTGCGCTATGTCCTGTGCCCTCCCCTTGGCTATCGCCCGTCACGATCATTTTGGCACCCACTTCGCGTGGCGAGGATCCCTTCACCTCGCAGATCGTGCAGATGGCAAAGGGTACGCGGCTTGCCCTCAGATTGGAGATCTTTTGAGTCCAGTTCCAATCCATTTAAATTACTCCATTCACGAGGTGTACTGCGCCATCAAAGTAACCCCTCCAGAAACTCGGACAGGCAATTCTGCGCCACACGCACCCGGTACTCGCGAGTCGAACGGATATCATCAATGGGGGCGATGTCTTTCGGCAGAGTTTCTCGTGCCTTTTGGATCAGTGCGGGCGTCAGACGGTTTGACTTAAGCAGTACCTCCACCTCGTTGCAACGTTTGGGTGTGGGTGCCAGGCTGCCCACCGCAAGACGAACGTCGTGAATTCGGCCGCTGGAAATATTAACGACCCCGGCCATCACGAGCTTGGAGATGGCCTGGGCATTTCGGGTTCCCACCTTTCGGTAGTATGAACGCCATTTCTTTGTTAGCTCCGGCAACTGAATGTTTGCAATAATCTCTTCGGCACCCAGTAGCGTTTTTTTATAATCGGTATGAAAGGCGGTGTAAGGAACCCACCTGGTCCCGCGCTCTGAAATCAGTTCAAGCTGAGCCTCATAAACCAGTAGTGCCGGTGGAGAATCGGCGGCGGGAGATGCGTTGGCGATATTACCACCAAGAGTTCCGCGATTCTGAATGGCTTTCGCCCCGGTCACACCGGCCGCGCGTGCCAACAGTGGGAAGGAGTCGATGACGCGGGAATTTTTCAGAACGTCGGAATACGTCGTCAACGCGCCCACGGTCGTCGTGGCCCCGACTCTGCGAATACCTTTGAGTTCACGCAGCTTCCAAAGATTTACGAAATGCTTCCAGGGAAGCCTTCCGGCCACAAAGGCCACCATGAGATCAGTGCCGCCCGCAAAGGGTCGGGCACCGCGAGCGATGTGACTCAATGCCTCAGAAAGGTCTCGAGGAGTCGCAAGCTCAAAATCGCTAGGATTGCTTCTCATTGCTTCCTTCTTTTTGGGCGTCTCTTGTTTTTTTTGCGATCGCCCACTGACGTGATGGCCTCCAGTATGTGCCGGTATCCGGTGCAGCGGCATAAATTGCCGGCCATATATTCGCGCGCGGTACCGAGTGAGGGGCGAGGGATTTCGCCCAGAAGCGCCGATGAGGCGATGATCATGCCTGGGGTACAGATTCCACATTGAGCGCCGCCACACTGCAAGAATTTTTCATTAAGCAGTACATTGTGAATGCCCTCTATGGATGTCACGTGCGTCCCGTCGACCTGAGCCACGGGTACGAGACACGAATTCACCAGTTGACCATCGATTAATACCGAACAGGCTCCACACTCGCCCTCGCCACACCCCTCTTTGGTACCGGTAAGGTTTAAACGCTCACGAATTACATCGAGAAGTCGCTCCATGGGTTGGACGGTAATTTTACATGCCTTGCCATTAATGCGAAAACTAACATTCATGGCGATCCTAATACTCCGCGCGCTCGCGACACTCCCCGTTCTCCTACCACTCCAGACGTTGCCTTCTCGCACATCCTGGACATTATTTCCTCGGGCAGCAGCGGAATGCGATTGAATGGCACTCCCAGAGCATTTTCAATCGCGTTTAAGATGGCCGGTGCCGGGCCGTCGAGCGGGAGCTCACCGATTCCCTTGGCTCCCCCGGGACCACCGGCGTAGGGTTCCTCGAGGAAACAAACCCGAACGGGTGGTGTGTCAGCGAAAGTAGGGATGATGTAATTCGTCAATGAGTTATTGGCCATGCGCCCTTCAGACCAGACGACATTTTCATAAAGTGCCCATCCGATTCCCTGGACGACACCGCCGACAATCTGTCCCTCTGCAAGAAGCGGGTGGACGACGCGCCCGACCTCTTGCACGGCCACGAACTCATCCACGGAAACGGCATAGGTAACAGTGTCGACACTAACCTCTGCGACGTACACCGCCCACGCAAAGGCGCCATAGGCGTCACCTTTGTAATGAAGATCATCCCACTGAATCTCGGCCGGTTGCACATATTCGGCGATCCCTTTGAGCTCTCCCCGCGACTTTCGGAATCTGCTGATAGCCCGAGTTACTGCCGCTCCCGTTCCGGACGGTGGAAGCAACTTCGCCTCAACTAATTGGCGCTTCAAATCGAGCGCCGCATTTTCGACGAGTTTGCCGACGATCATGCACGTGCGTGAAGCAACCGTTGGTCCACTATTGGGAACTCTGCCCGTATCGGGCTGAGCCACCACCACGGAATCGTAATCGACGCCCAGAGTTTCGCTGACCACCTGTGAGAAGATAGTGTTGGTTCCCTGACCGATTTCGGTGTTAGCAGTAAGTACCGCGATGCGCCCATCTTCTAATCCCTCAACAGCCACTTTCGACGCGAGATACTTTTCTCCCGAACCTGTAAACCCCGCTCCGTGCATGAAGGCCGCCATACCAATTCCTTTTTTGATAGTCCCGCGGTTGTTTGATTTTTTAAATTGCGCACGCTTTTTCTTCCAGCAAGATTCAGTTAGAGCCTTATTAAGGATGGCATCCAGGTCGAGCCGCTGACGAATGATCTGCCCGGTAGCGGTGGCATCGCCCTGTTTCAAAAAATTTCTTCGACGAAACTCGTCGGGTGAAAGCCCTACGGCCAGAGCCACCTTATCCATGTGCAATTCGAGTGCGAAAAGACTCTGAGGAGCGCCGAATCCTCGAAATGCCCCGTGCGGGGGCGTATTGGTCTTCACCACTCGACTCCGGATACGCACGTTGGCGCAGGCGTACGGACCAGCCGCGTGAATCGTTCCGCGGGAGAGGACTACCGCCGAAAGGGTGGCGTAGGCACCGCCGTCGAGCAAAAAATCGATACCCATCGCGATGAGTTTACCGTTGGGAGTGACCGCCGTTTTGTGTCGAGTTCGCGATGGGTGGCGTTTAGTCGTCGCGACCAGATCCTCCGCTCGATCATAGATCATTTTCACGGGGTGTTTGGAGTGCCAGGCCAAAAGCGCG
Source organism: uncultured Pseudobdellovibrionaceae bacterium (assembly GCA_964603655.1). GTDB lineage: Bacteria > Bdellovibrionota > FAC87 > UBA2466 > UBA2466 > JACPWY01. The sequence continues at coordinate 28,320 of CAZRVZ010000179.1, read as the reverse complement.
GCGTGGCCCGCAAGAATCGACGGGTACTCCTCCTTGCCGCCGAATCCCCCTCCGGTTTCGGTCTGAATCACCCGAATCTGAGAATCGGATTTATTGAAAAGCGATTTAAGGGCCTTGTGCACGTAATAGGGGCACTGCATCGATCCCCAGACAGTAATGTCATCGCCTGAGACTTTTGCAATCACGCCGTTCGGTTCGATGTAGAGTTGTTCTTGCGCGCCCGTTCGGTACTCTCCTTCGACGATAGTTACCGACGCCGTGGACCACACAGAATCGACATCACCGCGATTGACCAAAAACGACTTAATCTCCTCGTTTGACCGTTCGAAGTCGAGCGTTGTGGAGGATGACCGATAGTCGTTGGTCTCATATTCGATCGCGACTCCCCGGCGCGCCCGCTCGAGCTGGTGCTTATCAGGGTGAGCGATCAGCACAATCGGTTCCTCGGCGTGGTTGACGCACGTGTCAGCTAGATAGGGCTGGTCCGATTCGATGAGCGCCACAATGTTTTTTCCGGGAATATTCTTCGCAGTAACGATACAAAACTCACTCCAAGCAATTGTGGGATCAAATCGAATTTCGCGGATGCGTCCCTTCGAGATTCGGCTTCGCACGGTCGTTCCGTGCCACAGATCAGGAAACTGAGCGCACCCGATGTCATCGATATAAGTGGCGGCCCCTGTAATTTTGGCCATCCCTTCTTTGCGCAGTACGGAAGGTAGCGCAGTTCGCGGCGCAGTTCGCGGCGCGGCCCGACGTTTCTGAGGTTGCACGGGAAGTGCCATCGTCTTACCAAAACCCTTCATGCCCGCTCTTTCAGCTGGGTGAGTGTCGCCTGGAAACTGGGCGGGAAAAAGCGATTTGGAATCAGGCGCACCAAGAAAAAACTCAAGAATCCAATGGCCAGTGGTCTGAGTAGAATCCAAATCGACTTAGACTGCGGAAGTTCAGCATTGATAAAAAAGAATAGCGTGACGGCAAATGAAAACACAAACAACGGATTGAGGAGCTCCCTCAACGCCCCCCGAGCGGCAATCGACGCATTGGGACAGTCATGCCAGGTACGTAGCCTCATTCCTGGAATCCGGCGCCTCAAAAAATTATCCATGCGGGCCTCAGTTGAATCGGCAAGAGTGCGACTGAGCACTGCCACGATAGCACCTAAGACAATTTTAATCGTAACGATGGCAACAAATCCCCGCAGGACGTGCGACTCTGTAATACTGACATGACGTTGTACCTGCAAAAGACAGTACTGAAATGCATCCAGCAGTGTGTTTCCAAAAAGTAGGTAATAAATGAGAAGAGGCTGAACAAAGGGCCAAACGCACAGAAGCGTCATTCCGAAAAGGACCCCCAGTAGATTAGGTCCGAAGAGAATGGTTCCGGTTGAAAACCAAAATCCCTGGGCCGCGATGGCCAGCATGGGTGTCAGGCGCTTGCCCGCCGGAGAAAGTGATTTGAGAACCGCGCTAATACCCGATATGCGCGCGGGGAGCGTTCGTACGCCGCCGCGATCCTGATGCCTCCAAACGCCACGCGCCAGCAGAAATCCTTGATTGAGCGATAAAAAATTTCCGGAGAATGGAATGTGCATGCTGTGCAAAAAACTGCCGAGCCCAATCTCGGTAGCCGTTAACGCCGCCGCGTAGCGGCCCACCACATCTATGCCGATTGCTGACACGCCCCCCCCTCCCACTAAATTGCGGTCGGTTCCGAAGAACCTAATGAACCAACAGAACTTAGCTACACAGCGCACGCGAAAACGTCAAAAACGCGACCTCTTCACCAGCCAATCCCGCCGGGTGGCCGTGACTGAATCCCGCCGGGCTGTCATCCTTAACTCTGATGAATGTGGACAGCCACGTGGGGTTACGCCACTTCACCCCCGAGAAGCAAAGGCAATTGCAGTTGCCGACTTCTCTGCTCAAGGCTCAGCTGAATCTGGTGATTCAAATCAATTGGCACTCGAGAAGTGCGTGGGGTATAGCAAATACTACCCCGCGTCTCCAGCGCGTTGCGTTCGACATATTTAATGACATTGCGTAGTTCCCGTCCCCAGGAAATAGTTCGGGAATAGGGCCGTGTGGACCAAACAACTACTGATGAGACCATTAGTAAAATTACTCAGGACATGGCGTTTAGAGACAATATCGAAGACTCGGTCGGAGGAGCCCAACTCATCTAACGAAACAACCGAACTGTATAGTGTGACGGCAGATGTATGGTAGCGGTGTCATTGAATTTATCAAAGTCACCAACGTCAGGGCGGGTTTAAGATCGATGTGCAGAGTGCAAAGTTTTTTTTTGAAACGGGCAGACACGTCTTCATTGCTGCGCCTCAAGGCTGGGAGGGTCGCTTTCGTCAAGACGCCGGGCAGGCGCCTCTTCACCCAACGCCATACAGGCGCATTGCTTTAGTCACCACACCGGCCAGGCGCGCAGGCGCAATCTATTGAATCCCCCTTTCCAAATTAGGGGCCTGCGTCCAAAGTTGCCAAATGTTCTGGATCCGCAAGGGCACTCCCGCTTTAGTACTCGCTCCGATGGAGGGGGTAACCGATTATCCGATGCGCGCACTGCTGACGGAGCGTGGGGGATTCGATCTTTGTGTCTCCGAGTTTCTACGCATTTCGGGGGAGTTGTTGCCCGACCGCATTTTGAATCGCCACCTGCCCGAACTCTCCCACGCTGGGTTAACGCGTTCGGGATGTCCAGTTATGCTACAGATATTGGGAGGAGACCCAGAACTCGTTGCCCAGACGGCTCTGCAGGGCGTTCGCCTGGGCGCTCTGGGAATCGATATCAATTTTGGGTGTCCGTCTCCGACGGTGAATAGGCATGACGGTGGGGCAGCACTACTCAAACACCCCGAGCGCATTCGAGCCATTATTGCCTGTGTGCGCGGTGCCGTTGCGAAAACAATTCCGGTCTCGGCAAAGCTCCGTTTGGGTTGGGATGTGACCGACGCGATATTTGTAAATGCGGCAGCTGCAACCGAGGGGGGCGCCAATTGGTTGACCGTTCATGCACGAACAAAGGCGCAGGGGTACTCCCCGCCAGTCCACTGGGAAACCGTTCGCCTGCTCATTCGCGAAGCACAACTTCCCATCGTAGTGAACGGTGATATTAAAGACTGGGAGAGCTTTGAGCGCTGCCGCGATATCACCCAGGCTGAACATTTTATGATTGGTCGGGGAGCGCTTGGAAACCCGGACCTCGCGCGCCACATTACGGCTGGCCAATCATCGATTCATCGGGGCATTTCGTCTAACAACGAATCCGGTGGCTTGGCCATGGAATGCAATGCCCAGAAGAGCGTGGAAAGTCTCCGAGGCATGACTGGTGCTGCGGACTTGGCCACTTGGCGCGATCTTTTGAGACGATTCGACGCGCTCGCCAATCCTGTTGGAGATCGAAAGGGTTATGTGTTGAGTCGCGTGAAACAGTGGCTCAATCTGGCGCACAAGATTGGCCGAATCGACTGGTTCGATCGCATTAAGCAGGCGCAATCTATGGACGAGTTCTGGCGCACGCTAGACGGCGTTTCTTGAATTCAAAGTCAATTTCTGCGGGGCGCGTGTTAGGTTGTCGACGAAAAACATTCTCAATGGAATGGGTAGCTGATTGGCATGGCCTAAAAAAATGCTGGAACCTGTAATCTTCACGCCAGTCGAATTACTTGGTTTCTGTCAGAATTCTTCGAGTCCCGACAGAACCTACTCAATCCCTTTTATCAATTGTTAATAAGAACACCGCCCCCACCTTACTTATGAACTGTTTAGTAGCCAGCGACAGTGAAAACCATCCTGCCCGTGTCGTTCTGCGCCGCCTGGAGGGTCCGGCCCTCTGTGCCAATATCCGTTGAGATAAGTATTTGACGCCACGACCCCGAGGTTTAAGAATATATCCTGAGGCTTTAGCCGAAGGATCTTAACGCAGAGTTTTATGGCTCTGCGATGAGATCCTTCTACTCGCGCTTAGGATAAAATAACACTACGATCAAAGATCTAGTGACCAGATTCGACTCAATGATGACCCCATGATGACTCCATTATTTTCCGTCTACCGTGAAGATATTGAGGAACTGCGCGTTTTTGGCGATGTGTTCATCGATGTGGGAATTCGCGGCGTTTACCACGCCTCAGAAACGATTGGGCGTTACCCAGCGCGATCGACTTTGAAACCATTTCAATTCCTGGCAACCGGCAATGCCATTCCCACAAAAGGAAAACAGGCCACAGGGAAACAGGCGATCGAAAAACACGCTTGCGGAAATCCGGCCGGCCGCAATCGTAACAATGGGAGTCCTGCCCGTGGCCATCCGACAGACGATCGGCGCGCTCGACTAGCCGCGTGCGTAGGATCGCCCGTGGCCACGCTCGAACAGATTGAAAATCTCATCGATTGGTATGGCGGCGAAAACTGGGAAAAGCGGGTCAAGTCGCCCGCCGGGTGGCCCATTGATAATGATGCTAAGTGTATGTTGAAGGATCGCGGTGATTCCAGCCCCCTTTTCGGCATGTGCTTTTCCAAACACATGGGAATTTTGGAGGCCTGTCATCGGGAGAAATGGGATGAAAAGAGTTACCTCAAGACAACCCACCCATACCATGCACGGTTGCACGGATTATTAAAAAAGATTTTAAGCCCGACATCGCCTTGGGATTGGGTGATTGATGGGTGCGGGTTGTCGACACCGGTTTTGACCTTACGCGAGCTTGCAAAGCTTTACCGCTGGCTGGGGACGACATCCGAAAAGACAGCTAGCCAGGTGCGTGAGCTCTATTTCGATTTTCCCGATTGGATTGGAGGACCGCTCGCATCCGACTCCGAAATCTTGCGCAATAATCCCAATCGGGTTGTGGCCAAGGTTGGAGCTGACGGACTCCTCTGTCTGGCGATTCCAGCGACTCGAAAGTTTCCCGATGGCGCGGGAGTCGCGATTAAACTATCCAGTGGTTTCGATCACAAATTCTTTCTAACGGCGGCTCAACCGATTCTCAAATCACTCGGGCTCAAGGGAAAGATGCCTGAATTTACCGGACAGGATGTCCGCTTTCACTTTGTCCCGTTCGCTCGCCGGAAATCCTGGCTGGACATCAGCCCCTTGAATCAGGAGGGCTCAGCCGTTTTTCCTGGGGATACTCCGTACCACCGAAAACTGCTGCTCGATACCAGCAAGGGGCAGCACCTCACTTTATCTGCGATCGAAACCACGGTTCATGTAGGCGCTCATGCCGATGCACCCAACCATTATTCAAATGATCCGCGGGGAATTGACTCGGTAGAGGTCGATTCCTATCTCGGACCGTGTCAAGTAATCCAGGTTGCAAGAAACGTGGGTACGCTCCAACCGTCTGATGTCCATGGACAGCGAATCGATGCCACTCGTATTTTATTTCGAACCGATACCTTCCTCGATTCTAATCGGTGGAAGGACAATTTTGCCACCCTGTCCAAAGCGCTGATCGAATATCTTGGCGATCAGGGAGTGGTACTGGTCGGCATTGATACACCCTCTATCGATCCGTCGAAAAGCCGGGAGCTTCCCGCGCACCGGGCGACGCTTCGGTTCAACATGAGAATTTTAGAGGGTCTTGATTTGAGAAAAATCGAACCGGGTGTCTATGAACTCTTTGCCGCCCCTTTGCGTTTGGCTGGTGCAGATGCAAGCCCCGTGCGTGCGCTACTTCGCAAGGCGCCGTAGGCCGGGCGTTGGCTGCCACCCATTTGGGTGCGCGCATCCCAGAGTTCAGGGAAGAGACGTTTTTTGAGAGTCGTTTCCAAATAGGATGCACCGAGTGATCCACCAGTGCCCGGTTTCATGCCAATCATACGTTCCACCATTTGGAGGTGTCGGAAACGCCACAACCACGTCTGTTCGTCGAGCCCGATGAGCCCCTCGCAAAGACTGCGCAGATCGCGAAGTGTAGTGTCGTACTTTGTATTCTCTGGATTTCGCCGGGATGGGCTATATATCTCCACCATTGCCTTGCGAATTTCCGCGTCCCGTTCGGTACTATCAAGAACCGTGGCGCGAACCGCGGCGCGAACCGTTCCACGAACCGTGGCGCCCGGAGCGGCCGGTTTTTTCGAACCCGAGATTCCTACGCCGGTTAGTCCGTGACGATCGAGTGCGTTTAAAAACGCCGAGCGCAATGTCGCTAGCCGTGCGCGTTTCTGTATGCGCGTTTTCCATTCCGGATTTAATTTCATGAAGGGGGCGTAGTGTTGGGGGTCGATCCCGGCAAGAAGCTCGAACTCGCGAAACTGGCCGCTCTGAAACCCGCTCGCCGGATTCAAATTGGAACGAAACTGATTGAAGTCTTCGGCCGTCATCGTTTCCAAGATATCGATCTGTTGAATTAAAACGCGAAAAATTTGGGAGACGCGATTCATAAGATGAAAACAATCAAACCAACGATCGTTTTCGATATGCTGAATAATCGATTCGAGCTCGAAAATCACCTGCTTGAACCACAGTTCATAGGTTTGGTGAATGATGATAAAGAGAAGTTCATCGTGTGCCACGGGTCTGGAGAGCGGCTCTTGAAGCGAGATGAGCTCAGGCACCTTTAGGTAGCTGGAATAGGAGAGTGTTTCGTCGTTACCCATATTGGCTCGCAATGTAGGAATTCGCGAACTTTAAGTCAATCCGGCGAGCTCAATATCGGTGCTTCCAGCCGGACTGCCATATTCCTGGGGTGTGATCTGGTATTTTTTTATCTTTCTCAGCAGCGTGTTTTTGGGAATATTGGCCTGCTCGGCGGTCAGGTTGATGCGTCCTCGATTGGTTTTTAACGCCTGAATAATGAACTCGCGCTCGAACGTTTCCTTCCCCTTTTCCCAGTCTTCGGTAGATACCCGAATACCGGAACGTGGCCCTGGCAACGGACTTACACGGCGGGAATTCTTGCGAATATACTCAGGGAGAGAGAAGTGGGTGATCTCCTCCGAGGTTTCCACCACGAAGGCGTGCTCGATGGCGTTTTCAAGCTCTCTAATGTTACCCGGCCAATGAAATGCCTCTAGCATCGAAAGCGCCTCGGCGGTAACGCCCTTCATCTGGTTGCCATGTCCCAGATTGAACTTCTCTACGAAATGACGAACCAGCGGCGGAATGTCGTCTTTCCGTTCTCGGAGTGGCGGCAAAAATATTGGCATGACGTTCAGGCGATAGAAAAGGTCTTCCCGAAATCGCCCCTCTTTCACAGCCTTTTCGAGATCCTGGTTGGTTGCGGCAATGATGCGTACATCCGTTTTGACCTCGCGCGGACTGCCAATCGGAGTAAAGGTATGCTCCTGCAAAACTCGCAGTAGCTTCACCTGAGTCGCGGGGCTTGTATCACCGATCTCATCCAAAAACATCGTGCCGCCCGAGGCAAACTGAAAACGGCCGATCTTGCGGCTGTCGGCGCCGGTAAAGGCCCCCTTCTCATGGCCGAATAGTTCGCTCTCGATGAGATTTTCGGGTATGGCGCCGCAATTGACGGCGACAAAGGGCCCGTCCTTGCGCGGACAATTAAAGTGGATAGCCCTCGCCACCAGTTCCTTGCCCGTTCCATTTTCGCCTCGAATGAGCACAGATGTATTGACCCGCGTGAGGCGATCGACAATCTGAAAAACACGTTTCATCCCCTGACTCGTGCCGACGCAAGAGCGCCCTTCGCCGGGATTCATCATCGGCGCGGAGTAGGCCATGCGGTTGATCATTTCGTGCGCACGCTCGGCCTTTTCGACCAGTGCAATGAGTTGCAATTCGTTAATGGGCTTTTCGATGTAATCAAAGGCGCCATCCTTAATGGCGGCGACCGCGTCCTTCACGTTGCCGTGGGCGGTTACCAGCGCGACGGTGGTGGGAATCTCCCGATCGCTCACGTGCTTTAGAAAACTCAAACCATCCATTTCCGGCATGCGCACGTCGCAAAGCACGAGCTGGTACGGCGTCTTTTGGAGCTGCTCCAGCGCCTCGATGCCACTGCCGGCCTCGCCAAGATTATAGCCACGCTCAGAAAGCAGGCTGACAATCTGTTTCCTTAACTCCGACTCATCATCGACCACCAGAATCGAATACACGCTACGTGCTCCTTGTAAGTTTCTTTTAGCTGACTGGAGAGCGCATTTTAGCAAAATCAACGCAAAGCATCAAGATGGCGTTTTTTGGCAGATGGCTGGCAATGGCGTCAGATGACCGCAAACGGCCTATACGGTGACATTTTTTGGCAATGCCTGCGTGCGTACTCGCAGTCGAGTGATAAACTCATCCCTGTTTGTAGGGTTGATGACGAAATTTCTGATAAACCCGGAGCGCCGACGGATCGTCACGAATTGAAATGGCCACACGTTGTTCCAGTGCTCGTTCCAGAGGGCATGGCCTGGTTGAACCGATTCAATGTCAGCGAAGGCAATCCGGCGCACAACCAGATTTCCAATGCGAACCTCAACGCCTATTTCTCCAAGGCGAAAATTAAAGGGGAACATATTCGAGACTCCTGGGTTAGTCGCCGAAATTCTCAGGCTAGATATCGCGGCGTAAATCACTCACGAACCAAGAACACGTTACCACTTGTGAAGTGCACGAACAAGCCAAGCGTCACATCCGAAGTGGCCGGTATTACCCAGGGGTTTATCCAAAGGTGTAAATCCATTTTTTGCGTAGAGTACCCGGGCGCTGTCCATGTTTTTCAGTGTCTCAAGATAGCAATGAAGGTACCCGAAGTTTTCAGCCGTCACGAGGCAAAGGTCGAGGAGCCTCTGCCCCAATCCGCGACGCCTGACTTCTGCCAGGATGTACATTTTTCTCAATTCACAGGTATCCGGTTCGCCGCCCAACAACGGCGCAATTCCTGCGCCTCCGACAACCGTGTTGCCATGAACCGCGACAAAATAAGCGGATCCCGGAAGGCTATACGCACCAGACATGTCGTTAACCTCTGGATCGTGAATCGCGAAGCCGGGTCCGGATGCACCAAACTCCGGCATTACGGTCCGAATGACATTCGTGATACCCGGATTATCGGTCGGCTCGATGGGACGAATTTGCTGAAGTTCAGATGGCACTTTTCGCATCCAAAAAACCGGAGTATATCTTTTGCTTGATGCAAGTCCAAGAATTACGAACGCCAGCCGCTCTTGAGAGGGGCTATGGCATACTCAAAGAACTTCGGACGGAGCTGTCCTATCAAGAGTTTGTTTCACTCTACGAGGCTGCGAAAGCGGCGGACGGGTACACGCTCGTTGGCGTATTCGAAAATGAAAAGTGCATCGCCGTGATGGGGTATCGGCTGCTCTCGGATTTTGTGCACGGGAAACACATTTACATCGATGATATCGTGGTCACGAAGGAAAGGCGCTCCGGCGGTATTGGCGCGGATTTACTCCGATACGCCGAAAAAATGGCGGTTGAGCGCGGGTGCAAGGGGCTGCGTCTCTGCACCGGTATCGAGAACGAGACCGGCAGAAGGTTTTACGAACGTGAGGGGTGGGCCGCACGCGCTCTCGCATTCAAGAAATTGCTCGCCTAGCCTGATGCTAGTTGTGCTTCCCCGACTTTAGCCACAATCTTTTGCAACAGCGCATTTGTAAAATATGCCCTGCGTCGTGTGGTGCGGCCCACGGTCGGTTATGGATTATGACTAAGCAATTCAAGGGGGGACCATGCCATTGGGAATTCTTTTTGCGGCATTACTTGTGCCTTCCGCGTTCGGACAGCTATTTCACCAGAATTGGAATGGGGTGGAACGTCGTCTCAGGCGGTGTGAAGACGTTGCGGTTCAATTTTCTGAGGCACTCGCCCGGGAAACGGGAGTGGAAATTTATTGGGCAGGCGTACGCCGGGAGCAAAGTGTTACTTGCGATATTAAAATCTCCTATCTCGCAACTGCACCTCTGAATTTCCTGAGTTCGTCGGTATCCGAATCCGGATTAACGGCTCGCGGTTACAAAACCGCAAAACTTTGCGAGGCGGCGCTCGAAAGCGAAGCCGTACTGCTTGAGCGGATTACTGGCCGAAAACCATGGATTCGATTTTGTTACCGGAACGAGCGGGCGTTTACCGGTTATCCTTACGTTGCTTTCGCTGAGACGATTGGCGCGTCGGATTGGAAGTTTTTTGTGGAGAGTACTGCAATGGGCGGGAAGCCGCTTGGGGATTGGCACGAGATTGCGGCTGAAATACACAAAAACTCGGAGGCGCAGGGCGTCCCGATGGCCGGTGTGATCGCCGAGGGGGATGTCACTCCGTCCTTATTTTCGATCCAGGCCAGATTCTATTCCAAGCGGAAGCGTTGGATTACGGCGGACCAATTTGCGAAAGGCATAATCGGCCAGACTTGCCAGAGCCAACTTGGTTATGCACGAGAGTTTTTGTCTCGGGCGGCCGTGCCCCCGCTGGCAGTGTTTTGCTTTGAAGATTTGGGACAAGTATACGGCCTATCGATCGTCGCCTTTACTAACAAAACCTTCGGACTCGAGGGTATTGGAACGATTGAGGACCCCAAACGATTTCCCACTGAATCGGAGTGCCTGGAAAAAGTACCAGCCACCGAAAACTTTTATCGCCAAAACCAAAATCACACCGTTCTGGGAGCTTTCTGCCACGCAACTTCACGTGGTTTTGGAATTATGGTTTTTGTCGATGTGCAGGACGTGCCTGAACGCCTGAACTCACACCCTAGGCCCGCGCACTAACTCGCCAGTCTTTCTCTGGCAATGGCTCTGCGGCTATGATTCTCCAGCAATGGCCCCACTGTTTTGTCGTCTCTTTTCAAATTAAGACAGCATGACTAATAGATAAGCATGGCTACGCTGACTGTACTGGGTATTGATATCGGCTCGACAACCTCACACTGTATCGTGGTGCGCGGGTCGCTCGCCAAGGACGGAGTCGAACGGTCACGCAATCGCATCGTAGATACGAAAGTCGTTTACCAATCCAATGTGGCGTTCACTCCATTTGCGGATAACACCCTTATCCTGAGTGAGATTGCAGAATTATTTTCTAATTGGAATCAGGCGATTCTCCAGCTTTGCCCAACCGTTAATTCGACGGGAGTCATTGTGACAGGCCTTGCCGCCAAGGCCGAGAATATCTCAGCCATTAAGGACTTACTCAGGTCCCATTTTCCGGACGCACTCGTAATCACGGCGGAGGATCCGCGACTGGAGTCTTGGGTTGCCTGGCACGGAAGCGTGGGCGCACTTTCGCGCGCGCACACCGACCATTTGTTTTTAAACTTAGACATCGGCGGCGGAACCACCAATGTCGCTGTCGGGAAACAGGGACGGGTAATCGCCACCGGGTCCTACTTTATAGGTGCGAGGCATTTCAAATTGATAGGCAACCGTCTTTTGCCTTGCACACTGCTGGCCCAGCATTTCGTTTTACCTGCCGAGTCGCCGGTGGAGTCAGCCACTCGGATAGCCAGGCATTATGTCGAATGCCTTGTGGAACTTGTATTTTCCCCCGATCGAAAGTTGATTCAGCCCTACGATCAGGCGCCATTTACCGGCACACCGTCCGATGCCATCATTACCTTTTCGGGCGGTGTGGGCGAGCTCGTATACGCCGCTGATTTAGATCAGCGTTTGGATTTCGAGTTTGGCGACATTGGAGTGATACTTGCCCGTGAACTTATCAAGTCCCCGCTGGCCAAGTACCGACTGATTTATCAGAGCTCTTTTCAATCGCGCGCAACGGCGATCGGACTCGGTGTCCATAACACGTGGATTTCAGGCTCTACCATCTACGTTCCGAAAACGACCCCCCTACCCATCACCCATGTTCCCATACTGGGTCGTGTCCATTTTTCTGCTTCGGCATCCGACACTTCTAGTGTTTTTCAAAACCTAGAACGCTCGCGAACCGTCGCCATTCAGGTGACTGGAAAACCCGCCAATCATGCAGAGATCAGTTCTTTTGCTGGCAGCTTGCGTAGTGCTTGGACTGTGCGCCCCAATAGTGAACTGCTCATCGTGCTTACAGAAGGCAATTATGCGAAGGTACTCGGAGCCTATCTTTCGAACTGGGGACAATCATCCAAAGCCTATGTGGTGGTGGACGAGCTCGAGCCGATCGACGCCCAGTTCGTTTCCATCGGGCGCCCGGTCGGCCATTCCATTGAAAGTACTGTACCGCTTTCCTATTTTGGGCTTTATTAGGCCGCATGCTCTCGCCACTTTCATCGACGTTCGTTCCGCCTGCAGCCATGCCATCCCCGTTTCATCTCGAATTCAGCGGGAGGCAATTTCATTTTGACTCGTTAAAATCCCTCTTGGGAGCAGCCGATGTGTCCAAGGCCGGTGATCGCTCGGCCGGACTATCCGCCAAAAGCGAGGCCGAACGGGAGGCTGCCCGGAAGATTCTGTCGATGCTTAAATTGCAGTTTCTGTTCGATTCGCCACTGGTCGATAACCAAGGCCTTATAGACTCTGTGATGCGGGTCAACTACGACATTGACCACAGTGAATTCAATAAAATCGCCCCGTTGACCTTGGGCGAATTGAAAAACAAATGCCTGAGGGAATCGGGTGATTCGATCGCGCCAATGGGCCTGGGTATGACGGGGGTCATGGCCGCGGCACTGGCGAAACTTTGCGACACCCACGAACTCATTTACATCGCAAAGAAGATCCGCCGTCCGACCCGTGCGCGCACACGCCTCGGCCTACCCGGAACGCTCTCCTCTCGCCTTCAGCCCAATCACCCCACCGACGATTTGAAATCGATCGAGTTTCTAGTTTACGCCGGACTTTCGATGGGTTCAGGGGATGCTCTGATCGGTATGAATCCGGCAATTGACACCGTGGAAAATATCAGCGCCGTCTTAAACCACCTCCACCGACTCCGCGAGAAAACAGGAGCGCCGACTCAAATTTGCGCGCTCTCACACGTCAAAACTCAGATGGAGTGCCTCAAACGTGGGGTTCCTGTGGATATCATTTTTCAAAGCCTCGGTGGCACCGAGTTGACCAACCTCACGGAATTCGATTTTTCTATCGACACCCTCGACAGCGCCTTTGAACTCATGCGCACGCGGGGTCCAATTCCAAATGCCGAAAATTTCTTTTACTTCGAGACCGGTCAGGGAAGCGAGTTCACCTATGGCAAACACAATGGCATTGACATGGCTACGCTCGAAGCCCTGTGTTACGGCCTCGCCCGTCGGTACCGGCCATTCATGGTCAACAACGTCACCGGGTTTATCGGCCCTGAAACGCACCTCGATAATTTCGAGATGATCTATTCGTCGTTGCAGGATCATTTCATGGGAAAGCTGATGGGCCTTCCTATGGGAATGGCTCCCTGTTATACGCTGCACTCTCAAATCACACTCGAAGGTCAGCAGATGGCGAGTGAAATGCTCACGGCCGCCGGCAGCAACTATTATATGGATGTTTACTTAAACACCGATCGCATGCTCGCCTATTTCGATACGAGTGCGCACGACAACCAGACTCTCAGAGAGATTTACGAAAGACGGCCCGCTCTGGAGTTTGAGGAGTGGGCATTAGGTAAGGGAATCTATTCCACGGAGAATGGGCGCGTAGTACGCGGCCCTAACTGGGGAAACCCACGGATTTTTTGCGATTCCGAGCAGGAGTTCCAGGCGTTGGTTTCCTCCACGCCAGCAACACACGGATTTGAAAATGCCGGCCCCAGGCCCGCTGATGGCGTCAGTCGAAGCGTTCGCCTACACCAGGGAATCGCGCGCGACGCGACTCTCTGCGACTTAAACACTGATCGACTGGGGTTTAAGTTTCGTCTGCTTCAGACCGAGGCAGCAAACCGCACGGTCCATCTCAATTCACCGATGCTCGGAAGCCGAATCGCCGACTCATCGATCTTGCAATTTGTACCGGAGCCCTTCCAAGTGCAGATTCTCGTTTCGGACGGACTCAGCGCAGAGGCAATCCACTCGGGTGCGAGCGATCTCGTATCCGTAATTCAGGACGGGCTCGGCGCGCAATCGATTACGCTGGGGTTACCCATTGTCGCCCCGTTTGGCCGGGTCAAGCTTGCAGAGGCGGTAAGTCTTCGTCTGGGTGCCGAACTCGTGATTCTTTTAATCGGAGAGCGCCCCGGCGGGGACGCCAACGCGTCGCGATCGCTTTCGGTCTATTTTGTTTTTTCCCTCAGAGGTGACGCGAAAACGGCGGCCGCCAGTTTCAGCGGAAACACCGAGGCTAAATTCGAATACACCGTTATTTCCAACATCTATGATGATGGGGGCATTCCGCCGCTTGAGGCTGGAAGCGTCGTGGTGGAAAAGGCCGCTCAAATTCTTAAATATCAGGCCGCCGGAAATCGGCTCGAGGCGCGCTTGAGTGCCATGGCCTAATCCAAATGCTGGTTTAATCCAAATGCCGACCTAGCTCAAAACCGCTTCAATCGCTAATAATAGACTTGTTAGCGCCCGATCTTTTTCCCTGTCGCCCAGTTTTGGATTCTGCAGAACGCCGGTGGCTTCACTCAGTAACCCGCGCAGGTCGGAGATTGCCCCGGGAGAAAGGTCGAGGTCATCTAATGCTTCGGGAATTGCAGCAGCTACACCCTCTACCACCTCAAACAGTCCAAGCGACGAGGCTCTCCGGGAAAGTTTCAAGACATCGAGAGCGACCTCTCGTTCGATATCATCCTCGGCTACCAAGCGGGAGGCCCTTACCAAATCTGCGATACCCTCGCCGAGGCTACACGATGCGAGAACCAATCGATCGGAAATATCGACACCACCGTCAGTGAGCCTATCCTGCGTAATTTCAAGCTCGAGCACCGCGGACTCAAGCCCCGCCTCATCGCTGAGATCGGCCGCCGCAGTTCGCACCCGGTAAGCGGCTGCCCGTAAACGCAGCTCCGCCTCTTTCAGCTTGTGACTTTTCAAAAGTCGCTTGGCCAATCCCATCGCCTCGACTGCCTGCGACACTCGGTTCAAGTTACTGAACAGTTTTACTGGTTCCATGGCGTAAAGACCTCCGCCCAATGCCCCCGATACTAATAATGATACTAACGACACCATAATCACCCCTGTACCGCGACTATTGACGCTGAATCTCATTTCTCCCTCCCGGATTTTTTGTTAGCCCCCCATCCCTCACCCAACAAGGAAGCAAGACCGATGCCAGCGTGTGCGAGGCTAGACGCGAGACGAAATGCCACCACTGTGGTGGTTGGGGTGGTACCCTGGTGGTACCCGGTACCTTTCAGGACCGCGTCATTTTACAAATTAACGCGGTCCTGAATGGTACCGGGTACCAAAGCAACCAAAGCAGGTACCAAAGCAGACGCGGCGCCCCAGAGAAACATCAGGTTGTGCAGAACCTCAGCGTCACCAAAATTCCACTGGGTCAAGCCCTGAATCCAAAAACCGATGAACGAGGCAGACAGGCCCAACGCAATCCAGCGCTCTTCACAGTTTGCGTGTGCGGCCATCAAGCATTTTCCCAACATGCGGGCAATACCGAACCAGATCCACGCAAAGGCAACACACCCGGCAATTCCTGTGGTCGCCAGCATCTGCAGCGGTAGGGAATGACCATGACCCGAATAGTTGATGGCTCCCGGATAGAGCGACTCCATCATCGAATGTCCGCGCCGTTCGTTATTATTCCAGCCAACCCCTATCAGCGGGGACTCTTTAAAAAACTCCCATTGGGCGCGCCACAGCTTGAGTCGAGGAGTCATACTGAGCTGCGCATGGGACAGATCAAACGTCTTACCAAATCTTTCCCGTACGTGCGGGTTTGAGGTGTAAAGCGTCAGCAGTAGGCCGAGCGAAGCCAGAAACATGACAACCGGTCCGCGCCAACGCCAGCTTTTTCCAATGCCAACCGCCACCACGGTGAAGGGGATGGCGACCCACGCTATGCGGCTATCGGTCCACAGGACGAGTACATAGATCCAAACTGCCCATCCCCACGCAAAAATGAAACGGGGAAAGGCGCAAAATCCATAGCTCAGAAAAATGGGGCCATACAAAAGAAACACATTGGAAAAGGTGAGGTGGTGATTAAAGAGGCCTAGGACCAGCGGACCGTTTCCGGCACCATCGGCAAACAGGATCACTTTATGCCCCTCGGGACGAACGAGATCCAGGGGGATGAAATGCTGAAGAGTGGAGTAGACGCACACGATAAAAAAAACCACCAGCCACGCCGCCCGCCAACGCCGGTTCTTTCCGAAATGCACCGCCTTGAATAGATGAGCCGACGCCCCAAAAAAAAGAAAAAACCGCAAACGAAACAGGTCCGACAGTTTTTCTTCGAAAGTCGCGCCACCGATAAGGATTCCCAAGGCAACTATTCCTGAAAAAAGCACTATGGGACGCCACAAGGGCAACTCCAGTCGTTGTTTTTTCCAACTATCGAAAATCCAGAATCCAACGGCCACCGCCGAAACAATCTCCATACCAGAAAGCGTAGTGATGAGCGTGGCGGAGTACAAAAAGGCAAGAATACCGATCATTTTAACGCGGATGCCGGAGTATCCCGAAAATACTGGTACGTGAGTTTCAGCCCTTCATCCAACGACACCTTTGGTTCCCAATCGAGAACCTTTTTGGCTAATGAAATGTCGGGTTTTCGCCTCTTAGGATCATCCTGTGGCAGCGGGTGAAGTTTTATTCTGGAGGATGAACCAGAGAGCTTTAAAATCGCTTCAGCGAACTGCAAAATGGTCATCTCATTCGGGTTTCCCAGATTCACCGGCTCGTGATAATCGGACGCGAAAAGACGGCAGATTCCCTCGACCAAATCGCTCACGTAACAAAAACTTCGCGTCTGGCTGCCGTCGCCGAATACGGTCAGATCCGACCCGCCAATAGCCTGAATGCAGAAATTGGGTACGACACGCCCATCGTTCGTGCGCATTCTAGGTCCAAAGGTGTTAAATATTCGAACGATACGGGTCTGTAAGCGGTGCACGCGGAAATAGGCCATCGTCAATGCTTCTAGATAGCGCTTGGACTCATCATAACAGCCGCGAGGTCCGATGGTGTTAACATTACCCCAATAAGATTCTCGCTGCGGGTGCTCGAGGGGATCCCCATAGATTTCGGAGGTCGAGGCCACCAAAACCCGACACTTTTTGGCTTTGGCGAACTGCAAAATATTGTCCGACCCCGCCGAGCCCACTCTCAATGTCTCAATCGGGTATTTCGCATAATCGACCGGGCTGGCCGGGCTGGCCAGGTGAAATGCCCCTGCAAACCCTCCGCCCAGTTCTAGGTTTCCAATCAGGTCCTGTTCCACCAGCGAAAAGTTCGAGTTTGATAGTAAGTGTCTAACGTTTTCCGGGCGGCCGGTTATGAAATTATCCACTGCAACTACAGCGCACCCATCACCCAATAGTTTTTCGCAGAGATGC
Source organism: uncultured Pseudobdellovibrionaceae bacterium (assembly GCA_964603655.1). Classification (GTDB taxonomy): domain Bacteria; phylum Bdellovibrionota; class FAC87; order UBA2466; family UBA2466; genus JACPWY01. The sequence continues at coordinate 10,958 of CAZRVZ010000179.1, read as the reverse complement.
GACCCGATGAATCCGGCGCCACCGGCAACAAGATACCGCCCACTCGGCAGTTTTGACGTGACATTCGAAGTGACATTCAAAGTCATAATGGCTCCCTCATAACAGATCCCTCATAGCAAGTTCATTCGGTGCATTCGCTATCGCGGTCGCTCACGCCCGATAGAGAAGTAACGAAATCCCAAAGCTTCAAGAGCCGAGGGATCATAAAGATTACGACCGTCAAAGATCCACGGCCGCCGGAGACCAGTCTTAATGAGCGAAAAATCCGGTGTTCGAAACTCATTCCACTCGGTCAGAATAGCCAAGGCGTCGGCCCCCTTAAGTGCCGCATAAGCATCATCCGCCAACTCAAGCCTTGATTCAAAAAGCCGATGCGCTTCACTGCGCGCCACGGGGTCGTAGGCACAAACCTGACAACCGGCCTTTATTAAATCCTGAATCAGCGCGACTGACGGCGCCTCACGCATATCATCGGTCATGGGCTTAAAGGCCAATCCCCAAATTGCGATCCGTTTCCCGGCCAGGGACCCCGCTGTAGAACCTGATGGCGACTTGAACTCCCGCTCGATTTTCTGAAAAAGCAGTCGTTTTTGCCTCTCATTGATATCGTGAACCGCTTCGGAAATCGAAAGCCGGTGGTCGTTTTGCCTCCCAAGGTGATTGAGCGCCTGCACATCCTTGGGAAAGCACGAGCCACCGTACCCGCACCCCGGGTACAGAAACTTGTTACCGATACGGCTATCGGTGACCAATCCTTGTCTCACCTCGGCAATATCCGCTCCCACTTTTTCGCACAAAGCCGCGATCTCATTAATGTAGGAGATCTTCATGGCCAAAAACGCATTCGCGGCATATTTCGCAAGCTCCGCCGATCGGTTGCTCATAAAAAGTATCGGGCTTCCCGAACGCGTGTAGGGTGCATAAAGGTCGCTCATCACCTGACGAGCCGTTCCATCATCGGTCCCAACGATCACCCTCTCCGGCCGCAAAAAATCATTGATTGCCGTGCCCTCCTTCAAAAACTCAGGGTTGGAAACAACGTGAACTCTGAAGCGACCGGCGGCCAGTATTTCCCGAGCCTTGTCGGCGGTACCCACGGGAACGGTGCTTTTGAGTACCACCGTTGCGTTTGACGTCAGGTTATCCCGAATCGTCTCCACCGCCTTGAAAACGAATCGTAAGTCCAAACTTCCTTCATCACCACTGGGGGTGCCGACCGCAACAAAAACTACCTCGGACTGTCCAAGAGCCGTTGAGGCATCGGTGGTAAAGGTGAGCCGCCCCGCCTTGAAATTGCGTGACACAAGCTCCTCGAGACCAGGTTCGAAAATCGGTATGTCCCCGCGCATCAATTTGGCGACCTTTTCCTTATCCACATCGATGCAGGCCACGTGATTGCCGGAATCTGAAAGGCAAGCGCCCGCCACTAAGCCCACATATCCAGTGCCCATCACGGAAATTCTCATTTACTCAACCCCCCTTGCGGTTTTATAGTCGATAGTAATATCAAAATGGGATTAGAGCCAAATCATTTCGGTAAACCTAGCGCGGGCGGCCCCGATCGGGACCGTTTCACGGCAAACGGCCCAGGCAGAACCCACGCAGAGGAACGCCACACGGAACGCCACACGGAACGTCACACGGAACGTCACACGGAACGTCACACGGAACGCCACACGGAACGCCACACGGAACCTCCAGGGGCGAACAGTAACCCAGTAGATAAGTTGCCGCCGACTCGGACACCTCGCACGCCCCAACAGATCGTAAAGACCGTGGCCAAACTGGTGCTGGGAACTGCACTTCTCTATTACGTCCTGCGCTCCGAGATGATCGATTTCAAAAATCTCGGCTCAGCGCTTCTGGCACCCCGGAACCTGGCCATCAGCTTTCTTTTCATGTGTATTTCCGCGACCCTCTGTTCATTTCGCTGGTACCTGCTGGCGTCGGCCCAGGGTCTAACAATCTCCTTTCGCCAGATTTTTGAGCTCACCATGATTGGCAACTTTTTCAATACGTTTTTACCAGGCGCCGTTGGGGGAGACCTCATTAAAGCGTGGTACGTTGCCGGCCATTCCGGAAGTAGCGGCAAGACCAAGGGAATCTTTACCGTTCTGCTCGATAGGCTCATTGGTCTCGCGGTCATTATTTTTTATGCGGCCATCGCCCTTATTTTCTTTTCCGAGCTTCTCAAGTCTCAACACCAGCTTCAGGTGATCGGTTACACGCTCTGGGCATTCACCACTCTCTGCGCATTGGGAGCGTTACTGTTTTTTTCACCTTTTCTTTGGAACCATGCCCGATTTTCCCACTGGATACGCCGCATCGAGCAACTGGGCCCGCTGGGGAAGATAGTGCAGGCGGCATCACTTTATCGTCACCACCCGCGCACGATTCTGCTTGCCACCCTGTTATCGATGTTTTCGATACTCGGCATCACCCTGCTATTTAGCATTCACGGAAGGAGTCTTGGTATACCCCTCTCCTTGGCATCTTATTTTTTCGTCGTCCCCATGGGCATCGTGGCCTCGGCCATTCCGCTACTTCCCGGCGGTATCGGGGTCGGTCAGGTCGCCTTCTTCACCCTCTTCCGGTGGGTCGGGCAGACACCCGAAAGTGGTGGAACCCTTTGCACACTGGTTCAGCTCCACACCATTTTATTTAACTGCGTGGGGCTCCTCTTTTATCTCAAGCACAAACGTCATGTTTCTGCATTGGCGGCTACCCATACCTAACTCTACATGGCCATCACACGCGCCATCGTTCTGTCTTCCGAAATTTTTGGCGAGGCTGACCGCTACGTCCAGTTTCTCACGCGCGATTGGGGTGTCATTTCGACGCTCGCCAAGTCCGCCCGTAAAAGCAAGCGCCGCTATGTCGGCGGACTCGATATCTTCTGCCACGACGAGATAAACGTTCGCGGAGATTCTCGCGGAAACATCTCGGAAAAAGCCTATCTCATCGAACTGTCGGTACTCAATTCGTTTACCCGACTGCGCGAGGACTTAGACAAAATCCTTACCGCCGGCCAGATCGTCCAATGGGTCAGGCGACTCACCGACGTCGGCACCCCCATCCCGGCCGTTTACAGCCTCCTGGGCCAGACGCTTTCGCTCGTCGAAACGGAGTCAAATCCCGATCGGCTCGAACTCATCGGCCTCATCTTTCGATTGAAATTGCTCTCTCATCTCGGCATTCACCCACGCACCGAGTCCTGCGCACTTTGCTCGAAAGTGGAGGACATGCACTTATTTGATCTGGGCTCGGGGGGATTTATCTGCTCAACCTGCAAACCCACCAGCGACCATTGGGAGCTTCAGGCGGGCGAGCAACACTTCATCACCCACGCTAAAAATGTCCGCCTCACCCAATTCCACGAGGTAACCCTCGAAGAGGCCACCACCCGGAGACTGCTAAACCTGATTGCCAATTTCACCGCGTACCACACCCACACCCGATTGCCGTAGGCCGTAGGTGCGGCTGTTTCTAACGGTTTTCCGGCTGAAAAGCCGTTAGAAACAGCTGCACCCCCGAACCTCCGACCACCTAAAAGTCACGGAGAAAGCCCTGGTGTCATTGTTTGCCGAAGGCTCTGCGGTACAAATGACCGGCTTGGATAACGTCCTCGCCAATAGGCTCCCAGCGGTCCCACTCGTTCCATGAGTGTCGCCATTACATCGGCCTCAGCGTCGATGTCGTGATCGGCGTTACTGGTTCTCGACCAATGGCTCACGCTCGCGGCGGGACCACGAAGCCCGGAATAATATAAGAGGTTCTGGGCGATATGGTAGTGCTCTTCAAGTGTGACAAGGATTAACTCGGCATAGAGTTGCCGATTGTTTTGGTCCTCGGGCCCGAAGCGATCGACGAACTGCATATGGCCTTCATGCCACAAAAATTGATGATAGTCTGGTGGAGTGAGCTTTCCCGGGCTTACCGCAGCTTTTCTGGCTAGGGCATCGGCGGCATAGGCCAGTTGTTGGGCCGATCGAACCCAGTTGGTTATATCCGCCTTCCCGAGCGTGAGTTCCTGGTTGTGGTCGTCGGATCGATAGCCGGTACCACCCAGAAGTGTGGAATCATTCAGTCTAGAAAGTAACAATCTCATTCCGACATCCAGAGCCGGATTGTTCGATGGATCATTAGGACTGCGGCGCTCTAGGAGTGCTCGAAGATCTAAAGCAATCAAATCGAGTTTGCTCACGAGCGCCTCACCCACGACACGGGCCATTTCAGGAGTAATCCCTCGGCTCCGAAAGACTTCAACGTGACTTGGCCAATCGCTAGTCTGTGTGCCAACAGGAAAACGGTGATAACCACTTTGGAATGGACCTGTCTGTATCGGATTTTTTTTAACGTCATGACCATCGAGATGTAGCAATATTTTGGGCTCCGTTCCCGGTTCAAATTTTCGAATCACACCATTGGCACGCTCTTCGCTAATTAGCCGAAAGATAATGTCACCACTACGAGTAGACCGTATGATATTGCCTACTCGCACGGTTCCACTTTTACTCACAATCCGCACCACCGATTTGGGATTAATGCCCGTAAGCCCCCACGCGATCAATGCCCGACTATCAAACAGCGAGATACTCTTACAGACATTGGCATCGACGGTGGACAGCATCAGAGAAAAATACACCACCAAAAAAAGGTTGGGGAAATGGCGATGCGTCTCGTAGCTATATGAAAATCTCAAGGAACTACCGGGACCCCTGGGGAAAAATACCCGTCGACTTGAAGCCAGAATCCCGGCGATAGCGCAGCCAGGCCGCAAGCACAAAGAGAAGCTGAAGCAAAACATAGAACATCACGTACGCCACACCCCCGGAGCCGAATCCGTAGGAGTGCAGCCCGACTCCGAGTACGAAATTTACGCCGTACCAGGCCATGAGAACGCTGAGAAAGCAAAAGATCGTGGCGGTGACGAATCCAAACCCCTTGAGCCACCCGGTGAACCGTCCGTGCAGAACGGCGACGTACATGAGAAGTACTATCAGTGCCCAAACCTCTTTGGGATCCCAACCCCAAAAGCGCCCCCAGGAATAGTCGGCCCAGACGCCACCCAGTATCGTACCGGCAGCCACCAAAATGACGCCGATTTGCATCGAACGGTACATATACAATGTGAGCGACTGAATCGCCTCGGTCTTCTGGGGCCGGAACATGAAGTTACCGAGCACGACGTTGCCGATGCACAGTGACAGCGCGAAGGCCGCGTAGCTGAGTGTGATGCAAAGCACGTGGGTCGTGAGCCAGAAGTTACTTCTGAGCACGGGCTCGAGCGGGTGGATACCGGGATCGAGTACCGTCGGTAAATTATCGGCCAGAACCAGCGAAAGAACGCTGAAAACAGTGGCCGCCATCGGAACCACGCTGTTTCTGTAAACAGCCCAAATTACGCACGCAAAAAACAAGCATCCCAAGGATACCCAGATGACACTTTCGTACATATTGGTAACGGGGGGTCGGCCCGAAATCCAGCACCGCAAGGCAAATCCGTAAGTGTGCAGCAGCATTCCGGCCCCCACCGCCACGCCGCCAACGATGCCGAGTGACTTCGACGAACCAAGCGATGCAGCCAGAAGACACACAAATGCCAAAACATAGATAACCCAGGCCCAACGAAACGGCCTCAGCTGGTTGAAATGCACCTCGCGGCTCATTTCCGATATCGCCGGATAAAAACTACGGGACAGATCATCGCGTAGCCAGGACTCCAGTACCACGATCCCCGAGTTCCAGACCGGGGCGTCACCCTGCAAAAATGCGCCGAAGACCGACTTCAGGAGTTCATTTGTTTTGTCCTTTTGAGGTTCAGTATAGGGCAGACGACTGGCATCGTTAATAGCGTCGACGCCGAGCCACGGCAGGTCTAGCCCCTGCGAGCTAGGCAAAATAGAAATTGCCTGACCGGCCACCACAGCGTCGAGAAGGCCCAACTGGTTTTGAACGCTTGCGGCCTTATTCTCGAGATCGCTTAACTTTTCACGGCGCTGACTCTTAAGTCCAATCTCGCGCACCATCACCTTCAGCGCCTCGCTCTCTCCAATAGCCTGGGGCGAAAAATACTTGGCATCTCTCGACAGGCCCAATTTGGCTTTCAAGGGGCCGTAGGAAATGCGCACGAACTCCTTCTTTTCCCAGCTCGTTTCAAATTCCAGGAGCCAACTCATAACAGTCTCAACGGCCGGACGATTTTCGAATCGGCGGGATCCCGTGACGAATTGCACGCTCTCCTCAGCAAAGGTTTGAAACGGCTTGATCCGACCGCGTTCCTGAATCGCGAGACGCTCGAGAACGGTCCAATCAAACTGTGCTCGATCCGCTCCGTGAGAAACACCAGTTGTCATCGTACTCATGGCGACAATCGCGGCCATCACGGCCATCATCGTTAGTCTCGGCGTCATTCTCATAATTTTTGTAGATGTCATCCTAACTCCTTACTTCTATTTAGTCCCCATCAGCACATTCCAATAGTGGGGATTCATGTAAAACATGATGAGGATCCCCAGCGTAATGAGCAGCGAACCCGCATATTTCACCCAGCGCCCCGGATCCAAATTCACGCTAAAGATCGAAACCGGTGGTGCGTTTTCATTGAGTTGAAAGCTTGCCTGGTAAAAAGTATAGCCGCCATATTGCATCGGTTCGTTCATGCTGATTTTGGAGGACCTATTCCCGTTAGCTCCCCGCACCGTTACCATACTTTCATAGCCCGCCGCCTTTTGGGTGCCAGGATCGTGATGAACCGTGAATTTATCCAGCTGAATCTGAAATGGAAGCCCGAGAATTCGCCGCTTGAGCGATGCAACATAGACGCCCTCGGTAAACGGCAATACGCGCTCCGCCCCTTCAAATAACCAAAACTCATCCTGCGGCAGCCCCGTCCCGGAAAACTTAAAATGAGCGGCAGCGACAAAATTGGCATCCGACCCTGAAATCTTATCAACGTAATGAGGGACCTGTTCCACAACGGAATGCTTAATCCAGCGATCGACTCTAAAATTTAAATCCATCCACCCGGTTGCCACCGACTCACCCACGACGATGTTACCCCGCCGGCTCTCACCGCTGGAACGTGTCAGTGTTCGGTAATAGAGTTGCTCGCCGTCATTGGATTGCGCCAGTCGCAACTGTCCGCGCATAGCCTCGGCTCGCGCCGGCTCGACTACCATGCGAATTTTGACGCCTAGGGAAGGCGTCAGGTTTTTATCACCGGCTGGTTTTTTAGCGCCGGATTTTTTAACGCCAAATTTTTCTCGATGATGCGTCGCAAACTCGGGAAAAAAGGCGAAGACCGTGTGTTTTTCCTCGACACCCTCCTGATCGCGAATACGGATAGTAACGGCCGGGTTTCGAGGCTCGCGCGACTTCGAGACAAGTTTACCATTTGAAACGATGGCGTAGGGGAGATAGCGCTCCACCTTGAGCAGGATGCCGCCCCCCACGCGCATCCACTCCTTTATCGCATCGACGATTCGGACCCGATATGATTTTCCGCCTTTATCGACGATGAGAAGCCCGGGATCGAGCTTCGATTCGGAACCAGAACCGTAACCGGAATTTCCACCAGCCTCAAATCTCATTTTCGATGCAGAGTCAGCGAGCACATCGAAGCTAAGCATCGCGGGGCCAAGACTCAAGTCGGTCGCCTGTCCCGGCTCCCGGTGCGTCAGCCACTCGGTGAGGCTGAACCGATCGTTCTCAATCGTCACCGATACGGCCGGGCGCCCGACCCCCTCGATAGGGCTCTCCCTAACCACCCGCTCGACGGTCGCGCGAGGCAAAAACTCATCCATTTGCAGACGACCCCGACCGATTTGAACCGTGTACAGATCGCCGGTTTTTCGACGGGCATACTCCGGAAGCGTCAGCTGGGCCAGGCGCGTGTCCTCTTCGGAAACGCCGAGCACCAGATCGTTTAAGATGACCTCGCTGTTTTGACTACCCTCGGATACCGGCAAATTCCCGTCCACTCCGAACTGACTGGTAATCCAGGACCCGATTATAATGGTGATGATACCCGTGTGGGTCATGACGAATCCGGTTTGATGCCGTTTCCACGGATAGCGCGAAAAGGCCGCGCAGGTCAGAATCACACCGAGTAACGACAAAACCCCGGCGAACCAATGGGTTCCGTACACGAGAGTTTTCACCGCTCTCATCCCGTAAACCGACTCGATCCCCGTTGCTACCGCCAGAATGAAGGCCAGCGACAGAATGAGCACGACCGCCAATTTCAGCGACGAAAAGAAACGAAAGAGCGGGTGCTGCTGTATTTTTATTACGGCCACGGTTCCACTACAGTTTTGTTAGGACTTGTGAATGAATAACTTAGACATTTATGCGCCCGGATTTGGGTCAGATTTGAATGCGAGGATTGAGCAAAACGCGAGGCATACACCTCGTATGTTGAGCGTTTTGTGATTGAGGAGCATTCAAAGATGGCCCGAAGACGGTTTGCAGAAATGGTTAAGTTATTCATTCACAAGTCCTTAAGGTGATTTCTATTTCCGCAGACTTCCAAGGTTCCATTCTAGACCATTGAGCCTTGGGCACATAGGCCAACCCGAAATAGCGCCCAGTTTGGTTGCGTAGCGGCGCCACCGCGACGAGTTTTACCCCCTCGATGACCAGGGGCAGCGACGCCATGGGGCCCGAAACTTCCACCGACAGCAGCTTTCGATTGACACTACCGTAGGTAAAGATCCGCTCCACGACCTCTTGTCCGGGATAACAGCCCTTGTTGCGAGCCACGGCCCAGGTGCAATTGCCCTCGAGAATAATGTCGTTTTCACTGAGTTCGTCCGGAACCGAGGCCATTCCATTTTTAATTCGCACCGTCTCAAACACTGAGACGCCAGCCCGTGGGATTGCCGCACCCAACGCCCTGTTTTCAAATCGATCGACATTTGCGTGAGGTATTCGGGCCCAAAAAAAACCGGGTAACACGGAGTCCCACCACCCCGAATACTCGGAGGTCACCATGACCGATCGGGGAGCCCAATCTGGCGTGGACGCCGTTCGGGTGGGGAAACCCAGTTGCGTTTCCGACCCCTCTACCGGCAGATACACTCCCATCAGTTTACAATCACTCTCAATGACGCATTCAAATTTCTCGGCAAAATGAAATTTCTCGATGTGCGCTAGTGTGGTTTGAACAATGGCACCGGGGCAGTAGATCCGAACACTCTTTTCATTGCGCTCGAAAAGCACCAGCGCAACCACCCCCGCCTTTGCCGTGAGAAACGCGCCCCAGGCGACTTCGCCCAATACCATTTTTTGGAAATCGACGGTTGTCATCCGGTGGAGATAGTCGATGGCATCCGGACCCGAGATTAGAATCGTCTGGTAAAAAGACAAATCGATCAAACCACCACCGATTAGGGCCTGAACACCCGATTCTTTGGAATCCGAATCTAGTGACCCGCTTTTTTGCATAGGGGACATTCGCACAAGCCTCGAAGATGCGTGAAGGTGTAGATGCCCGTATCGTGACCGTCGGACCAGACAAATTGCAGAGCGTATCGCCCCACCGAATCGATGCGTTTGGGACTCACGTCGGCCGGCACCTTCGATTCGTCTAAAATCTTTTTTCGCGTCCACTCATCCACGCAGACCGCGCAGCGGCAGTCGAGTCGAATCCGCCGTACATTGATGATTGAGTTGTGCCCATCGTTCCACACGATACCGAGTGTTTGGGGGCTGACCTGACGCAGCTCCTTTGCGAAAAGATCCATCAATGCCACTCGAGACTTAAATTCCCCGGACCCACACTTTGGGCATTCAGCATGGAGAGCTGAGCCGCCACGTCCCCGGCAAGTTTGCGATAGGCCTTGGCCACGCTCGAGTCGGGGTGGGTTTGCACGATGGGCGTTCCCAGGTCTCCGCTATCGGCCACTCTCGCATCGATGGGAAGCGAGCCTAGAAGCAGCGTCTTCATCTCGGCCGCAATTCGCATCCCACCGCCACTGCGAAAGATCGCGGAACTCTCATGGCAATGCGGGCATTCGAATCCGGACATATTTTCAATCACACCGAGAATCGGAACACTCACATTGCGAAACATCATTAGACCTTTTCTGGCATCGATGAGACTCACCTCTTGGGGCGTCGTAACGATGATAGCGCCGGAAAGCGGCGCGCTCTGACTGATCGTCAACTGGGCATCCCCAGTGCCCGGCGGCATATCTATTAAAAGGTAGTCGAGTTCGCCCCACTCCACCTGCGTGAGAAACTGCTGGAGCACTCCGTGGACCATCGGGCCGCGCCAAATCACGGGCTGACCGTCGTTCACTAAAAACCCCATCGACATAATCTTGATGCCAGCCCTTTCAACCGGGTGGATGCGACCGTCGTGATTTATGGGCTTATCCACAGCACCCATCATGAGAGGAACGCTGGGACCGTATATATCCGCATCGAGCACGCCCACCTTGGCGCCCGTGTTGGCCAAAGCCACCGCCAAATTAATCGTAACGGTGCTCTTTCCAACACCCCCCTTACCGCTAGCGATAGCCACCACGTTCTTCACGCCGGGAAGCACGATTTTCCCCGTTCCCTGAGGCGTGGCCTTACGCACGTTGGCGGTCATGTTCACCTCGACCGACTTCACGCCGTCCAGCGCCGACACGCGCTTTTCGCATTCCGCCTTGAGCTCTTCCTTAACCGGACAGGCAGGCGTCGTAAGTTCGACATCGAATCGAATCTTGCCACCATCGATCGCGAGGTTCTTCACAAATCCGAGGCTCACGATATCCTTTTTGAGATCCGGATCAACCACCTCGCCCAACGCCTTGAAAATCTGCTTTTCCGAGATCTTTTCAGTTCCTGCTTCTGTACTTTTCCAAAACATGTGGTCATATTGCCCCATGCGCCCACAAAAGGAAAGGCTCCCTAAAGGTCCCGAAAGTCGGCGAGATAATTGACGAGGAAAGCTCCCGAAAGGGTGT
>CAZRVZ010000178.1:0-3995 GCA_964603655.1 uncultured Pseudobdellovibrionaceae bacterium | reverse complement strand
AGGCAGGAATTCCCGGTGAGGCGCCGTGCGTAGACTTCGAGAAGGGCTCTTCCCAAGCCTTCGAAAAGGTATAGCCCCTCGGTTCGGCAGAGAGTTTGGAATTCTTCTAAATATGGCCGGGCCGAACCGGACCCGTTATGTGACTACCCGATAAGCAGAGATTAATTCCAGAACGGTCCGCGATCTTTTTCCTCTTTCGATTCGTCGGAATTAACGATGAGGGTGAATTGTTTCTTGAGTCGCTCCCGCTCGCGGTCCTTGGTGGACTGCCGACCGCCGCCCTTGGGCAAGATGTAGAAGAGGTAGCAATAGAGCGCACCAACGCCCATTCCCCCGAGGTGGGCGAAGTGGGCGACGTTGTCCTGGGCCTGCCGGTTATTTTCTACGCCCATGATGAGCTCTATCCCCGCCATGAGAAGTACAAAATACTTGGCCTTCATCGGGAAGAGAAAAAAGACGAGAAAATAATTCTCACTGAAGAAAATCCCGTAGGCCGCTAGAATTCCGAAAATAGCGCCGCTCGCGCCAATGATGGGATGAGACAGTCTGGCGACATCGGAGAAAAACAGAACGTTGACACCGTAATTAAAAACCCCGGCGCCGATTCCGCAGATGAGAAAATAGCGGAGAAATTCCCACCGCCCCATTCGCATCTCGATTTCCGACCCGAAGTACCAGAGAATCAGCATGTTCAGAAGAAGATGCAGCGGGTGCCCGTGCATAAAGATATAGGTGAGAAACTGCCACACCCACCCGTGGTCCCGCACCTGCAGGGGGACAATGCCCAGGATCTCATTCAGGGCGTAGCCACCGACCGAAAACCCCAGATGCGAAAGTGTGAAGTCGATGAAGTAGGTGATGACACAAATGAGGATGAGAACTCGCGTAACAGGCGTTAGCGGTGGTACGGGACTCAAGCGATCATGATTGAGTTGGTAACTCATTTAGCTCCTCAAGCTCTATCAATACGCCCGCCATTTCGCGGGGGTGAATAAACAACGCTCGACCTCGAGCACCGTCCCTTATTCCAGGAGGAATTATCGTGATTCCACCAGCTTCCAGGACCGATTTCCACTTATCAATATTCTCTACGCGAAAGCTCAGGTGATGCAATCCCCCTTTGGGTCGCGTTTGGAGAAATTTACCGATGGGGGAATCGATGTCAGTCGGTTCCACCAGCTCGATGCGGAATTGATCAGACACCACGACGGGAACAAAGGCAGCACGCACCCTTTCCGATTTTACCTCATGAATCGCCTCTACTTTCAGACGAATCGCCTCCAGTCGCGCCGCCATCTCGTTGATGGACGGGCAGGCGATGGCGATATGAGAAAGCGAGAGCGTCACTCGCCGGTCTCCTGGAACACCGAGTCCAGTTTTCGAGTGTCGCTTGAAGTCTGATCGGGCGCTCCGGGCGAAATGTTTGAGGGAGTAATGGGAACCGGCGGTCCCTTGGACGCGCCCATCCGCTTTTCCACGCTGTTTCGATTGGATCTCACGTTTGCTGCCGCCCCCGTTCGCTCCTTGCGGTAACAATCTCGATAGGACGGGGACCCCAATTCGTTATTGATGGAGCATTTCTGGGCCCACTCGCCCTGCTGATCGGTTGTATAGTTCGCGTCATTACCTTTGTACCGCTTGGTTCCAGCGGCACTTTCAGTCATATCACCCGTTGGCTCGGGCTTTTTCGATTCAAAAATGGCATCGTCAATCACTTTGACGGTCCCCGGCGATCGGCTATCTGCAATGGCTAAAACGCCGGAATCGGCGACTGCACCCGTCATTGCAGCCGTTATTAAAAAAAATGGGCACACCCATGCAAAAAATAAAGTTTTCATGGTTTTTCGAACCTAGCACTAGAAGAGGGTATAAACAAACGGCGACAGTGCCGAACCTTCCACTAGAAACAGGAGAAAACCGAGCGTTAGTAGCACTATCACGATCGGCATTAGCCAGAACTTTTTCCGCGTCCGGGCAAATTGCCAAATTTCAGCGATAGCCGACTTATTGGGGGAAGTTTCCATAAGGTTTTTTTAGGACTCTATTGATTATATCTCAACTGCCAATTCGCTGTCGGTGCCGCGTGTCAACATTAGGCGCTACGCGTAAGTCCATTACGCCTGGCGCCGGCGCCACTCTTCGATAAATCGTGCCAGCTTCGACCGTCTGAGCGGCTGATACCCGATGTCAAACTTCCAGAAGAGGTTGTGAACCGCTTTATCGGCCTTCGCAGGCCGCTGTGTTTCAACCTCGAGCTCGTAAAAAAACTTCCCGAACATTCTGGATCGATCCAGCTCCATGATGAATTTCCGATTCAGCGGCAGTACGTGGCGGCGGGTTTCGATAGATCCCAGCGGGCGCAATCGACAGAGGCGATCCAGCGGGAACACGCGACCGAGCTTTCGAATGGGCATGGCATCCAGCGACAAAATATCGAGCTTGCCACTGAGGACGCGCCGGGCGGCCTGCGCCGAAATCCGGCTTTCGAATTCAGCTCGCACCTTCAGGGCTCGAATCTTCACACGACCGCTTGGTTTGGGATATTTCAGAGTCAAAAGGGCGCTGCGAGAATTTACCAGGCGGATGCGAAGGCCGATGCGCCGCTTGCGAAGATTGAGATGAATATCGTCAAAATAGTAGTTGATTTGATTCTGCACCCTGATTTCACGGCCTCGATGACCGCGAAGCAGTGTTACATATTCCTCCCGAGTCAGGCCGTACTTGAGTTCCGATTCAATTCCTCGCGCGGATTTCACTTAACGCAAAAACTACCACACTTGTATTGATGACGGAACGCTTACTAATGAGACCGATAACAAAAGCGGCGTGGGACATCGCGTTTAGAGACAATTTTAAAAGGCAGGAAAGAAGTCGCTAATTCCCGTGGCGTAATCGCCAAATCTCCCGGTATCGACGGGAAAGTTCCGATGATTTTTTAACTGGAACGGTCGATTCACCTGATGGAGCCACCGATGATCTACCGGACGGAGTCGCGCCTTTCGGGTCTTTCAGATTCATTGGCGTCGATTGGGCCTGTGTGCCGGCATCGACAGTCGGGCTCGGTGAGGTGCCTTGGGCCCCAATGATCTCCTCTCGTACCGACTGGGTCATCGACAGCCCGACCAGTCCCAAAATCAGGGCAGCCGCGCTGACACCGAGAGTGATCCGGTGGAGAAGTGTAACCTTGGGCGCATTTACTCGTTCGATGATGGCGGGTGGGGTGGGTGCATGGAGCGAGACCTCCTGCATCTGCTGCGAAATTTTTGTCAGATTGAACGTGATTGAGTCCGTAATCCCCTTCATCAATTCCCATTGTCGGGTCATCGACTCCAGACTTTTGGAAGCAGCCGTGGCGATCCATTCCGCTGTTTCCGTTGTTTCCGTTGTTTCGGACGTGTCTAGTGTTTCAGATGTTGGTGACGGGTCACTAGGCGGGCCATTGGACGCTTTATTAGACGGGCCATGGGATTTTTTAGGCGCAACACTTCGCGTTCGCCGACGATTTGCTGCCGTTGTTCGGCGCTTGACTGGAGCTTCGGCGTGAGACTCGTCGTCCGAATCGGCCTCGCCACCGCCCTCACCATCGCCCTCATCCGGGCGCAACATCTCGCGGGTCCCCTGTGAAAGCTCTTCCTCGGACGGCGCATCTTCATTGGCAGCGAGTCCGTCAGGATTTTCGGAGACTGAGTCCGTTGCATCAGCAGCGTCGGCCGCATCATATTCGGAAGAATCCTTAGACTCCGCGACATCTACTGCGTCGTCTGCGGTAGCCATCGAAAGTTCAACCTGTGATTTGCCCGATTTCTTCTTACGCGCCATGAAATACCCCCTAGCCGCCCCATAGCCGTGCGACCCCAAATGGGGCTGCGCGGTTCTTCGGAGCAGGAGAGCAAGGATGGTGCCACGGTAAGCTGCCAGGTAAACGAGCCTAAGGTGTGCGTCGCGGCCAGCTCGCGGTACCGTAAAACGGCCCCGCTGTAACAATTTTCGCCAGC
>CAZRVZ010000177.1:0-10443 GCA_964603655.1 uncultured Pseudobdellovibrionaceae bacterium | reverse complement strand
CGATTCAATTACCCTCACCCAATAGCCGATAAGGCTAGAGATGGCTCATCACGGTTTATTTCGCTACGTCATGCCATCAAGGCACTCGCCTCAGGCAGGCATGGCATCGCTTCTGGTTGCTATCGGGATTGTGAGTGTTTTGATGACGTTGTCGGTCACGAATCAGCTCGCCCAGAATGCGATTAATCGTCGAACGGTGGGAAAGTTGGATCGGCTCGAGGGTTTTTACAACTCCGAAATGCTGGCGTGGCATGCGTATTGGCGACAAGAGGCTGGAATCGAGGGATCGGCGAGTTCCGTCGCCATTTCCGTATTACCGCCAACCGATTTCAATTTTTCAGGCGACACCTATTCCCAAACACCGGGCGTCCCGCTCAATATCGTCACAACCGCCCCGCTTTCCCCCACGCGCGCGCTCATTCGTCGGCAGACTGGTACTAATGTGCGCTATGTTCAATCGACGAAACTTAATTGCGGACAGTTTCAGGGCACTCCACAGAGTAAAGTGGTTAAGGCATGCCTCGTTGCGACGGCTGCAGTGCCCGCGCCTTCTGGAATTAAATACATCGTTCGATTTAGTTCGGACTTTCAAGGCGGTACCAGTCGTTTCGTCGGGCTCGACAGGGCGGGTGGCCTGATAGATGGATTCGGTACTCACGGAGTAGCTGATGTTAGCGGTCTGGGGGGTGGACAGGCTTCGCCGTGGCCAGTCTTTTCACTCGGTAGGGACACTTTTTACGCGGCTGCGCAAAACGGCGAAGCGGCAAGCGTCGCCGTTCCTACTATTGTGGGGATAAATCGGACGGGTGGCTATTCGGCCTCCTTGGGTACTGGGGGCATCCTCAGCATGGAGCTTGGAAATTGGATCCCAAGTCGCTTGAAATCGAATGCAATTACCATCGGCACCAATTTTTTTCTCGTTGGAATTGATACTCCGCGGGGGGGGGGGAAGCCCGAATCGATTTCCCTTTTCAAGTACGGTTTTTCGGGTTTACTCGACTCCGCGTTCGGCACCAATGGGCGAATCCAATTCGAGGAAACCGGCCAATACGGTTCATTCACCGATGTATTCATCCATAGTGATCAGCGTATACTCGCCGTGATCCAATTTCCTTTTGACAGCGGACTTGCCGGCGGCGAGGGGCTTATTCAGCGTTATCAAGCTAACGGTCAACCCGATATAGCATTTAACCAAGGTAACGGGCCTCTCCGTCTTACGGGTAAACCGGCGATGGCCTTCAAAAACTCGGCGAGTGGTTACGTGGTGGTGAATCAAATCGGATTCAATGATTATACTCTTTATCACCTGTCCGATGGCGGAATTATCGAATCTCAGCACCCACTCGTGAACCTTGCGGGTGTCACCAGAAGCCTCTGTTTCGGGGATTCTCAGGACCAGGTAGTTTGCCATTCCTCGACTACGGGCGAGGCGAACTCAGGCTCCCGATCATTTATTCGATACCTTCCCAACGGCAATCGAGATATGGCGTACGGCACGAATGGCACCGCGACGGTCACCATGGGGTCGTCCTATGTCGATTGCGTCTACTCGGCATTCAGTCTCACGGGCGACAGACAGGTGACCATCGGCTGCGCGCGAATTCCGCCCGGCGGCATGGTGTTCAAACGTCTGACACTCAATGGACAATTGGACACGACCTTCGGTGAAAACGGCACCGTGGATACCCGAAACTTCAGTGTGGGGGGTGCGCCCGTCATCGTCGAAGTTCCCGAGTAGCCCGGGATCGATTCAAATTGTTGCGGCGCGGGCTCGACTCCACAGGACTCGACTCCACAGGACCTTTAAACTTTTTTCGATGAGTTGCCGATATTGTGACGACTCCATTCACCTGTCATCTTTCACCAGTCCGATACTCAATGCAACGCCCCACACCCATTGGAATTCTCATTCCCACCTATAACGGCGAACGCCATATCGAAATGTGTTTGCGCTCTGCGCTTAGACAGGAGGGGGTACCGTTTGAGATTTGGATTTCAGACGACGGCTCTACAGATGGGACACGAGCCGTAATCGAGCGTTTCCGAGGAGTTCGTGTTCACCTGTTGACCGGTACCAGAAACGCGGGCCTGTTCGCCAATCTCAACCGACTCATTCGGGCGAGCCAAAACCCGTTTTTTCACATTCTTTGCCAGGACGACATTCTGGAGCCCGGCTGCCTTTTTCAGGACTTGCAACGCTTCTCACGCTTTCCGCGCATTGGCATCACCTTTGCGAAATCTAAAACCATCGATGATTCGGGTCAGGTAACTGGCGCGGGCGCGCTTTACGATTTGCCAAACGTGATGCGCCCCGAATTGGCTCTCCAACATTTTTTTTATCACGGTTGCATTCCTAGCAATCTATCGACGGTAGCCTTGCGAAGGACCGCCGTAACTGGCGCGTGCGGATTTGACGAGCGGTTTCGGGTATCGGGTGACTACGATCTCTGGTCGCGTGTTTGCGAGCGGTGGGACATTGGTGTGATTCACGAACATCTGGTCCGGGTGCGTCAGCACCCAGCTCAATTGTCCCGAGCCGATTCGTCGGGGCCGCTATTTGTATCCGAAAATCGAATCATTCGGAATCGGCTAGTGCCTCATTTGCCTCTCACCGTTCAGTCCCAGGCAGGGCGGTTTGAACGATTGCGTTATGGCGTACTCGACTTCCATTATGCCTGGCGGTCGTTGACACGGGGTCGAACGGGTAACGCGAGGCGTGTTTGGAAAACGATGGGGATTCGCGAAACGGTGTTGGGCGCTGCTTCCTGGCTGATCAGCGCCAACAATCGCCTATTTCGTCCTGATGCACGATTTGTCCTGCCTGCCGACTACCACGTTGGCCCGTAGCCCAACGATCAGTGCAAGGGGGCATGCCGAGTTCATGCCAAAGCGCGCCACTATCTAAAAAAATGTTATCCTTTCCTCACAATTTTCCGAAGAGAACACAAGAGCCCGTAGGGCCATGTTTTCAAAGTTTCGGTTGACTGAACACTTGGAAAAATTGACCCGGTTTCGTATGTCGGCGACAATTAAGATTAGAGCGGCCGCGTTTCGTACCCAATTACCGACGGGGTTCGCAGAGGATTCGGCAATTTAAGTAAATTTAAGTATTCAAGGAGACTAGCCATGGCGACTTCAGGGATGAACGTCAAAGATTTCATTGGAGGCCTTCAGGACCTGGATCGGTTCAAAAAATACCAGTGGCAGGGAAAATTCCAAGATTACGTGGATATCGTCAAGGAGCACCCAGAGGTCACTCGTAACGCGTTTCAGCGACTATACGATCTCATTATTAGTTATGGGACCCAAGATTACACCGAATTTAAGAAAAAAATCGTAGGATACAACTTTTTCAAAGACCCAATGGATGGGGGCAAGGACGCCATTTTTGGCCTGGACGTTCACCTGATGAAGCTGGTTAACGTCCTCAAGGCGGCGTCGCAATCCTACGGTCCGGAAAAACGTGTGATACTCCTTCACGGCCCGGTCGGCAGCTCCAAAAGCACGTGCGCCCGCCTGATTAAAAAGGGGCTCGAATATTATTCACAGACCGATGAGGGCGCACTTTATACGTTCACCTGGGTCTCGCACGGAAATCCTGAAATTGAGAAGGTCCTGGGAAGCCAGTCGGAGATGCCGTGCCCTATGCACGAGGAACCTTTAAAAATCATACCCATCGATTTCCGAAAAAAGTTCATCGAAGAGGTTAACCGCGGGAGGAAAGAGGGTCATCGGGTGTCGGTCGAGGGGGACCTGGATCCGGCCTGCGCTTTCGTCTTTAAGAAGCTGATGGAGCATTACCACGGGGACTGGACGAAGGTGATCGATCACGTATCGATTCAGCGCCTGATACTTTCGGAAAAGGGGCGCGTGGGAATTGGAACGTTTCAACCAAAAGACGAGAAAAACCAGGATTCCACCGAACTCACCGGCGACATCAACTACCGCAAGATCGCCCAGTACGGTTCCGATTCCGATCCGAGGGCATTTAACTTCGACGGGGAATTCAACGTTGCTAACCGAGGCGTGCTCGAATTCATCGAAGTATTGAAGCTGGACGTCGCGTTCTTATACGATCTTCTGGGTGCCTCACAGGAACACAAAGTGAAACCCAAGAAGTTCGCCCAAACCGATATCGATGAGGTGATTATCGGGCATACCAATGAGCCCGAGTATCGGAAACTGCAAAACAACGAGTTCATGGAGGCTCTTCGGGATCGGACAGTGAAGATTGACGTGCCATACATTACGAAGCTGGGTGAGGAGGTCAAGATTTACAAAAAGGACTTCAATACCAAGACCATCAAGGGAAAACACATTGCTCCACACACTCTGGAAATGGCCTCGATGTGGGCCGTGCTCACTCGTCTCGAGATCCCTAAAAAGGCCAATCTTACGTTGTTACAGAAGCTCAAACTCTACAACGGCAAGACGCTGCCGGGATTTACCGAGGACAATGTCCGAGAGCTTCGTAAGGAGACGACTCGCGAGGCGATGGAGGGAATATCGCCGCGCTACGTTCAGGACAAGATTTCTAACGCGCTGGTGAACACGCGACAGGGAAACGTGGCCTGTCTGAATCCATTTATGGTGCTCAACGAACTCGAAGGGGGACTCAAACACCACTCCCTCATTTCGTCCGAGGATAAAAGGAAACATTATCGGGAACTGCTTCAGGTCGTGAAGCAGGAGTACGAGGACCTCGTGAAGAGCGAGGTTCAGCGCGCCATATCGGCCGATGAAGAGGCGATGGCCCGGCTCTGCGCCAACTATATTGATAACGTGAAGGCCTATACTCAGCGTGAACGGGTCAAGAATAAGTATACAGGACAGGACGAGGAGCCCGATGAACGCCTGATGCGCTCTATCGAGGAGAAAATTGATATCCCCGACAGCCGCAAGGACGATTTTCGTCGGGAGATCATGAACTACATCGGAGCTCTGGCACTCGAGGGGCGTCAGTTCGATTACAAAACCAACGAAAGATTGCACAAAGCTCTGGAGCTCAAGCTATTCGAGGATCAGAAGGACACGATCAAGCTAACGAGTTTGGTTTCCAATATCGTGGACCAGGCAACCCAGGAAAAAATAGATATCGTCAAGGGGCGCTTGATCAAGAGCTATGGTTACTGTGAAATCTGTTCGACCGATATTCTCACCTTCGTGGCCAGCATCTTCGCCCGAGGGGATGTGAAACGAAAGTAACGCGAAAGCAAGACGACTATGATTACCGGCATCAAGCGCGATCACCTACGATTCAATCAAATCGTAAAGGGTAAGATCAAGCACAACCTGAAAAAGTATATTTCTCAGGGAGAGATGATCGGCAAACGAGGCAAGGACTTTGTATCCATCCCGATACCTCACATCGAGCTGCCTCATTTCAAATTCGGCAAACGCCAAGCGGGCGGCGTGGGCCAGGGCGAAGGAGCGCCGGGCACACCGTTAGGCCAGGGCGAGTCGGAAGACGGACAGGCCGGAAATGCTACCGGCGAACATGAGATTGAGATTGAGGTTTCCTTAAAGGAGTTGGCGCAAATGCTCGGGCAAGAGCTCGAATTGCCGCGCATTCAGCCCAAGGGGGGCGGGGCATTGCATTCGCAGAAACACCGCTATACCGGGATCAACAAAGTCGGCCCTAACAGCTTAAGACACGTCAAGCGTACGTACCGCGAGGCGCTCAAACGCCAAATCCTAGAGAACAATTACAACCCCGATGATCCGGCGATCATTCCGTACCGAAAAGATTTTCGTTACCGGGCTTGGAAGAATGTGGCCAAGCCCGAGAATAACGCCGTGATCATCTACATGATGGACGTCTCCGGGAGCATGGGCGACGAACAAAAGGAAATTGTTCGAACCGAATCATTCTGGATCGATACCTGGTTACGGTCCCAGTATAACGATATTCAAATTCGCTACATCATCCACGATGCCGCGGCCAGAGAGGTAGACCAGCACACTTTCTACCATACGCGCGAGTCCGGCGGAACGCTCATCAGTTCTGCCTATAAGTTGTGTAATGAAATTATCGAAAAGTTTTATCCTGCCAGTGACTGGAATATATATGCCCTGCATTTTTCCGATGGCGACAATTGGTCCGGCGAGGATACCAAGTTCTGCGTCGATATTCTCAGAAATGATTTACTGCCAAAGACAAATCAATTTTGTTACGGTCAGGTAGAAAGCCGTTACGGCAGTGGCCAGTTCATCAAAGATTTGCTCGAAAGCTTCAAAGAAGACGAACGACTGGTGACATCCAAAATTGAGAACAAAGAGGCCATTTACCGGTCGCTCAAGGAATTCCTGGGGAAGGGACGATGAGACAAACACTTCCTGCCGAACTCTACCAGGCACACGCCGAGATTCGTGAGATCGCGCGGAATTACGGCCTGGATACTTTCGATACGATTTTTGAACTGGTCGATTACAACGAGATCAACGAAATTGCGGCGTTGGGGGGATTTCCAACCCGTTACCCCCATTGGCGATTCGGGATGGAGTATGACTACCTCAACAAAGGCTATACGTGGGGATTGCAAAAAATTTACGAGCTCGTGATCAATACGGATCCCTGTTACGCATACCTACAGACGGGCAATCTTATTGTAGACCAAAAATTGGTCATGGCTCACGTTTACGGCCACTGCGATTTTTTCAAGAACAACATGTGGTTTTCGAAGACCAACCGCAAAATGCTCGATGAAATGGCCAATCATGCCACCCGCATCCGGGAATACCAGGATCGCCTCGGGGTGGATAAGGTGGAGAACTTTGTCGATTGTTGCCTCTCGATTGATAACCTAATCGACTTCTATTCACCCTTTACCCAAAAGTCCGAGAAAATGCCCGAGAAATCGTATACCGAAGACGAGGTTTCGACTCCAGTGGCGCACCGATTCGAGGCTAAGGGCTACATGGACAAATATGTCAACCCGACATCGTTTATTGACGCCCAAAATGAACGACTTGCGACTGATGCCGAGAAGAGCCTTCGATTTCCGCTGCGGCCCGAACGGGACATCATGAAGTTTCTGCTGGATTTTGCTCCGCTCGAGGCCTGGCAACGCGAGGTATTGTCGATAGTCCGAGAAGAGGCATATTATTTTGCGCCGCAGGCCCAAACAAAGATCATGAACGAGGGTTGGGCAAGTTACTGGCACAGCACCATGATGACCAGGCACGTGCTCAAAGACTCCGAGCTGATTGACTACGCGGACCACCACAGTGGGACTCTTGGAAGTCGGCCCGGGCAGATCAATCCCTACAAGCTCGGCATCGAACTCTATCGAGATATCGAGGACAGATGGAACAAGGGCAAATTCGGCAAGGATTTCGAGCTTTGCGATGATAACGCCGCGAAACGCAAGTGGGATAAGAATTTGGGATTGGGTCGAGCCAAGATTTTTGAGGTCAGAAAACTGCACAACGACGTCACCTTCATCGACAGCTTCATGTCCGAGGAGTTTTGTGAACAGCAGAAGCTGTTCACCTATGGATTTAATCGCCGCACGGGAATGTATGAGATAACCGACAGAGATTGGCGCAAGGTGAAAGAGCAGTTACTGTTTTCGCTGACGAATTTCGGACAGCCCATCATCTTGGTCGAGGATGGCAACTTCGAGAATCGTGGCGAGCTTTTAATGCGGCACCAGCACGAGGGCACAGACCTCGAGTACGATAAGGGCGTCGATACCCTTCGAAACGTTCATGCGATCTGGGGCAGGCCCGTTCATTTTGTGACGAAATACAACACTCAGTCAAAGTTGATCTCGTTCGATGGTAAGGAAATCAAGGAAAGGGATGCGTAATGGCAATCGGAAGCGGAGCTCCGGTCTTTAGTTTTAGCGGAAAAAAAATTCTCTTCGTGGACACGGCCAAAGCAAAATACGGTGGCCTGACATCCAGACTGACCAAGGATGGCATCGTATGTGAAACCACCGCGGATGCCGGAGGATTTTTGTCCAAGCTCAAGGACGAACATTACGATCTGTGTATTTTGAATTTGATGATTGCCGGAATGGGGCCTAATGAGCTCATTTCATCGGTGCGAGCCAGTACCCGAAACCGAGATCTCAAGGTGGTGATTCTCACCAAGCAAGTGCATCGACTCAATATTCGCAACGCGGTTCGTGCCGGAGCTAACGATTTCGTAGTGGATCCGTTTGATGAGGAAAGTGTCTACCATCGGATACACTACCACCTGATTCCCAAGCGCATCATCGATCTCGAGGCTCTGGCGGACGATGGCAGCACCGTTCCTGGGGACTACGTGCGCCTCCTGCTGGAGACGAACGAAACTCTGAGCCACTCCACAAAAGATGCTGAACAAATGGCTTTTGTGAAAGTAATTCAGCGTGCAGCCGCCGTGGTCGGATCGAACCGAACATCGCTGATTATTGTAGATTCGGCCAGTAATACCGGTCTGGTTTTGGCGACAAGTGACGATCCCAAATTTTGTGATTTTCCCATTTCCTTGACTAAGTATCCGGAGATTTTGCACGTGATGAGTACCGGACAGTTCGTTTGCGTGTCCGATGTGAACGCGAACAGCCTGACCAGCCAGATATCCCAAAAGGTGAAGGATATTCCCATCGGCAGCATAATGGTATTTCCCGTTCTATTTCGCAACAATGTGATAGGCGCATTGACGATTCGGCGCCCTGAAGCCTCGGAAATTCCGGCGGCAACGGTGCTACGCACACTCCAGGCATTGGCCAACACTCTGGCGGCCTACTCGAGTATTCGCGCATCGCTCAGAAAAATCTACCGTGACTTCACGAAGGTCGCCTAATGTCCAGGCATTAGCAGCTTAGTTGGCTAATCGCTCCAGATATCTTATTCTAGTGAATCAATGGAACACTCCACCGAAAAGGACGTGATTGTCGGCTGGGAAAATGACCCTTTCTATCAGAACGTCGTGCAGGTATTGGAGCGGGCGGGCCATCAAATCGATCTCGACCACAATGTGTTTGAGAGGCTGTGCCGGCCGCGCCGGTGCCTCTATGTGTCGGTACCGGTGCGCATGGACGACGGATCTATTCGAGTATTCGATGGGTTTCGAGTGCACCACAACACCACACTCGGTCCCGCTAAGGGGGGTATTAGGTACCACCCCGATGTGAATCTCGCCGAGACGGCCGCGCTTGCGATGCTCATGACCCTAAAGAATTCGTTGGTTCGGTTGCCACTCGGCGGTGGCAAGGGCGGGATTCGCTGCGATCCCGGTCTGTTGTCCCGTCGGGAAAAGCAGAGTCTTACGCGAAGGTTCACCTCTGAGATTTTTACGTTTTTAGGACCGGACAAGGATATTCCAGCGCCCGATATTGGAACCGACCAACAGACCATGGCCTGGATGATGGATACGTACAGCGCTCAGATCGGGTATGCTGTTCCCGGTGTCGTGACCGGAAAACCGATAGAAATCGGCGGGTCCTTGGGACGAATCGATGCTACGGGGCGGGGCCTCATCTACAGCATCATCGAGGCGTCGAAGCGGTTGGGACTGACGCTCGATCAATCGACGTCGGTTGCCGTGCAGGGCTTTGGAAACGTCGGATTTCATTCGGCTCGACTGATTTCCAATATCGGGTGCAGGCTGGTTGCGGTCAGCGATGTATCCGGGGGCATCTACAATCCCAAGGGGCTCGATATCATAGCGCTAGAGAAATGGGTCACCGAGAACCGTGTGCTAAAAGGATTTCCTGGTGTCGATTTTATAACGAACGAGGAAATCCTCGAGCTTCCGGTCGACATTCTGATTCCCGCGGCCTTGGGAAATCAGATAAATACTAAAAATGTCGAGCGCATTAAATGTAAGATTTTGGCCGAGGGGGCTAACGGCCCGACCTCGCTAGAGGCGAGTCAGATTTTAAGTCAACGTGGAGTATTTGAGATTCCCGACATTTTGGCGAATGCGGGTGGCGTCATAGTGTCGTACTTTGAGTGGGTTCAGGGGATGCAAAACTTTTTTTGGAGTGAAAAGGACGTAAATAACAAGCTTTGGGAAATAATGGCGGGAGCCTTTAACCGCGTGTACGAATTTCACACAACCAAAAAGGTCGACATGCGACTCTCCGCCTTCGCCATAAGCGTCGAACACCTCTCAAAAGCCATGCTCTGGCGCGGCTTTTTTCCTTAATGTGCCGGGGTGTAAGATTAAAGCGGTTGGGTTCCAATAGTCGAACCGCCGACATTCACGGGGAATAAATTGTTGGCCTCCATCATGCGAATTCTTCGTTTGAACTCCCGGATGCGGCCCATCTCCCGGATCATGCTCCTGGCGTAAGACATAGATTTATTCGAGGTGTGCTTGCCAAAGATGCTTTTAAAAATGAGGACCAGCTCTTTAGGTCTCAGTAAAATCGAAATGGCGTGGTACATCAGAAATCCGCCCACTATCACCCAGGTCAGTTGCCTGGAAGAAATCCGACCGATGTACGA
>CAZRVZ010000176.1:0-22066 GCA_964603655.1 uncultured Pseudobdellovibrionaceae bacterium | reverse complement strand
GATCTCATCTCTAGGACTGAAATTGGGACTGGAAGAATTTTAATGTCGATTATTATATCGGAGCGACCAGAAATTTCTGACGGAGGTGGAAAGCAGGTATTGCCGTTTCTGGTCACCAAGACTGAGGGAGGCTATTCGGTTGGCTATTCCGCCGACGCTTTCAAGTTAACCATAGACCTCGATACCGCTTCCGGCGTTCCGGGAAAGTACACCGGCACACTGAACTCAGTTATCGATAAAATGGAAGTGTCTCGTTCCGTTCTATGCCGTGTTTCGAGATGAGGCTGCGGCCTGTCGAACGCCGTTGTGACCCACTTATTCTTCATCGTAGGTGGGGATTTTGTTGGTGGGATAAACGTCTGTGTTGGCTTCCTTGTTGTCAATCAAGTGCGTAAGGTACACGAATAGCTCGGACCCCTTCTTAATACACTTGAAAAAAAGTCGATATCTTCCGTCCCCGAAGTTCCAAGATTGATCGCCCGTGACGGGATGGACGGCAGGGGTTTTCGGATTTTGCGAGATGAAGGTCAAAACACGATCGTGTTCCTCAAGAAACTTTTCGATGGTCTCGATGGAATCGGTCGAGGAAAAGATGTGATCCTCGATCCGTTCCAGAGCAGCGTTGTAGTTCTCGGTGAAAATAAAGCGGGCCATTATTTTTTTCTCTGCAGCCGAGAAAGCCTTGCTCGATCCCCGATTTTATATTCCTTGGTTTCCCCGGACACAACTTGGGACATCCCAAGAAGTCGCCGCTGAAGCGAAAGAATCTCGTTTTGGAGGTCTTGGTAAGATCCTTCTTTCAACAAGATATAGTTTTCCCCCGACCTGCGCTGAATGCGGATCGGTTCTTTGGAGGCCAAATCAAGATAGTCTTTCAGCTCTGCTCTAAACTGCTTGGGGTTAGTGTTTTCCATGCGCCTCTCCTTTCACCATATGGAGTGTACCATAAGGTGTACACCTTATGGAAGTGGTAAAATTTGTATCCCCCCAGAATACGCGGCAGGACCAGCGCAAGGGTGCCTAATCAGGGCTTTTACTTTTTCCAATCAACCATTGGCTGTACTTGTATGTCTGTCTACAGCGCCACCAATAATCCCCTTCACCACGGCCAGCAGCGTCCGAAGTTGATCTTCACTCCCTCGTTGCACAAGTTCCAGGATTTCGTCCTTCGGGGTCGTCGAAAGCATGGTCCAACGGGGCTATGGAGGGAAAACGCAGCATTTTAAGCTGTCAAAATTGCTGGAAAATCTCGCAGCACATTTTCCGAGAAGTGGGGAACAATTTCGAAACCCACTTCCCGCTTTGTCCACCAGTCAATACGATTTTCGCACCGAAGGCCAGCTCAATCCGTTTCCGTCGCGGTTCCACAAAAGCAGGTGAATCGTTCTTCAAATATTTCGGGGTTGCAATAGTCTGGGTTCATTTCAACCCGAATCCAGCCGGTGTTGCACGAGTATCGGCACTCGGAACCGCTGGGACGGCAGCCGACGAATCGCCACGCGATAGTGAAGTCTTCATTCAAAGAGTCGGCCGGAATTTCGCTAACCCCGAACGCGCCATTCCCCAAGAGGGCGCCCAGCCCAACAAGCAATATGATGAATCTCACGCGCGCCTCCCATTACCAGCCCTAATCGCTATCAGCGCGTTACGTTAATGTAAATGGTCCGGGCAAGAAAGTTTGTACAGGACTCTTCGCGTCTTAGCACATTTCGTGCCAACTCAAATTGGCATCGGAGGGGGCTTCTGTTAATCTCGACGAACCTCTAAGGGATGACTGAATGCGGCTAATATTCTTTCTAATAGTGGCACTCGCGATCACGCAGGCGTGTTGGCAAACGAGTAATAAGACAGGCGCGAAAGGTCTGGATGGCCCGGATGTAAGCGCGGACATGAAGGACCCTCTCACCACCGCCAGTTTTGGATTGTTGGGCGTGAATTTTTACGAATCGAGCCATAATTTGAAGCGGTGGAACGTGCAGTCGGCATTTGCTGAAATTCACCGTGCGGAAAACTACATAT
Organism: uncultured Pseudobdellovibrionaceae bacterium; assembly: GCA_964603655.1. Classification (GTDB taxonomy): domain Bacteria; phylum Bdellovibrionota; class FAC87; order UBA2466; family UBA2466; genus JACPWY01. The sequence goes on along the minus strand of CAZRVZ010000176.1, from coordinate 20,047 downwards.
TTTTAAAAACAGTGGAGGCTGATTTTTTTGCGGAACGCACGAAAAATGTGATTCACACCGTGAGCGATCATGGACGATCGGCGCTCGATAAAAACGAAGTGGACCTTGAGGGTCACGTGCATATTCGATCCCGTACGGGCTATGAGTTCGTGATGAATTCGCTCAAGTACGATGGGCAAAAGCACCAGTTTCGGACGCCCGATGACGTGGTGATGCAGGGCCCTAATATTCTTAAGCCCAATATGATTTTGCATGGCACGGGACTTTCGGCCGACATCGACCAGGAGCATTTTTTTCTGCACCGTCGTGTTACCTCGAGGAAGCGATTTAAGGGCAACGATTGGCTGTTGATCTCAAGTCAGCAGGGAGAATTCTTTACTGAAGAGCAACATGCGATTTTTTCGGGCCGGGTCCAGTCGAGCGTTCCGCCGGGGTTGGCTGTGCAGAGCGATTTTCTGGAACTGATTTCTACTGACAATCGCGAGCTGATGGAGGCACGCGGAAATGTCACCCTTCAACAGAAAGACAAGTTGGGCTGGGCCGAATCGGCGTTCTTCGAGGCTGGTGGGGAGAAGATCATTCTGGAAGGGAGTGCTCGCCTCGAGTCGAAGGGAAATGAGATTCGGGGGCGGAGAATCGTGCTCTACACCACCGACGACCGCGTAGAGGTAAATGATGCGCAGGGAAGGATCCGAAATTGACCCTTTGTGTCAAGCACTTATCAAAGTCGTTCAAGGGACGGCGCGTTGTTGCCGATGTTACTCTTGAAATACAGCGAGGAAGTGTGGTCGGGCTTTTAGGCCCTAACGGAGCCGGGAAATCCACCACATTCTTCATGATTGTGGGTTTAGTTCGGCCGGATGCCGGAGAGATCATTTTAGACGGGCGGGCGCTAGACGGCTTGCCCATCTTCGAGCGGGCGCGACAGGGCTTGGGGTACCTGCCTCAGGAGCCATCGGTTTTTCGAAAACTGACGGTCGAGGACAACCTGATGTTGGTTCTCGATAACTGGCGAGTGAGTCGTTCGGAGAAACGGGAACGAGTGGAACGGTTGTTAAAGGATTTAGGTATCGAATCATTGGCAGCCCAGCGGGCCTATACGTTGAGCGGAGGAGAGAGGAGGCGATTGGAAATTGCACGCGCACTGATTCTGGAGCCGAAGTTTTTGCTTTTGGACGAGCCCTACGCGGGTATCGATCCGCTCGCTGTTGCGGAGATTCAGGGAATTATTTTAAAACTCAAGCAGCAGGGAATTGGCATTGTGATCACCGATCACAACGTGCGCGAAACGTTATCGACCTGTGACGAATCCTACCTGATCCGCGACGGAAAAATATGGATTCGCGGAACCCCTAAAGAAATTGTAGATAATGAAGCGGCTAGGCGGTTTTACCTAGGAGAGGGATTTAGGTTGTAAATGGGTATCGGACTAAAACAAAGTTTAAATTTGTCGCAGTCGCTGGTGATGACACCGCAGCTGCAGCAGGCGATAAAGCTGCTTCAGCTGTCGCGCATGGAGCTCGAGAATCTCATCAACTCGGAGCTGGTGGAAAACCCAGTACTCGAGGAGACCGCCGACTCCGAAAGCACCGCGCAAGGGATTGAGGAATCCAATCAACCCGCGGACAATCGGACCGCCGATGAAAACCCCCAGAATTCGGAGGACTTCAACTGGGAGAGTTACATCGAAAACACGCGATCTACGCCAAATCTTCCGGTGCACAGAGGCAACGAAGAGGATCTTCCGAGCTACGAAAATACGCTGACAGCGGCGCCTTCCCTGACTGACCACCTCATGTGGCAGCTTCGAATGGGCGATTTTAAGTCCATAGAGCAGAAAATTGGAGAGGCGATCATCTGCAATTTGAATGAAGACGGTTATCTACAGACGACAATAGAGGAGATCGCGGAGAAGCAAAGCATAGATGTTTCGGAGGTTGAGGCGATTCTTTATCGCGTCCAGCAATTTGATCCCATCGGGGTTGCGGCACGTGACCTGAAAGAGTGTCTTTTGATCCAGATAGACGATGAACAATTCGAAGACGAGGTTTTGGAGCGAATGATCGAGAACCACATGAGCGATCTCGAAAAAAAGAATTACCAGGTGATTGCCCGAACTTTGGGCATCACCCTCGAGGATGTAATCCGTCGGGTGCGTATCATTGAGGACCTCGAGCCAAAGCCCGGCAGAGCATTTGGTGGTCCACCGGCCCATTACATCATCCCAGACATTTATATTGCCAAGCGCGGGAATGAATACGTGGTCATGTTGAACGAGGATGGCTTGCCCAAGCTGAAAATTTCCAGCTTTTACAAGAATCTACTGGACAAAAAGGAGGGGGCTGTTGAATCTGGTGCTGATTCGGCCGTCGACCTGGCTGCCGATCCCGGCGCTGAATCGATCGGCGAATCGCCCGGCGAACCAACTGGTGCGGAGGACGCACCCGAGTCGACGACTGGGCAAGGTGCCGAGGCGGCACCCGCACCCAATGTGCTGCCACCGGAAGAAAGCACCAAAGACTATGTGCAGGGCAAGCTGCGATCGGCGATCTGGCTGATACGCAGCATCCACCAGCGCCAACGGACGATTTATAGGGTGACGGAAAGTATCGTTCGCCAGCAGCGGGATTTTTTTGACAAAGGGGTCGCGTTTTTGAAACCAATGGTATTACGCGATGTCGCAAACGACATCGGTATGCACGAATCGACCATTAGCCGGGTCACAACGAACAAGTACGTCCATACGCCCCGGGGAATATTTGAATTAAAGTACTTCTTTAACAGCGGCATCAGTCGAGTTCATGGCGGTGACGTCGCAAGTGAGTCGGTAAAGGAGAAGGTTCGTTCCTTGGTGGCGTCCGAGCCGCCTGCCACTCCGCTCAGTGATCAAAAAATTGTGGAGCTTTTGCTGAAAGAAAATATCAATATCGCGCGTAGAACTGTCGCGAAATATCGAGAAATGCTCGCAATTTTACCATCGTCGAAAAGAAGAAAAACGTTTTAAGACAGGATGAGGTGATAAATGCATATTACTGTTTCGTTCAAGGGTCTTGGTTCTTCCGAAGCTTTAAAGGAACAGGTTGAGCAGCGCCTCGAAAAGCTGGAAAAGTACGTCAATTATCCTGTCGAGATGCACGTAGTTTTGTCCGTCGAGAAATTGACTCACCGGGCGGAGGTCACGTGCCACGCCGAACACAAGCAGCTGTTTTCAGAGTGTGAGAGCGCCGACATGCATGTGTCTATCGATAAGTGTATCCACAAGCTCGAGGCTCAGCTAAAAAAAGAGAGGGATCGACGCAAGGGGCACATGGCGGCACACGGCTCGCTGGGAGAGGATGAAAATAGGGGGGCCGATGTTGGGGCCCAGGTACCGCACCGGGGAAAACGCTGAAGAAAAGTTCGGTTCTTTAGAAAAAATCGTATTAGTGCTACTGAATCAGGGTGAAGATTCTTCTGATTACCCCACCCATGACCCAAATCAATACACCGTACCCGGCAACTGGCTATCTAACCGGATTCCTTAGAAAAGAAGGTTTTGAGGCGGTGCAGGCCGATTTAAGCATCGCTTTGATAAGTCGTCTCTTTTCTCGCCAGGGCGTTTCGGAGTGTCTGTCCGCAATTCGGAAGTCCGGGTCCAAGTCGTCCACGTTACGCCGATTCGTAAAGGCCGGTGCGGCCTACGTGTCCCGAATCGACGGTGTGGTTCGGTTTCTGCGCGGCCTCGACCCGACGTTGGCCCTCCGGCTAGTTCGGCCTGGTTTTCTACCGCACGGAGTTCGGTTTTCGGTACTGGATGATTTAGAAAATAACGGTGGTCTGGATCGTCTTTTTGGAGAATTAGGAACCAACGATCGAGCCCGGCATCTTGCCAGTCTATTTTTGGACGATGTCGCCGATGCTATTCGCGAGGGCGTGGATTCCAGGTTCGAGCTTTCACGTTACGGCGAGAAGCTGGCCATGAGCGCCACCAGTTTCGATCCTCTCTTGGATGCGTTAACTGCGTCGCCCACATTGGTCGATCGCTATCTCGATGAGTGCGCGAAAGAAACACTGGAGCTTCATCGGCCTGATGTCATCGGCCTGACGATACCCTTTCCCGGAAATCTGTACGGGGGATTGCGAGTGGCGAAACTGGCTCGACGTCTGCTACCAGAAACCAAGATCGTTTTGGGTGGGGGGTATGTAAATACCGAGCTCAGGGAATTGGCCGAAGCCCGGCTGTTCGATTGGGTGGATTTCGTGACGCTCGATGACGGCGAGGCGCCTCTGCTGGCCATTCTGCGATCGATTCAAACAGGAAATCATCGATTTCTAAGAACCTTTGTCCGGGAGAATGGCGGTGTGAGTCTGAAAAATGACAAACAACTCCACGATATTCCGTCGAACCAGACGGGTACACCGACTTACAGTGGCCTGCCGCTCAATTCTTATCTCTCCATGACCGAGATGCTCAATCCGATGCACCAGCTGTGGTCCAACGGGCGTTGGAATAAGTTGACCCTCGCCCATGGCTGTTACTGGAAGCGCTGTACCTTTTGCGACACCTCGCTCGACTACATTAAGCGCTTCGAACCCCAGGCCGCAGGCCTTGTTGTGGATCGGATGGAATCGCTCATTCGAGAGACGGGTGAGACCGGTTTCCACTTCGTCGATGAGGCCGCCCCCCCGGCGCTGCTTTCAAAACTGGCCGACGAGATCTTAAAACGTCCCCGACTACGAAATGGCAGCGTAACGTGGTGGACAAACATTCGGTTCGAAAAAACATTCACGCCACGACTCGCTTCACATTTGGCGAATTCCGGGTGTATCGCGATGAGCGGAGGGCTCGAGGTGGCATCGAATCGATTGTTATCAATGATGGAAAAAGGAGTAACTGTCGAGCAGGTCGCTCGGGTCACACATGCCTTAACAGAGGCAGGCATTATGGTCCATGCGTACCTGATGTATGGCTTTCCCTCGGAGACACTTCAGGAAACGGTGGATGCACTGGAGCGCGTGAGGCAGTTGTTTGTAGCAGATTGCATTCAGTCCGCCTTTTGGCATCGATTTACGGTTACGGTGCACAGTCCGGTCGGTCGTGAGCCCGAAAAATATGGGATTGCGTTGCGTCCGAGGGCGTCGCTGTTTGCTAAGAACGACGTCGACTTCATCGATGAAACCGGGGTGGATCACGACCTCGTTGCCCCGGGCCTCAAGCGGGCGTTATACAATTTCATGCATGGAGTTGGACTGGAAGAGGACGTCAGGTCTTGGTTCGATTTTGAGGTGCCTAGGAGTCATGTTCATAGAGACTGGCTTGAACGGGCGTTGGAAACGGTAAACGTAACATCACTTAAAGGTGGGATCGATGGATTTATCGCTCAATGACCTCAAATATTTTGAGATCGTTTCGGAAACACTCAATATTTCCCGTGCGGCCGAGCGCATAGGTATCAGTCAGCCGGCTCTCAGCGTGGCTTTGCAAAAGTTGGAACGGGCATTCGGCGTCCCGCTTTTCGTACGCAGTCGATCGGGTATTCAGCTGACACATGCGGGAGAACGGCTGAGACGGGGTGTCGGCGATTTTCAGTACGATTGGAAACGGCTCAGTGAAACGGTTTTGCGGGGTGAAGAGGAAATTTCCGGGCATTATGTATTTGGCTGTCACCCCAGTGTCGCGATCTACTCCTTGCCCCAGGTTTTTCCGGAGTTGCTGAGCCGGTATCCGATTGAGATCGGATTGGTGCATGATCTTTCCCGAAAAATCGCCGAGGGTGTCATCTCGTTTCGAATCGACTTCGGGATTGTGGTAAATCCGTGGGAACACCCTGACTTGGTGATTCGGCCGATTTGGGAAGACACTGTCACCTTGTTCGGTCTAAAGGACGCGATTGCCTTACAGGCGATGGATGGCAGTGGCGTCTTAATTTGCGATACCGATCTAATGCAGACGCAATCGATATTAAAAGATCTGGCGCGGAGAGGACTGAAATTCAAACGCGTGATCCATTCATCGAGCCTGGAGGTTATTACGACGTTGGTTGCTTCGGGAGCCGGTATCGGAATTCTTCCGACCCGAGTAGCCTCGCGCGAAACATCGATTGTGCCCATAAAAACCCCGAAATTCAGAACCCCGTTCTATAAAGATAGAATTGCGCTGATTTATCGTGGAGACCGACAGCGATCCAAGGCGGCGCGCACCTTATCCCGAGAGATCGAGCGTTTGCTCAAACAACCCGGTCGAGCGTTATCGAAAACTCGACACTCTGAGAGCCGGGCTCCATCCCCGACGAGCCAGGAATCAAGCGCCGCACCACTTTAGGGCGATCGGCGGCTGGCAGGCCCTGCAAAATCAGGTCCTTCTCGTTGTGAGGGTTTCCCTCGAAATATAGCTGCGTGATGAGCTCGTGAAACCCGAGCTTTGCGACCTTGTAGTGAATGTGCGGCGGGCGGATCCAATTATTTCCTGCTGGATACGATCCGGGAAGAATCGTCTTAAAGCCGTAGTTGCCCGCCGCATCCGAGTGGGCGATACCCCAGTATTGAAAATGTTCGTCGAGCTCGAGCCCGCTTTCGTCGCCGGGATGGTTGTAGCGACCGGTTGCGCACGCCTGCCATATTTCAACGCTTGCGCCGCTAATGGGTACGCACAATCTGTCTAGGATGCTTCCAGTTACATAGATAATGGCCCCCTTTGCGGCAGCGGACTGACCAACCACCCGGGTCAGATCCGTGTCCTTGTCGCTCTGGCCAACCACCGGATAAAATGGTCCCTCTGGCTGCTTGGGGGTTTTCGGACTCACGCACGCATCAACAAACTCGAATCCGGCATGGGCCAGAGACGTAATCGATCCAGCGGCCAGTGCCAGTTTTTGAAACGCCTGTCGTCGGGTAATCATCAGAACCTCCTGTTTGGACTATTGAAACCCACTAGGAGCAGGACGAAAAATAGAAGTCGGTTATCGGTGTGATAAGGCTGGTTGATGGCTCGGGGGCTATTGAAAAACCATCGCGCTGTACGGGTTGCCGACCGCATTGTCGGATTGGCTGACTCCGATGTACTGGCTATTGGAGATAATATTCTTGAAATGGCTTATTCCGGGGTGGTTGGTTTCATCGCGTGAATTCCACCATCCGTCGACCACACTTGTGGCATCCCGGAGATTCCAGTACAGATTTTCGCGGTAGCCGTTTGGCTCGATGGCATGATTGAGGGAGCCTGCCTTTGCAACATTGGTAGCCTTCTTCCGCGAAACCGCGATCAGCGCTGGAGAAACTTTGAGTAGTGGAAGGCCTACCGTTTGGCGCAGTTCGTTCGTGCGTTTAATGGCGCTTTTTTCCCAAGGCGTGAGTTCGATGGGGATTTCGTTTTCGCTGAATACGATGAGATTGCTCACAGTAACCTTAGGCGTTTCTTTGTGGGTCGGTTTAGCCCGGTACTGACGGCCTGGAAAGGTCTCTACGAGAATGTCTCCCGCCTTGTATTCTACCATGTCGCCGTCCGCATCGAGGAATTTTCCATCGACCGACGCAATTTTAAATCCATGGGCCACGTGCTCTTTTCCATCGGCGTCCAACCAGATGTACGCGACGCGTTTGTTTCGGAAGACGAACCAAAATCCGTCCGTTGCCAGGTGATCTTCATCGGCCTTGAACAGGCGTTTTAGCATTGCCGCGGGAGCACTGATACCTGGGCGGCCGGGTGCGCCCGCGCTCTGTACTGCGCCACCGTGCTGCTCTCCACCAGCGGCCTGACTTACCAGACAACTCACCAAACCAACCAAACCGAAAACCAAAGCCTTCTGCATCTTGAGCTCCCACTTGCGAATTACCGTCTTTCAGATGCAATACAAGTGCCGCGCGATACGGATTGAATTATTCCAGTATTCAGCCGGTATGCGACGCGCTTTTGGTGTCTATTTATTGGGAGTTTGAATGGCCCTCATTCATTTCTGCTACTGCTGAACGTACTTGAGGCAGCCGCTCCTAAAATCGATGTCGGTGACGTCCTTGCAAACACCGAAGGCGCGAATTCCCCAGATGCTTTCGGGATTTAGAATTAGATACAGGCGTTCGCACATAGCTGTGTCACCGAATCTGACCTTTCCCAAGGTGTTGGCAGAGCTACAAGTTCCGTCATCGTGAAAGAACTCAACGGTTTCTTCAGGCCCAGGTTGGTGAGTGCTCAAGGCGTCCAGTAATACGCCCGATACGATCGTTGCGGGATCACGAGAACCTGTCACGGCTGGCGGTATCGTTTTGTTAACCGGCGTCTACAATGCCAGCTCAATCTCGATGAGGCGTTGCACAATTTCAATGGTGAGGGGAATGGTGACGAGCTTACCATTGATAAACACGCTGGGGGTGCCCTTCACATCGAGTGAATCGCCGAGTTGAATGTCCGCCTGAACGTTGTTTAGAGATGCAGGGTCCTTCAAGCACTGGTCCATCTCCTTTTCGGTCATTAGCCCCTTAAGGCTTTGTTTAAACTGGGTCAGGCTGGGGTGATCGCCCTCGGCTGCTCGGGTGAAGGCCGTGTCATGAAACTCCCAGAATTTACCCCGGCGATTGGCACAGTAACCGATCCGGGCGAGCGCGCAGGCATTTTCATGCATGCGGAAGGTGACCAGACGATTGCACGACGAATCGAGCGGGAAGTGTTTAAAGGCGAAAAAGACGCGATCCTGATACGGTTTTACACTCGTCCTAAGGGTAAAGGCGGCGTGTTGGCAGTGCGGGCATTCAAAATCACTGAAGGCAATAATTCGGACCCTCGACGCCGAGTTTCCCAGGGTGGCATCACCTGATTTAACATCAATGAGGCGTTTGCGTTTATCCCTGAACTCCTCGACAAATTTTTCGATCGAGCTTTCGATTTTCTGGTGTGTCGCCGAACTTGTGAGTAGCTGGGCCGGCAGGAGTAAGATAGCGGCGGTAATCCCGGTAAAGGCAACAGCCGCGGCCAGGAAATTTCCCAGGGGTGGAAGCGCTCGCTTTCGATTGTTGGTGATGAGATAGCCGAGTTTTCCGAGCCAATTGGGCGCCGAACTATCGGTGAGCTTGGCAGCCGTAAAGAGTGCCCCAAAGGTGGCAGCGTAGGTCATAAAACAGAGCAAACAAAAATTACGCAACGCAAACAACTGAATCCCGGCAAGTGCGATGTCGGTCACGATACCGGCGAGGGCGAGCCACCCAAAGTAGCGCTGAACGCGACCAAAGCTCACGTGATTGGGGGGCGAGAGAATGCTCAAGGCCAAGAGCAATCCGTAGAAGATAGCGCCAATGGACGCTAGTGGAAAACCGAATAGCTCCGAGAAGCCGCTGGAATTGACGACATCACAATCGGCATACCGCCCGAAAGAGCAGAAGCTGGGGGATCCTTGGATTCCATTCTTAACTCTTGTATGCTGGGCAAGCAGAAAGATGCTGATGGCCAGTCCGGCAAGGCCTGACATCAGCTGAAGGCTGTAAAGTCGATTGCGAGTAAGCTTCATGACCGATCAATTATCATTGAAAGCTATTTCCGAGGCAATTCGAAAGAGTGAGTGAATGGAAAAAGAAACGGAAAAGAGAACTACGGAATGGTCGGAGCTGGAACGGCTGGTTGCCAGTGTAGCTAAGGATCAAAAACCGGCCAAGATCAAACTACTGAACGAGATATTTAAGGCCGCCTTAAAGCTTGCCCGCGATAATCCTGGCACACTCAACCTGAAAATCTCGGCCTCGGTCCTCAAGGAACTTCGGTTTTCATTTAAAATGTTCTCCGGCCACCGGACGACCCCTAAGATTACGATATTTGGGTCGGCTCGCGTTCCGGCAAACACGCCACTCTACAACCTCGCCAAGGTATTTGCCCAAGAGGCCGTGGGCCGGAAATTTATGGTCATTACCGGCGGAGGCCCTGGCATCATGGCAGCGGGTAACGAGGGTGCCTCGGGCGACAAAGGCTTCGGTTTGAATATTCGATTGCCGTTTGAACAGGACCCGAACCCGTTCATTGATAGCGCCCAACGACTCATTCATTACAAGTATTTTTTTACCCGAAAGCTTTTTTTGGTGAAAGAGGCATCCGCTTTTGCGTTTTTCCCGGGAGGGTTCGGAACTTTCGATGAGGCCTTTGAGGTTCTCACGCTGATCCAGACCGGTAAGTCGACACTCATCCCTATCGTGCTGATCGAGCCCAAGGGGTTTGGGTTTTGGTCCGGTTTTAGCAAATTCGTCGACAACTGCCTGGCAAAAAAGAACTTTATCAACCCGACCGATCGCCAGCTCTATTCGGTTTTTAATTCGCCGAAATTGGCTCTGGATCATATCGAACATTTTTATCGAAATTACCACTCCATGCGCTTTGTTCGAGAGAAGGCGGTGGTTCGGTTACGCCACGTGCTCAGTCCGAAAACTTTGGACCAGGTTGGGAAAAAGTTCGGCCACCTTTCCCTCAATAATCAATTTATGCTGACCCAACCGCTCATCGAAGAGGAGAATGAGCCGGAACTGAATCACCTGCCACGCCTCGTATTTGATTTCGATAGGCAAAGTTTTGGCAATTTGCGTTCGCTCATCGACTTCATTAACGACCGCCCGTAAATGACGCAGCCCTGAAAGGTACCGGGTACCTTTTGCCTTTTGGTCCTTTTGGTGCCTTTTGGTATGATAATAGCCGTATGCTGAGAACTATTTTTGTGGATGATTTTCCGCCGTGGGAAAAGGAGTATTTGCTGCCATTTGCTCGTGCAATGACCGACCGGATTGGAGGGGCGTTTGAGGTCGCATCGTCCGTACGCTCTGCACCCCGGTCAGTGTCACGTCCAAAGGACGGCAGTGCTACCTGGATCATTTCGCGTGACTGGCGGCAATCGGCGGTGCGTTTTGGAAAGGGTCTAGGACAGAGCCGGTTATATTTGTCGGTGATCCATAACTCCGTCGGAAGTGAGTCGCCGTTTCAGGCATTTTGGCATCGAGTTACCCACGCAATTCAATCGCGCATAACGCTGGTCACACACCACCCGATGACACTGCGCTATCTCCATGAAATGGAGCGCGTGCCGGAAAAACAGCTGGTCGATCTGCCGCTTCCGTTTCCGGAATTTGTTGAGCTGGCTCCGCGTGGCGTTTCCGCCTGCGGAATCATTGGCACGCTTTCAGATCTGGACGGAAATTCGAATCTGAATTTTATCGCTCTGCTGGCTCATCGACTGCTTCAGTCGAACCCGAACCTGAGATTTCGTGTGCTGGGTGAGGGGCCCCTGCGTACTCACCTGAGCGCAATCGCCAGAGAGCTCGATCTCGGCGAGCGATTCGATATCTCCCCCGTAGCCCGTCTCTCGGACATTACCCAGTGGGATGCCTTTGTGTTTGCGCCGCTGCGCTGTGACCACCTGATAGCCCCTCTCATCGCAATAGCCGCGCAGGTGCCGACTGTGTGCATGGAGACTCCCGGTCTCGAGGAATGGTTCGGCGGGTTGGCGGTTCCGTTGGTTCCGCTTTACGAGACGGGTGTGATGGCAAAGTCTGTTGAGGAGCTTATCGAGAGCGCTCCGGCGAGGACTCATAACCGCCTGGCTTTGACGCATGGATTAAGGGAGCGCCTGTCTTTGCAAAAGGTTGCGCGCTTGTACGGACGGACCTTCGGAATCCCGGATTATCCGATGGTTTCCAAAGCAGTGGCATGACGGCGGGTGGAGTGTCATGATCCCGCGTGAATTTAATATCTCTCAAAATGTTTTGCACACCGGAAGTGTCGCCCCGGTTTTTAGCCGTGTTTTGGTTTTGGGGCTGTTGCTCGTTGCGAGCACCGGGGTCGTGACAGTCACGTACGAACTCGGATTGTTCGACGCGCTTTTGAATCAACTCAGCATTTTTAGGGTGCGAGTCGTGAGAATCGAGGCGGAGCCCCCTCTGGACGAGGCAACCGTGAGAAGTTGGTTGCCGAAACTGAGTGATAGAACCTTGCTGACCCTAAGGGCTAAAACCATCGTCGCAACGATTGCCGGAAAACCATGGGTTAAGACTGTGACGGTGAGAAAGGTCTTTCCTGAGACGGTGGATATCCAAGTGACTGCGACGGCGCCGATGGCTCTTGGCGTCATAAAGGGGGAGAGTTTTTTTCTGGCTCCCGACGGTGAAGTTATAGATAGAGCCTCACAAAAAAACTGGGGTGAAGTCATTCCGATAATTTCCCGACCGGAAAGTTCGGATTGGACAAGCTCCCAATGGGTAGCTGTCGTCGGCGCAATGCCGGACCCGTGGAGGAGTAATATTTCCGAGTATGTGTTTGAGAGGTATCCCTATTATCGAATTTACTTGGCCTCGCCAAAATGGAACGTTGCGCTGTCTGCTGAAAATTGGCCAACCCAGTTACCCCATCTTGCCACTCTAATTCACAATGCGACGAATCAACTTCGTGAAGTTCGCCATATTAATTTGGAAATTCTTAAAAAAGCTGTTGTCAGACGGCCCATTTCGAAATAAATTCTGCTTAGGCACTTCTTATTTTTTAGATTAACATTTTTTATAAAACGGGGTCCTAGAACCCGGAGGCACGATGGCGGTTAGGCAGTGGCTGGCCCAATCTTTCATCGACACCCTTGTCAACGCGTGGCTACCGCCTATTCAACGCCTGGAAATGGAGCATGCATGAACAGCGCTAAGCGTTCCGCCCTATCGGCACGGCCCGTCCCCTCTGCACGCTTCGCTAAGGCCCGGGAAACTCTGGCAGGAATCGATTTCGGAACCACCAAGATCTGCGTGGTAATCGGCGTTCCGACTCCCGATGGCGTGGAGGTTATCGGCATTGGTAAACAACCGTCGTTGGGTATCCGTAAGGGCGTGGTCGTCAATATTTCTACGACGGTTGAGGCCATCCAAAAGGCGATTGAGGTTGCCGAACTGATGGCGGGGACGAAAATAACTTCGGCGGTTGTCGGGATAGCCGGCCATCACATCAAGGGATTTAATAGCTCGGGCGTCGTGGCCGTCAAGAATCGCGAGGTGACCCAGCAGGATGTCGAACGGGCTATCGATGCGGCCAGGGCAATTGCGATTCCGTTTGATCGCGAGGTGCTTCATATCATTCCACAGGAGTTTATCGTCAACGATCAAGACGGGGTACGCGATCCCATAGGGATGTCGGGCGTACGTTTGGAGTCGAAGGTTCACATTGTGACCGGGGCGGTGTCTTCTGCCCAGAACATTATCAAGTGTGCCAACAAAGCCGGCATCCATGTTTCGGATATCGTTTTGGAGCCACTGGCTTCGGCAGAGGCGGTCCTCACCCGTGACGAGCGGGAGTTGGGAGTTGCGTTGATCGATATCGGCGGTGGAACGACCGATGTGGCCATTTTCACTCGTGGCAGCGTGGTTCATTCAAGTGTGATCGCCATGGGGGGCAACCATATTACGAACGATATTGCCGTAGGGCTCAGGACATCCATCCAGGATGCTGAGAGCATCAAGATTCGATCGGGCTGCGCGATGACCTCGCTTCTATCGAGTGACGAAATTTTGGCGGTATCCGCGACGGGGAGGAAGAGTCGGGATGTATCCCGTTCGGTCCTGACTAAAATCATCGAGCCGCGCGTGGAGGAGATCCTGGCGCTTGTGAGCCAGGAGATTAACAACAGTGGTTACAAACACGTCTTATCAAGCGGAGTCGTAATCACCGGAGGGGCATGCCTTCTGGAAGGATTTCAGGAACTCGCGGAATTTTTACTCGAGCTACCGGTGAGGCGAGGGGTGCCGAATTCCGTTGGCGGGCTCGTGGATTCAGTGAGTTCTCCCATCTACTCGACCGCCGTTGGGCTCCTTCTGTACGGCAACAACCACGGCGCCGACAGTCGATTCGGTGAGCGAGACGATAATATTTACGGAAAAGTTTTTACGAAGATGAAAACCTGGATCGAAGGCGTTTTTTGATCTGACCACAAGGGAGGAACGATGTTCGACTTGCAGGAAAAAAATCAGGTGCTCGGGGCTAAAATAAAGGTAGTAGGTGTCGGTGGAGGAGGCACCAATGCGATTGCAACGATGATATCGCTCGGGCTCAACGGCGTGGATTTTTTTGCGGCCAACACCGATAACCAGGCGTTATCGGCCAATCCCGCGCCTCACCATATTCAACTGGGAACCGAATTGACCAAGGGATTGGGCGCGGGTGCAAATCCCGAAATCGGAAAAAAAGCAGCCCTAGAGGATTCGAATCGGATCGCCGAATCCCTGACCGGAGCGGACATGGTCTTTATCACGGCGGGAATGGGTGGCGGTACCGGCACCGGGGCCGCGCCCGTGATTGCCCAAATTGCAAAAGATGCCGGAGCGCTGACGGTCGGTGTCGTTACAAAACCGTTTAACTTCGAGGGGAAAAAACGGCGCAAAAACGCGGATAAGGGTATTCTCGAGCTGAAAGAGGCTGTCGACACACTCATCTGTATTCCTAATCAACGTCTACTTTATGTGGCCAACGAGACCACTACGATGCTGGACTGTTTCAAGAAGGCTGATGAGGTGCTCTATCAGGCGGTTAAGGGAATTTCCGATCTGATTAATGTCAGAGGTCTCGTGAACCTAGATTTCGCGGACGTGCGCACAGTAATGTGTAACCAGGGGATGGCACTCATGGGCACCGGAATCGCGTCCGGCGAGAATCGGGCCATCGAAGCGGCCCGCAGCGCCATTTCGAGTCCGTTGTTAGAGGATATTTCCATCAATGGCGCCACGGGTATCATTATCAATATTACGGGTGGCTCTGATCTGACTTTGTTCGAGGTCAACGAAGCGTGCTCGCTGATCACCGAAGAGGCTCATGAGGACGCTGAAATTATCTTCGGTAGCGTGATTGACGAAACTTTGAAGGATGAGGTGAGGGTTACGGTCATTGCGACCGGATTTAGCCCGTCCAAGCCGGCGGCGGCGGTTGCCGTCGCGACCGATGTCCCCAGTGCCGATGCGTCGAAGCCGGCGGAGATAACGGTGAATCCCAACCTGGTAAGCGCCGTTCAAAAACTGGATGCTTCCAGTCCGGATGTGAAGACGGCGAAGCAGATAGCGCGGGAGATTGGAAAACGATTCTTTGAAACGGAAGAGTACGATATTCCGACGTTTTTACGCCGACAAAGTGACTGATACTAGAGCGGGTACAGTAGCATACTGGTCCGCCAGGGGGGAGCCATGAAGTTTTTTCTGGCCGTCTGTACATTTTTAAACGTTGCAATGGCTGACAATTCCGCAAACACTCACCCTGGCCCCGCCGTATCGCGTCAAAGGTCGTTGACCGACAGCGAGCTAGCGGTCTCTGATTCTCCGGAAGTGACCGAATTGGAGTTGGCGCTAACGGAGCTCAACCAGTTCGCTCCAACGCGATCGGCAGGCGAAACCGGAAATAGCATTGACGAGGAGCCCGATGGCAGAGCGACCGAATTTCGACGCCCGTAGTAGTTGATGCGGCAAGGCAATGCCATACCCGGTCGGTGCTGCTTGTGTGGAACTTCGGGGTCCCTTATAATTTTAGAGATCCCTCTGTGGTCCCATCTGGCGAGGAGAAATTTTATGCGTTTTCGAAGTTACTTTTGTTTTTTAACCGTCCTAGTGTTGATAGGGTCCTGCGCGGAAACCGATCTGGATCCGAAGCAGCGCTGGGGCGGAGGGCTTAAGGGCGTGATGGCGACGGTTCGTCTAGCCTCTGAATCGACCGCTAAAGGACCACTGGATAAAATATGCGGGACATCGCCCGATATTCCCACCAATTGCGTGGCTGAGTGTGCGGCAGTAGATCCGGGGACCGGGTGGTTTTTGACTGGGACACTGACGTGCAACAATCAACCGCCGAATCTTCCCGGAAATGGTCTATGGGAAAGCGTGTGTGGGGATTTCAAAGAGGGGTTGCAGGCGGGTCAGGACGAGGGGGGACCCCATAATTTGACATTCACCGTGACAAAGCCCACCGGTCGGGCTGCCGGTTCTATCACGCTGAAACTCGAAATGAAGGGGGATATTTTTTTGTTGCCCTATGCCATCGACAAAATCTGGGTATCTGGAATCTACTACTTCTCCAAAACCCTGACGGCGGGCGGTGCAGCGGCCTTCACGGTTGCCGACATGCCTCTGGAATGTCGGAGCGACTCGAAGATAGCAGTCGACATGTTGAACGTGGAATGCCAACTGTTCAAAGAATCGATTTATGACCAAGTGAGCTGTTCCTAAAAGACGCTGTTCTTAATCGCCTGTTCCTAAAAACCGCTAAGAAATCAGGCTATTCAAACGCCGAGATACCGGTCAACGCGTGACCGATAATGAGATGGTGAATATCGTTGGTCCCCTCATACGTGTAGACCGATTCCAAATTGTTCATGTGGCGCATGACCGAGTGCTCATCGATAATTCCCGATGCGCCTAGAATGTCACGGGCGGTGCGGGCCACGGCGAGCGCGCATTCGACATTGACCTGTTTTCCCATACTAATTTGAGAAAAATGTGCCCGGTCTTCGTTCTTGAGTTGCGCGAGCCGAAAGGCCAAAAGCTGCGACTGGGTGATTCGAGACGCCATCTCGGAAAGTTTTTTTTGAGTGAGTTGAAAACCGGCCAATTTTTTTCCAAACAATATTCTCTCATTCGAAAAACTCAGCGCCTCATCAAAACAGGCCTCTGCAGCCCCAATGACTCCCCATACAATGCTGTAGCGCGCCTGATTGAGACACTCCAACGCCGATCTCAATCCGCTTGACTCAGGCAGTAGCGCTGACTCTGGAAGACGAACGCCGTCGAAAAAAAGCTGGGATGTGACACTGGCTCTCAGCGATAGCTTCCCGTCCATTTTTGCGGTCGAAAACCCAGGGCGGTCGGTTTCGACGACAAACCCCCGAATTCCGTTTTCCGTCTGGGCCCAAACGATTGCGATACCGGCGATTGACCCGTTTGTAATCCAACATTTCGAACCGCTTAATTCCCACTCGCCGTTTCGGAGAATTGCCCGCGTCTTCATGCGCCCAGGATCTGATCCGCCGTCGGCTTCGGTAAGTCCGAAACAACCGACTATCTTTCCGTCAGCAAGCGGTTTGAGCCAGCGGGCCTTCTGTTCGGGGCTGCCGAACGCCGCAATGGGAAACATAACGAGCGCCCCTTGAACGGAGGCGAAACTTCTTAGGGCTGAGTCGCATCGCTCGAGCTCGCGCATCATCAATCCGTAGCTGATATTGTCGATAATCTCACGGCCGGAAACGGGGACAGTGGGGCCCAAGAATCCGAGGGCTCCCAGTTTTTCGGGAAGCACAGGGGGAAAATAGCCTTCGCGATAGGCATCTCGGATGAGCGGCGCCGCCTCGTGAGTGACAAACTGACGGGAGGACTCAGCCACCATTCTCTGTGTGTCGGTCAGTAAATCGTATACCTTTAGAAAATCGAGCATGAGCTGGAAGTATCACACCGGGGCTTGGACTACCAAATCGAGTTGTTCGATGGTTTTGGCGTGATGACGCTGATCTCCACCCTTCGGTTTCGCGCGCGTCCCTCGGGGGTGTCGTTTTCGGCAATGGGTTGGGTATCGCCGAACCCGGCGACCGAGATTTTGTGTTTGGGAAACCCGACACCATGCGTCATGAATCGCATGAGATTATAGGAGCGATCGACCGAAAGCTGCCAGTTGTCCTTCTCCGCCACACCCACATTGGCGTCGGAATGCCCCTCCACCTGTACCCGATAATTCAGTGCCTTGATGCGTTTAGTAATTTCGATCAAGACCGGCGCGTACTCCTTTTGAATCCTCGAGCTTCCGGACTTAAAAAATATATTTTCACCCAGGCGAATTTTAAAACCATCCTCGGTCTTGATGACCCCGAGCTGGCCTTCCATCATCTTGACACCGGTAGATCGGTGAAACGCGTCCCGAATCTGGGCGATGAGCTTCTGGAGTGCCTCCTGGTCTGCTTTGGAAATCGTGCTCGAACCGTCGGCGGGCGGATTTACGTCCTGCAACTGGCTCTTTTCTCCGTTAATCGGCGTAAACGGAGCTGCCTTCTGCGGAAATATCCAACCGCCGGACATGAAGGACCTGGAAATGGCCTCGGCGGTCTCCTTGTATTTCTTGGATTCTGTGGAGCCCAGGGCATAGAGCACCGTAAAAAAAGCGAAGAGCAGCGTGATGAAATCGGCGTAGGATACGAGCCAGCGCTCGAGATTCTCGTGCTCTTCATGCCGTTTCTTGACAGCCACCTACGCCGCCTTTTTTTCCGGGGCAGCTGCGAGTGAGCTGCTCGTGTTATGGCCGACGATATTGGCGAGACGATCCTCGATCACACGCGGGTTTAGTCCGGCCTGAATGCTTGTGACCCCTTCACAGATCACATACATGCGTAAAACTTCACCCTTACCGATCTTCTTCAATTTAGTACCGATGGGAAGCAGGATGAGATTGGCACCGCCCACGCCATAGACGGTGGCAACGAACGCGACAGCGATTCCGCTTCCCAGTTTGGACGGGTCGCTCAAGTTCGACATCACATGAATCAGTCCGAGCACGGCACCTAAAATGCCGATGGTGGGTGCGTATCCGCCCGCCGTCTCCCATACCTTGGCAATCGCCATCTTCTCCTCCTCTTCATGGTAGATGCGTGTCTCCATCATGCTTTTCAAAATGACCGGATCGTAACCATCGACGACGTGGCGCAGATTCGATGAAAAGAAGGGGTCTTTAATGGCGCTGACCTGTTTTTCGAGCGCTAGTAGGCCCTCTTTCCGGGCGGCCGACGCGGTAGCGATGATCTCGGAGACGAGAGGTCCGAGGTCCTCATCTTTTCCGAAAAACACCTTGGTGGTGCACTTGAGCGCCTGGGTAAAATCGCCGAGCGAACAGGAAAGCATTGTCGCCCCGATAGTGCCGCCAAACACAATCATCGCCGCCGTCGGCTGAATCAGCGCCGAGAGATGGCCCCCCTCGATCGCGTTGCCGACGAGAATTCCGCCAACGCCTAATATAAGACCAATCCAACTGAGTATCATGCGTCGTTCCTTTCGGAGTCGGTGACGACCCGCTCGAGAATCCTGTTTCGTTTATATTCCAAAATCCTATCGACCACGGCGTCCACCGGCTCCTTCACCATCATCTGCGTGCCCGTAGTGAGAGTGATGAGGGTGTCGGGTGTTTTTTCAATACTTTGAATCCACTCGGCATTGAGCACGAATGGCGTGCCGTCCAGACGCGTTACGCGAATCATGTTTTTACCCTCTCAGTCCCGTATCGGACGATCGCAGCGGCGGGTTGAGTCCCAAAATGACGCGCCCGACTAGAGTCAAATGGATATGCAGGCATGGCTTAGCGTAAGTGTTCGAATTTCAAGGCTTGCCGGATGGGGGGGTGACTGTTATCTGACCCGAATCGATGAAAATTTATACCAAGACGGGTGACGAGGGAACGACCGGACTATTCGGCGGTAAACGGGTTGCGAAGGATTCCCCGCGCATTGCCGCTTACGGAGATGTCGATGAATTAAACGCGCTTTTGGGCACGGCCGCGGCTAGTTCTCGTCACAAACCTATTGTAGGCGCATTGACCGACATTCAGGTCGCGCTTTTTACGTTAGGGGCGCAACTTGCCTCACCCAGCACCGATCCGAAAATCGCGGTTATTACGTCGGCCCACATTGACGCGATCGAGCGCCAAATTGATGCGATCTCGGAGACGCTCGAGCCCCTACGGACGTTTATTTTACCGGGTGGATCGCCGACCGCTTCGCTATTGCACCTGGCCCGGACGGTTTGTCGTCGAGCTGAAAGGTCTACGGTGCATCTCGCCGCGCTTCCGGGGGAGCAGGTCGATCGTTGGCTGCTTATTTATATGAATCGGCTTTCCGATTTTCTTTTCACATTGGCCCGGCTGGCGAACCAGCTTGAAAAGATTGCCGACGTGCCCTGGAAACCCGAAAAAAATTAATGGGAATCATCCCTGCTTATCGGGGTGTCACATAACGGGTCCGGTTCGGCCCGGCCATATTTAGAAGAATTCCAAACTCTCTGCCGAACCGAGGGGCTATACCTTTTCGAAGGCTTGGGAAGAGCCCTTCTCGAAGTCATTGCACGCGCT
>CAZRVZ010000175.1:0-1516 GCA_964603655.1 uncultured Pseudobdellovibrionaceae bacterium | reverse complement strand
TAGCGAGACGAGCGTTCATCGAGTTAGGCGAGAAGCGGCGACGACGGTGTACTCCTCGTACTCCTAGGAGCCGCGACGAAGCATAACGAAGATAAGCGCTCGATCGTAGCATCGCAAAACTTATGAAAGGAGCCATAAGATAGCTGTCAGAAAACGAACCCCTTATGCGTACACCGGCGGGCTTTTCACCTGCAGAAGCGATTCGTTTCCGATGAATTCGGCGGGGATGTGCTTCCAATGGTCCGCGCTTGCTTGCAGGGCGTTCAGGAGTTGGAGGTGTGTCGAATGGCCCCCGCGAAAGCTCACCATTTCAGCCTCTAGCCAACACCCCGATAACGCCAGGTCACCTAAGGCGTCCAAAGTCTTGTGACGAACGCATTCATCTGGGTATCGCATCCCTTCTGCGTTCAGGATGCCATATTCGGTAAAGGCCAATACATTCTCTAATGAGGCCCCCTGGGCGAGGTTTCGCTTTTTGAGCGCCTCGACGTCGCTGATGAATCCGAAAGTCCGTGCGGAACAAATTTCATCTCGAAAAACTCCAGGAGTGAGCTCGACCGCGTACGTCTGGAGACCGATTTCAGGGTGCGCAAAATCAACAGAGGTCGTCACTCGCAGCCGATTACGGGGAAGTAATTCGCAAATCGCGCCCGACTGATAAACTTTGATGGGTTTTAACACTCGCAAAATGGGCATCGTGTAGGGCTGAAAGGTAAGGCCGGCCTCTAAAATAGCATCAATATATTTTCCCGCGCTCCCATCGAGAATGGGCACCTCAGGTCCGGTAACCTGGATTTTCAGATTGGAGATCCCCATCGCATAAAGTGCTGCCATGAGATGTTCGACGGTGCCCACCCGGGCCTCGGGCCGATCCTTAAGACCTAGGGTCGTCGCCAAAGCGGTACAAACCACCGAGTTCGTTCGGGCGGGAATGACGGCCTTGGGACTCAGATCGATTCGCTCAAAGCGAATCCCGGAGTTGGCCGGAGCCGGCAGCAACTTGATGCGGGTAACGAGCCCACAGTGAAGCGCGATACCCTCAAAGCTGATAGATCGCGCGAGCGTCTTTTGAATGCGATAACCGCTCACGGATGAAAAAAACTCAGGTGTCATGACTTTAGGTGGCCCAGCCCCCAATCTAAAAGCAATCTTCATACCATGTCGGTTTTTCTGTTGCCGATCTAACTTTACGCACGATTTGGCCCGGTAGCATTGGAGTCGATGGTGTCAAAGCCGACACGCGGCAGGCAAAATCGTGGAACAAACCCCACACCACTGCCCATTGGCTATCTCGGACTAATGCCAACATCATCGAATGGCAGGCTAATCGGAGGCATCGATGCCGCGCGATAATTCTGCGAGGACATTGGGCGTCTAACTAATTGATGTGGCGCGACAAGCTCCTGGGGTTTCAAACGAGCTTTAGCTTTGACAGTCCACGCCCAACAATAGAAAAATCAACTTTATGCCTCAGAAAATCAAGACAGCGATAATTCCGGTGGCGGGCCTCGGCACC
>CAZRVZ010000174.1:0-4139 GCA_964603655.1 uncultured Pseudobdellovibrionaceae bacterium | reverse complement strand
CTGTTTTCAAGCGTATCGCAAAGAATACGCCGCCGCCCCATATGTCTACTTTCACGACACTTTTGGCGTATTCCCCTGAAGCCACGAGAATACGGCTTTAAGTCGCTGGTTTTACCAGGCTAATCGCGTTCGGTAGGAGGGAGCCTAATCTGTTCGAGTGTCGAGAGTTTAGTCGGTACTTTTGGTAGAGAGTTGTGCGCGACCCCCTACAAGGCTTGTCGTAAGGGCGATACGCTCGCCGTATCCCCCAAAGTCGCATCACCGGGCATAACTTCAAAGATGGTGTAAATCCGATTAACCTTGTATCGAAGCGAGAGCAGGTCGAGTTTCTTCAGCGCTGGCACGGCCTTCAGGCACCTTTCGATTTCGGCGGAATCAGGCGGAAACGAATCAAATAATTGTTTTAGCTCGGCGTAAGCTTTCTGTTCATTTAAAATGTGAGTGTTGAGAATGGCCTTCTGCGCGTCTGAGAGTTCCAGAAACATCACTCCCATGCCACACTCAACCTCGCAGCGCTGGCGATCGTAAACAATATGGGCCACCTTTCCCTTCATGCAGATGCTGGATGCGATATGCGGTAAAAAGAATGAAAGGTGGACAACCGTGTCCAGCGAAAAGGGCTCCAGGCTCATGACAAAAAAACCACCGCGACTGACATTCGCGGCATAGGCGGTTCTGGAAGTTTCCCCATCGGAAAGAATGATCTTTTCACTATAAGGAAGTCGAGGCTCTTTGCGTCGCTCAACAAAGTGTTCGGTCACCATAGTGTCTCTCCTAAGGCAAATTCTTGAGGATCGCGTCTTGATCGACATTACTCACCGCTGGACCCGGTGGCGATTCCTTAAGTTCTTCATCATCTAACTCGTCGTCAGCCAAATCCTGATTGGCGCTATTCTGGGGGGCTAGCGCCTCTTTTTTCATTCGCCCCAATTGCTTTTCTATATTGCCCACAAAGTTTTTGGCATCGTCCGAGGCTCCCGCTAAAACGGGTTCCAGTTTCCGCAGTCGCTCGATCTTTTCATCGATGGTTTCCTGGATTGACTCCTGGACTTCTTTAGCCCGACCCACATTTTTCTCCGCCGCCTTTTTGATCCCCAATACATCTTCAATCAACTGCACCCTTCTCACTTCGACAATCGTCCACTCGCCCGCCCGCATTAATTCGTTTACAAACCTCTGCCCGATGGTCATGCCGTGAATCGAAATCTGCCCGATTAACATGCAGACAGCCCCAAAGGCCAACTGACTAAATATCTTAAGTCCCATATAAAATGCCGCGTATGGCTAGCGATGAGCCAGGCTATAATTAATTATACCTTTAAAATGTTTGAGCGATAAATGGTTCCCCTTAAGGAGCTTCCGACATGACGCAAGAAAGTTTCCAAACAGTTGCCCCGACTGGAGGAATATGGCTACCCCTCGTCGAGTATTCACTTAAGAGCGGCGTGTCGCTGAGCACTATCCGGCGTAAAATTAAATCCAATACCATTCCCTTTCGGCTAGATAAGGGAAAGTACCTCATTCTATTTTCGAGCCAGGCCGCCAGCAGCCACTCAGATAGCAACACCCAGGAAAGCCGGGAAAGAGGGTCCTATTTTCAGGAGCGCGTCATTATACCGGCGCCACCGACCCCTGTGCAATTTTCCCGCCCGATCGAGCCGCCGCCGGCACCGACATCCAACGGGTTTGCGTTTCAGACTAGGCGCTCGGACATAGACCCGGCCCAACTGCCGCTCATCGAACGAGCAGTGAAGATGGTATCGGATGCATTCGAAAGCACGGTGAAGGAAAAGGATGAGCGTATGCGTCTACTCGAAACCCGAAACCGGGACCTCGAAGAGCGAATTATAGAACTACAACTTCTCGTCAAGGTTTTGGAAGAGAAGTACTCGATAGAATATTAGCCCGGACTAAACGTCCGCCTTTCGTCCATCCAGAAATTCCGCCAATCGATCTTCGAGCGGCCCGCCACTCTTTTCGGAGTCTTCCAAAAGCGAAAAATGCTCCTCGAGCTTTCGTTTAAGCTCGAATGACAGCGTCTGGCGTCGCTTTTCGGTGTCCTGAAGATTTGCGATGACCCTCGCCAGCCAATCCTGAGTCTTTCCCTGAATTTCAAATGCCTGTTCGCGAGCATCCTGTAGCAGTTTTTTCCCGTGATCGGTCGCTGCGCCCCTGATTTTGTCGGCCTCTTCGAGCGCCGCCGACCGAATCATTTCAAGTTCGCGCTCCTTGTTCTGCCAGGAATCGATTTCGTGTTTCAATTCACCGATAGTGGAGTGAAGGCTCTTTTCTCCCGCCTGTACATGCTCCCACTGTTTAGCCACCTGATCCAGAAATAGGATCACCTCATGAGGGGAATACCCTAAAAGAGACTTCTTAAACTCTTTATTCTTAATCTCAACCGGAGAAATTTCATCCGAACGTACCCTTCCGTTTTTCATGGGCCCCCTTTGGAATTGTGTTAGAAAATTTTACTACGGATTCGCAAATCGAAACAGTCATCACTTTACGGATCGGAGCATCACAGGTCGCGTTCCGAAAACGGGCGGGTCAGCACGGAATCAAAGAGCCCCGTGTCGATGGTGGGAGTTTCTCCTGCGCCCAGCATTAGAACTCGACGGGCCGAAAAATGATTGTCTTTAAGTATTCGCGCGGCGTCAGACGTAGAAATCTTAGACAAATCGGATGCGAAAAGAACGATTTCTGGCAAGAGAAAGTGGGACAGCGTCACCGCCTCAACACCGTCTTTGGCAAACGTGGGGCTAATGCCCAGACGCGCAAGGGAATCCTCATAAAGCGCACGATGGTCCTTTCCGGGATCGACAATCAGTATTCGCGTTTGGGTGTGCTTCGCTTCCGCCGGGCCAACCACATGGGGAAACAGGACAAAGAAGCTCGATCCGGCGCCCTCTTCACTGGATACCCAAACATTGCCATCGTGCAGCTGCGCGATCTGTTTGGCGACACTCAACCCCAAACCCCGACCCTCGGCCCTTCCCATTCCCTTCACCTGGGTAAACCGATCGAAAATTCCGGCCAGCTCGCGTCGAGGGATTCCCTTCCCCTCATCGCGAAGGGTTAGCATGACCATCGGAAACTGTGGGTCGGTTTTGCGTCGTCCCTGAAAAGATTCGACACTCAAATAGATACCCCGCCCCTCGGGCGTGAACTTCACTGCATTGGCAAATATATTCTGCAACATCTGGCGCACCCGATCGGGATCGATGAGTACCTTCCAATCGGCGATCTCATTTTTATATTCGAAACGAATCTTCTTTTGTTCGGCCTGTAGACGATAATCACGATGAAAATCCTCTAAAAACTGGCCGAGCGATACCAAGGTATACTGTGGCCTGAGCCCCTGCTCGAAGGCCATCACATCCAACAAATCGTCGACGAGGGCGAGCGCGTGCACCGATTGACGTTCGGCCCGCGTCAGCAACTCAGTCTGCAGCTCCGAAAGCGGGTGGGCCTCGCACAGTGCCATCTTAAGGCTGACCTTGATCAAACCTATCGGTGAGCGGAGATCGTGCGCACACACGCCCAAAAACTCTTCCCGTTGCTTGAGGATCGTCTCGCTCTTGGCATTATCAAGCATTCTGACCGCCATCAGACAACGCTCCTCGGCCTGCGCTATGCGAGCGGACAAACGCTCGTTCACGCCCGCTTGATCATCGGAAAATAAAATTACATCATCAACCAGACGACTCGGCCACGCCACCATTTTTCCCGATGGACTCAGCCATATGATGGATGCGGTGGAGACTTGCGCGTTTGGGGTGGAACGAATTTCGCGCGCGACGCGCTCCACCAACTCAGGAGCATCGTGCTGAATGAGATAGAGCGAGCACGGCGGCAGCTCAGCCAAAGTTTCTAGTGATTCCGATAGCTGAATGGTAAGGCAGTCAAAACCCAGGCGTTTCGCCGCCTTCTTAGGGCCGCCCTTTTTTCGGCCAGGCGACTCGAAACACACCAGACAAAGGGATTGAGGGGAAATGGTCATCCACTGTCTTTTCGACAGAATCGAACGTTTACGTTACCTGGTTGTCGTGACGAGTTGTCATGCTCAAATCACCCACCAGTCTAATAAACACAGCGCGTCACATCTCATGCTATGCTGCCAAAGTGGTTTTGGTAAT
>CAZRVZ010000173.1:0-5888 GCA_964603655.1 uncultured Pseudobdellovibrionaceae bacterium | reverse complement strand
TAGCGAGACGAGCGTTCATCGAGTTAGGCGAGAAGCGGCGACGACGGTGTACTCCTCGTACTCCTAGGAGCCGCGACGAAGCATAACGAAGATAAGCGCTCGATCGTAGCATCGCAAAACTTATGAAAGGAGCCATAAGATGATGGCAAAGATTAACCGCCCGAAACGGGTCGTAACACGAGCGTGGAGCCGTCCCGCCCCTCGAGCTTGAGGCCAAATTCGCCCAGCGTGAAGGTGCCGATTCGCCCGGCAAAGTCCTCGAGGGTTAGCGAACTCGAGACTTCGTATTCCGCCGATTGAAACACGGCGGCTTTTAGCTGCACATGCGTCACCGGATCGAGAAGGCCGATGGCCCGATCCACCAGTTTGAATTTGGCGAAAGAATCGAGTCCGACGAATTTCAGGCGAAAGATTTTAGAGTTCAGCGATCCGGCGCCGATGAGACCCTCGAGTTCGGTCTGGAGCTTGGGAATTGTTTCCTCGAGAAAAGTCTGGATGCGTTGTGGAGTCAGGGCTTCGGTTGAGAGAGGCAGTGCATGCTCTTGTACGATTACCAGACGGGCAGGGTTTGAAAGATAAATGAGAGTCTCGAGCTTACTGGCGGCGGTGAAGTGGAACCAAAGGCAGACCCCGAACTCGGCCGTGGAAAGTTTTTCACCGAACGACTTTACCCCGTCGCTGATTCGCGGGGGTTCACTCAGGCCGAAATTTTGGGTCTTCGATAGTTTCAAACCCAGGCGTTGCATCAGGCTGGCCAGTGGAACCTCGATTATTTTAGTGCCCGTCTTTTCTACACTCACGGGGGGATAGCTGCTCGTGACGACGAGGACGGGCCTTGAAAGCGGTCCCTGCCCCAGGCGCTGTTCGGTGATGCGAATCCAGCGCTTGAGACCGTCGTTATCGAGCTTTCCACTGAGCTCCCAAACATTTTTATCGGTCTCCAGTCTCCCGATCCGGTAATTGACGACAAATCTGTCGGTGATATCGGTCTTCACGAACGGTTCAAAGCTCGAGTACCGCTTGGTACCCACGAATCGTAAGACCCAGTGCTTGATCGCCTTCTGCTTGAGCTCACCGATGACGAAAGTTTGGGAAAGGTTCTTCCCATCGCGATCCTTGGAAACCGGAGTGGTCTCGCTGAAGGGGCGCTGATCGGCCACAAGCGCAGCGCAAAAAAAGGTTCCGGCCAATATGGCGGAAAGCGGGCCAGAAAGCGCGAGTGATAAAAAAACGGTTTTAGCGAAACTCAAGTGTCCCCCCGTCCTCTGCGACCAGATTCTCAAGATAATGGATCGTTTCGCGGTGTAAGGAAATAGGGGAGGGAAGTCTGAGCAGGGTCGACTGGCTTTCGAGTTTTAGGTGAATGAAGCCGGGAAGTCCCTGGCGCCGAGTTTCGCCGTCCAGTCGGGGTTCGGAATCTAGATACCTCTTGAGTGAGGCCGCCTTTTCTGCGGTGAACCGGGCGGCCGGCCACGTGAGGTGCACTTCGCGCGCCAAGAGCTCGTAAGCGTAGCGCAGCGGCAGTACGGCGGCATTGTTTTTTCTCGAGAGGATGAGCTTATTACCGTCGGGCTTGAACTCACACTGACCGCGAACCCAGAGTGGATGGCCCGATTTGAAAACGCTCTCCGCATCGGCATAAATATCGGCGAGCACCACCGTTTCGATCTCGTCCGCTTGGTCACTCAGAGTGAGAAAGGCCATGCGCTCACCGCGGCGGTTGATGAACTCCTTGAGAGTACTGACATCTGCCGCGATCATAATACTCTGCGTGGAACGAGCCCGGACGCAATCATGGATGGTACCCGTCGTATAGCGTTCGACCTCCCTTTGATGGGCGTCGAGCGGGTGTCCCGATACGAAAAAACCGATGGTGTCCTTTTCGAATCGCAGTTCCTCAAGTCGATCCCACGCCTTTTCAACGGGGTAGGTGATTTTACGTTGGTGAAACGAGGAGTCATCCAGCAGATCGCCAAAGGAACTCTGGTGTTCATCCTGCGATTTCTGAAGCGACGAACCCAGCGAGACCGCTTCATCGATGGCCTTAAACAGACTGGCTCGATTTACGCCGAATGAGTCAAGGGCTCCCGCCTTGACGAAGGCCTCGAGCACCCGTCTGCTTACGACCCTGCCGTTTGTCCGGGCGGTGAGATCGAAAAGATCGTTGAAGGCGCCCGCCCTTCGCCCCTCTAGAACCGAGTCGATGGCTATTTGTCCCACCCCCTTGATGGCGCCTAGGCCGAAACGGATCTTCGTTTCGGAGAGTACGGTGAAGTCGGTCTGGCTCTCATTGATGTCGGGTGGCATGATCTCGATACCGTGGCGTTTGGTATCAGCGATATATTTTGCGATCTTATCGGTGTTTTCGCGCTCGACCGATAGAAGTGCCGCGAAAAACTCGACCGGGTAGTGGGCTTTGAGGTAGGCGGTCTGACAGGTGATAACCGAGTAGGCGGCCGCGTGCGATTTGTTAAACCCGTAACCGGCGAAGTTGGCCATCAGGTCGAAAAGTCTTTCGGCACGCGCCCGGTCGTGGCCGTTTTTGGTCGCCCCCTCGAGAAAGACGGCTTTCTGTTTCTCCATCTCCTCGACCTTCTTTTTGCCCATTGCTCGGCGTAAAAGGTCGGCGCCCCCGGCGGTATAGCTCGCGAGCTTAACGGCAATTTGCATCACCTGCTCCTGGTAGACCATGATGCCATAAGTCTCTTCCAGGATCGGGCGGAGCTCCTCGAAATCGTAAACGACCGGGACCTGCTTGTGCTTGCGCAGGGTGAAATCATCGAGCATGACCATCGGTCCCGGGCGATAGAGCGACGTGACGGCGACGATATCATTGAAGCAGTCGGGCTTAACTCGCCGGAGAAGATCCTGCATCCCCGAACTTTCCAGCTGGAAGATGCCGTGTGTGTCGCCGCGAACCAGGAGGTCGAGAGTCGGTTGGTCCTGGAGAGAGATTTGGCTGAGAATCAAGCCGGCGTTGTGGCGGTCGTTCACCAGCTGTTCGGCGTTTTTCAAAAAGGTGAGGGTTTTGAGTCCGAGAAAATCAAATTTTACGAGGCCTATCTCTTCGGCTCCTCCCATGTCGAACTGGATCACCATCTCGTTGTTTTTCCCGCGGTAGAGCGGGCAGTGCTCCACCATCGGACGGTTGGAGATCACGAGTCCCGCGGCATGAATCGAGGCATGCCGGCAGAGTCCCTCAAGCGACCTGGCGATGGTGATGAGTCGATCTATTTTGGGATCCTTTTGGGTCAATGCTTTTAATCTGGGCTCTTTTTCGAGCGCTTTTTCGAGCGTGATACCCAGCTCTTCCGGGACGAGTTTGGCTATCTTGTCCACGTCGGAAACCGGAAAGCCGAGTACCCGTCCCACATCGCGAATCACACCGCGGGCCTGAAGCTTTCCGAAGGTGATGATCTGGGCGACGCTCTCTTTGCCGTACTTTTCCGAGACGTACCGGATGATCTCGTCGCGCCGTTTCATGCAGAAATCGATGTCGAAGTCAGGGAGCGAGACCCGCTCGGGATTTAGAAAACGTTCGAACAGCAGGCCGTGTTCGATCGGATCGAGCTCGGTGATGCGTAAACAAAAAGCGACCAGGCTCCCCGCTCCCGAACCGCGGCCGGGGCCGACGGGAATA
Source organism: uncultured Pseudobdellovibrionaceae bacterium (assembly GCA_964603655.1). GTDB lineage: Bacteria > Bdellovibrionota > FAC87 > UBA2466 > UBA2466 > JACPWY01. The sequence goes on along the minus strand of CAZRVZ010000173.1, from coordinate 2,248 downwards.
CCCAAATCCTTGGCATGGATAATAAAGTCAGAGACGATGAGGTAATAGCCTGCAAAACCCATTTCGATGATCACTCCGAGCTCGCGCTCGAGACGATCCGAGTAGGCATGGGTCTCTTGGGTGGACTGTTTTTTAGATTGGTCCAGATAATGGGCGAGTCCCTCACGCGCTTTCTGTCGCAGGTAATCCTCGCGCGAAAGGTTTTCGGGAGATTTGAAATCGGGCAGGTGATAAATTTTTCGTCCCGTTTCATCCTGGAACCGGAACTCGAAATTCACCCGGCTGGCTATCTCCATGGTGTTAGAGATGGCCTGTGGACAAAAGGAAAACTCTTCGCGCATGGTGGCCTGCGATTTGAAATAAAATTCGCTGGAATGCAGACCGGCTCCGCTCGCGTCCGCCTCTAATGGGCGCCCCGTCTGAATGGATAAAAGAACCTCTTGCGAAAAAGCATCCTCCTCGTTTAGGTAATGACAGTCGTTGGTTGCGATGAGCGGTGTCCGGGTCGTCTCCGCGAGCTCCTGTAAGCGTTGATTGATGATGGCCTGCTGGGGGACTCCGCCGTTTTGCATTTCGAGATAAAAACGGTCCGGAAATATCTGGCGGTACTGCTCTACGACCCCGCGAGCCCGGTCCATGTCGCCTGCAAGACAGAGATTGGAAATTTCACCTTTCAGACACGAAGAGCTGGCGATGAGCCCCTCGTGGTATTCGGCGAGGAGTTCTTTATCGACGCGGGGTTTGTAATAAAAGCCTTCTAAATAACCACGACTCACGAGCTGACAGAGATTGCGGTATCCGATCTCGTTTTGGACGAGGAGAATCAGGTGGTGCATTCCGGATCGCGAGACCGAGTAGGGGGCCACCTCGTCATCCACATTGAAATGGGTGCCACGCATGAATCGGTTACCGGGAGCGAGATACACCTCACACCCGAGAATCGGTTTTAGGCCGTACTCTTTTGCGGTCATGTAGAAATCGAGCGCGCCGAAAAGATTTCCGTGATCGGTAATGGCCACCGCCTCCATCTTGTCGAGTACAGCCGCCTGGCACAGAGCTTCGATTCGGATAGCGCTGTCGAGCAGGCTATATTCGGTGTGGACATGCAGGTGCGTAAACTCGGCCGACATCTAAAAACCCTTCCAATCTGCCATTGGGAGGGTGAAAGAGAACGGGAGGAATGTCAAAAGCGCATACCGCCACAGTCTGCTCGGTCCAGGTGACGAGATCGAAGCTCTTGCCCGAGCGCAGAGTTGAGCACTGGTGCCAATCTTTCGGAGTTAAGTTAAATGAACATGACTGGGTAAATCTAGGGAAGCAGTATACCAATCAACCGCAGGTTGCAGCGGGTGCCAATTGTCGCCCGCGAAATATCTATAAAAAAAGTTATGCGACAATTTATCAGGGCACAATGGAGCGCGTTCAAGCACCACGCAACTACACGCCGATTACAATTTCGAATAGCGACATTCGAGCAGCTGCCCAACTCCAACTCGACTTTCTCTAGCTGATTGCCTTAGCTTGTAACAGGACAGCCATTTTCGCTGCGGATAATCACGCCCGATAAATGTGGCAGCATCGAAGCGGTTAATGTCGCATTCAACGGGGAGATTGTTGGATAGTGCAACCCGAAGATCTTCGACCGCATTGAAAGGTCCATAGAAGCGAAGAGGAGAGGCGACCAAAAGAACTTCTGAACGACAGTCTTTGTCGGAATTCCATGCAACAACCACTGACTTTTTAATCGCTCCATGAGGAACGGTTATTTCAAGAAAACTTCCGCTGGGGTTTATTCCAACCTGGACCAAGGCGGGTTCCAAACTCAGTTTTTTTGCCTCAAACAGACCCTTCTTGACGTGTGGAAACGGCGTTAAACCGATCGGACCCGAGACGTCTGTTTCGTAGTGAATAACATCAGGGATATCGTCGTAGTGAAGCTCTAAGCTAGCGAAACTATTAATAGTAAATAAAAACGCCAGGGAAATAATAGCCATATTCAATGATCCTCCTGCTGAGTTTCGGTTATATCACAGTGCATTAAAGCACCATACGGGTTTTGAAAAAAAAACATGCGTATCCGGTTACTACATAATAACGACTGATCGATGCCTGCTGAAATAATGAGCAAACGGGTTCGCGAGGTGGGCTTTGCGATGCGAGGTGGGCTTTGCGATGCGAGGTGGGCTTTGCGATGCGAGGTGGGCTTTGCGATGCGAGGTGGGCTTTGCGATGCGAGGTGGGCTTTGCG
>CAZRVZ010000172.1:0-22437 GCA_964603655.1 uncultured Pseudobdellovibrionaceae bacterium | reverse complement strand
GGTCGAATGGCGAAGCCCATGGGTTCCGATCAGCGGTATCGAAAGTGCTTTGCAATACCGCCTGAGTTTTCGTGAGTAGTACTCGTAGGAGAGCATTCCCCCTCCTGGAGCCGTTGCCACGAAAACACTCGAAGCCTTTTCGCGTTCTTTCCGTAGAAAAGTGAGAAGCTCAAGGGGCATCTTATGGGAGTGTTGTCGTTTGCCCTTGGGGAAATCCCGAAAAACCCTCTCCTTTCGGATGTAGGTTTTACGGATACTGACTACCCCTTCGGCCAGATCCACATTCTCCCACGTAAGCGCCTGAACCTCTCCCATTCGGAGTCCCAAATACAGTTGAAGCCAAATCGCCATGCCGCAGTGTTTATCTGCGACATAGGTCAGAAGGCTCTTTGCCCCATCGAGATTCAGATGGGCAGTTTCTTTTATAGGAACACTTGGCTTCAAGGTTCGTTGGGCCGGATTGAATGAGAGCAATCGAAAGAGCTCGATCGCATCGCCAAACATTTTTCGCAGCAACCCGAAAACGTGAAGCTGAGTTTGTTCGGCCTTTCCCTGTTTCACCATCTGGTTCAGAACTTGAGCCACGTGGTGGGGACAGATTACCTCGAGCCGAATGTGTCCCATTGTTGGCCTAACGAATTTATCAAAGAGATGTCGCTGTTGATAACTCTTTGATCTGTGCGGAGATTTTCTGGTGTCGAGGAGAAACCGGGTCCAAACAGGTATGGAGCTTGTTTGGGGGGATGGATCAAGCAGAAATGACAGTGGCTTATCTCTTTCGGCGCCAATAACAATGGACGCCTGCCATCCCTTTTTTTCAAAGTCACTCCGCATAATGAAATTGTGAATAGTCGAACGGGAACCCACTTCGGTCTCGAGAAGGTTTTGAATTGTAGTCGCCGAAGTGGGTGTCGGTGTCAGCCGGACCACACGGTGGATCTCGGGATGCCGATCGTAAAAATGGGCCAGCTGCCGATAGAAGCGGTCCCGCTTCAAATTAATCTCGACCTCGAGCGCGATGGTGAGCCACCTTTCACCACGGGAAACCCGCCAGTAGCCGTCTGGGCGATGGTCCGTGGTTTTGGGAACCCAGTGTGGATAGTGATCCATATGAAATCGGCGGAGTTCCTGTTCTGTGAATACACCATTCGGAGCCTGGGTGAGCCATTCCCCCAAGTGCACTGCCGTTACAAGGTGATCGTGTTTTGCCTGTTGACGATTTTGCGACGAGAGGGACCGGGGTTCTCGGACCTGAGGAGTCAATGGATTCCACGCGCACGCGCAATCCCAACTCACGCAGGAATTTTAATACGATATCGATGGAGGGGTTGCCAGCCTTTGACAAGCTCTTGTAAAGGCTTGATCTGCCCCGATTAATTTTCTTTGCAACATTAGAAAAACCGTAGGCAATCGCTATGTCCCGAAGAGCTAGGAGTGGGCCCAGGAATTTTCCCCTTCCGCACGATATCGACGAGAAGAGGACTAATAGCCACAATCTTTTGCAACAGCGCCATAATGGATAAAACGGCGCTTTACTTCTTCCGCTTGAGCCTTGATCGACATGTAGGCATTGATCCAGCTTCCGATCGATCCGAGGCAGACGTGGGATCCTGTTAAGAGGTGCTTCCGAAGGCGGGGGACCAAGCTCGATGAGAAAGTTTGGTGCATAATGTTTCCTTACCCAGATCAACTTGCCCGGCAGCTACCATGAGCGACTTTTTTGAGGGTTTTCAATGACACAACCACCTGAAATCAAACCCGTTTCTTCACTTAATGTTGTGTTATATTGTGTTTTAGAGTTATTTATAGTAATATTTACAATGAGGAGAAGTTAGGTGGTCGAGATTTGGCTAACAGAGGCATACTACAAAGACTACCGGAAGAGGAAGGGTGTCTTGTTTCATGAGGACGAAAAAACTGAACTTTTCGATCTTACTCAAGAGCTTCAAAAAAATTGGCCCACGTGTGCCCCTGATCCGAATGCTCCACCGGAAGTGGGAACTCGCGCCAAGCTTTATTATGTTAAATGCGATTATCCCAAATCGAAGGCAGTTCTGAGAGTAGCCTTCGGCTGCGATAGTCGTAAAAATGGGGTTACGAAACTTGTGGCTCTTACGATTCGAACTAAACAGGAGCTTTCCAGCGGTTCGAAGACAGGCACTCAAGGTTGGTATGACCATATGGAAACTGTGGGTTTGCAACGCTGGCTAGATTATTTGCGCGGGATTACCCTCGCTTGGAAGATTTATTGAACTGGAGGAACCATGAGACCCCAAGCAAAGAAAAAAATTGAAGCTATCGAACATGTCACCTCTATCTTGAAAAAGGCTTTGGCGCATTTTGATAAAAAGAACGACAAAGAAGCTTTCGATTTAATCTCGGCAGCGTGTGACCATGCCTATACGGACCAACTTTTGTTTGAAGTTTTTGACCTCTGGTCCAATAAGGAAGTTTCTGACAAAGCCCTACTTTTTCAGCTCAATCATTTTTTTGCCACCAAAGACCAAAAGCCTTTAGCGGAAGACGAACGGGATTTGACAAAAAAAACAGCGGCCATTGAGAATATCAAGACCAGTGCTGACAGCGAGGCTGCCAAAAGTTTTGCAACTCAGCTTAAGCTCTTAGCCCATAAGAAAGGGCTCACAACGAATGAAAAGCTTGGGGACTTTTTGGGCGTGTCGGCTGAAAGAGCTCGGGTGTTGCTTCAGGGCAAGCACAAGCCTCAGTTTGAAACGTTGAGTAATATTGCCGCTCGGTTTAAAGTGCCTTTGGAAATGTTTTTGGGGGACTCTTGATTGGGCTAACACTTCCACAAACCAGCAGACAGGTTTTTATACCGATCGAAGTACACAAAAAAAATCCCGCTGAAATTTCAGCGGGTTAAGTTGGAGCGGGAGACGGGGATCAAACCCGCTCCTGCAGTTCTTAAAACATTAACAATTATCGCTGTCTGAGTGATTTATCGACGGAAACTGGGTGAGTACCTTATAGCGTTTGTGAGCATCGTTAAGCGATCGAAGGCGCAAGTCTCACGCTCCTGGCACGCTCCAAAGATATTCTAGGCTGCCCGGTTAAACCGTTCTAGGCCACCTAACGATGTCCTAGGTCGAACGTTTCCCAGCGCCAATCCACTCAGATAGATATTCAGTCTAGTACAAAAATTACGCATGATTGAAAACTCTGATCCAAATCATATCCCTCATGCCACACACCCTTCTCATTGAAATTCGTGCCTTGCCCCAATCGTTGAGAGAAGACCGTTTCTGCTCAAATCACAGTTCGTGGAGCTTCAAGCCAAACAGTTTCTCAAAGGTGAGAAAATCTTTGTCTGTGGTTAGCAATGGCACCCGATAGCGCACTGCAAGAAAGCCGATAATGAGGTCGGCAATAAAAGGTTTGTAACCGGCCATCCGTAGAGAATGGCCCATTCGGCCCACCTGGTAATGCCACCCCTCCGGGAGGTTCAAGAAAGGGATCTGCGAAAAATGGGCCTCGTATTCAGCGAGCTGTTTCTTGGCTTGAGCTCCAAAGCAGATTTCGGCAAAAATAATCTCACAGAGAGACGCCTCTCCTTCTTCAAGGGCCAGCTTGAGCGTTTCAACACTCGCGCCTCCCTTGCCTCTTAAGAAATCGATCCATACAGAGGTATCCACTAGAACCATGAAAAATTACCTTTTCCTGCGGCCTTCTTTGTGATCGTAAGCCTGTTTCAGTGATCCCTCTAAACAGAGAATGTCCCTGCTCTTTCTCCTCTGAACCATTTCAGTGAGGGCCATGATAATCGCCTGAGTCTTAGTCTTGGCCTGAGAAATCCGTTGAGCGTCTTTGAGCAACGGCTCCGGAATATCGAACGATGTACGCATAAGATAGCTCCTTTTACGCATATCGGAATATGCAGTTTATATTCTAGCAAATATAATGGTCTGAGGTCTAACCAAAATTGAGTGAAAAATTATTAGTGATTTCGATAAGATCCAGGCGTGTTTGCTAAGGGCTGGAACATCAATTGGCAACACCAACGCCGCGATAGCTTGGATCCGCTGCCAGTCAGCGACAAGATCTTCGGCACAATAAGAAAGTATTGAGCGGTTTTAAGCAAGCGACAAGAGTTTCAATGGCCGCCTATCTTTTCTACATCTCTTGCCACCCTCACTAACCAGCAAACTTCATAGAATTTAGTTTGCGCTGGCTTTGTCCAGTAATGGTTTCGCTTGAACCGGAACGTTAGGAAATGTTAGAACCCACTTTTGCGGAGGGTCCATGCGATTTTTGTTGTTGGCGCTTTGCCTTACGAATTTGGCAGTTTCCTCGAAGGCTCAGGCCAAAGAGGATCGCGGATACATTGGATACAATGCGGAGACTTCGCGGATTTTGATCCAGCCGTAATTTGGAAAGACGCTGGCCGCCTTTCATTGGTTACTTTCAGGGCAGGAGGAGTTCGGCTTAAGCGAGAATATTTACTGGGAAGAAAAGCCGTCGGAGGCCCCCAAGGTAGAAGATTACAGGGTCAGCCTATTCGAACCTACATTGCCGTAGATGATGTTCTTCTCAGTAAAAACGTTTCGGTTCTTGGGCATCATGAGGGGCCTGGAGTTCTCTCTACGATGTTATCGATGGATTAATCGAATCGAACGGCCTTTCATTATTTTGGATCGCAACTTATCTCCCAGAAGGAGATGTCATCCGGCAAGATTCCCTTTTCTAAATAACCGTTGAGATTCCCTTGAATCTTATCTGCTCTCGCCTCAAAAACTCCGTTGGTAGGAGATTCGAGCCGAATCTCACCGTGGTTTAATCCGTAGTAAACCATTAGTTGGTAAGTAATCCCGGACATTTTGATTTCTTTTTCCCATGAATGCTCCGTTGGCCCCTGAAAATTGAACTCCACGACCGTACTTCCTTCTTGGATGCCATATCTACCTTGGCATTTCAGTTAGATTCGGGGCCTGAAGCAAAGTCTTCCACGCAGACTGAGTCCATTGAAGCTCTGCCGTACTTTGTCAACCACTCGTCAGGTCTTCGACAGAGGTTTCATTGAATACGCCAGTATACTTCTGAATACGGCGTATTCATTACGCACGTAACGTTTCGTGTGGGTTGGCACCGATTCTGCAATTTAAAATCGAAGGGCCGTATGTGTGTTGAGGAGTAAGTATATGCGGAAGTTGTTTCTGATAGCTGTGTTGATGTCATTTTCTGTTTTTGGCGAGGAGGCCACGCCTGGCAGTGCCAATAATGCGCATGATGGTGCTGGGGCGCGTTCGGAGGCTACTTCACGACCCCCTAAATTAAGCCTACAGGACCGGCTCCAGCGATTCGTTTCGGCCTGCAGTAACGGGCGCATCACGTTACCGGGAGCCACTCCTCCCACGGGGTCGAATTCGATCCCATTCACGGGCGGATCGAATGGTGTTTCCCCTGGCGGGACTCTCCCTGGAACCGGCTCGAGCTCCATCATTAGCTTCGAAAACGATGGAAGCGTCGGCGCGGCGATTTTTAACGCCCGCTGCCTGGTGTGTCACAGCGGCAAACCACAGGGGCCCATCAAGAATTTTTCCGATGCGGTTTCACGAGTAATCAGCGGCACTATGCCGAAGATTATTGGCGCCACCATTACCCTCACTGACGCCCAGAAGCAACCGCTGACCGAAGCCGAAAAAACCAGCCTCATCGCTTATCTGAAAACACGACAATAATCGAAAAGGTGTATCATCACACCATTTCGATATGCAGCCCGCGACACCCTTATTTTCGCTCCGCACTTTGAATTATTGCTTGGGCTTTGTGATCGCCGTTTACGCGGTCAATTTTGTCGGTCTCGGATTTCTCATGAGTCCGTTCGACTACGATCACATGGCCGGCTACTACGAGATCGCATGGCGCTACTGGCGCTATGGTCGCGGCCTGCCCCATTTCAATCCGCTCCTTTGCGGCGGTAGGCCGCTGGCCGGCGATCCGCAGGTCCCGATATTTCACCCGCTCATCCCGCTTGTACCGGTGCTCGGCGCCGTCTGGCTCATCAAGCTGGAGCAACTCTTCCAGTTGGGCCTCGGCGTGGCCGGGCTTATCGGAATCGTTCGCCGATTCGGACTCGGGCGAGAAGAGATTACGTGGAGCGTGCTCTGCTATCTGTGTGGTGGCGCGGTGGTCAGCCGATTTCTGGCGGGGCATGTCGCGGTGGGTTTTTATCTGATGCTCCCTCTTTTTTTTCACTGGAGCTATCAGATTCATGACGGTCCCGTTTCGAAGCGATGGCTTTTAAAATATTGGGGACTTTTTTATTATGCTTATCTCCACAAGCCGAACTTTCCCATTTACGTCATCCCGACACTCCTGGTGGAAACCACCATTCGTTCGTTACTGACCCGTCAACTTCGGCCGCTGGTTCATCTGGGACTGGCCTGTGCCATCGGGCTCATCCTGAATCTGCCGACGTACATCACTGCTAATGATTACTTTACCCTTTACCCGCGTATCGCCGATGGTATTCCCAATGCGATTCCCATATACACCTTAGTACTTAATTTACTTCTTCCCTTAAAGACACTTCCCGAAGCGGCGTACGGTCCACATTTTTTCGGTCGCCACGAATACTCTGTTTTTCTTGGGATCGTGCCGGTTGTCTTGGCGCTGATTGGCATAACCCTACAATTCCGTAACGAGAGTTCGCGATCATTAGCGCGAGCCCTGTTGATTTCTCTCGTGGTCTGGAGTCTCTTTTCGATCGGTGTTGGCGCTGGAACCGAGTCGCCGGATCTCAATCTGCTACGTCCCTACACGTGGCTCCATCGATTCTGGCCTGGATTTACCAGCGTTCGCGCCCCCCCCAGATTTTGGTTCGCGCCCTTTCTGTGCACCATCCTGTTTTCGGCGCTCGCCTTTCGCGTTCGAGTTAAATTCCCGAAGTCTCTTCTCGTCGTGGTCACGCTGCTTCCACTGGTCCTTCACGCCGGGATCAATCTGTCCAAGACCACGGTACTGAGTCGACAAACCCAATGGGGTGGTCCCAACGTTTTCTGCCCGGATTTTCGATGGGTAAACTCAGAAGAGCACCACAACTATTATCCCATTCGTCGCGGCGATGGGGTCGCCAGGTGCTTTTTCAATATCGAAATTCCACAGGCCGATCTCGTCGAGGGTCCGCTTCTTCCATCGGTTCTCGGAGCGGAATTGAGGTGGACCGCATGGAACCGCATCGGGGTTCTCGCCTCCAAAACCCCCGGCTCGCTCGTAGCATTCAATATTAACCACGCCCCCTACTGGCGATTCGAGGGTACCGGTGCCTTACTCAGTTCCCGCGACGGGGAGCGTCTGGCCATAACCGCGACCGGTCCCACCATTTCCGGGGAAATTGTGTACGAGCTGCCCAGGCTTCGGCTGACACTGTTTATCGCTTTGGGCGCCGCCGTGTTGTTGGCGGTGGTTCTTCTACTGAAGTTCGATTACCATCGATGGTATGGCTTTCCGACGAATCGGCCTGACGGGAAACATCGGTAGCGGCAAGTCCGAAGTGTCTAGGGTGCTCGGCAGGTACGGCGTTAGTATCATCAACCTCGATGATTTGGGGCGACGGATTTCAAACGAGCCGGGCTCGGCGACTGAAATCGCTCGCCTTCTGGGGCCCGGAGTCTTTGTCGATGGTAAGTTGGAACGGGCCCGGGTCCGCGAGCTCATCTTTTCATCGGCCGAGAAACGCGAAGCACTTGAAAAATTTCTCCACCCCCTGATTTGGAAAGCCTTCGAGTCGGAATGCGAAAAGCTCCAGTCAAACGGTCAGTCTCTGGTCATCTGCGAGGCGGCCCTTCTATATGAATCGGGACTCGATAAGGAACTCGATGCCATGATCGTTGTGTCGGCGAATGAAAAGTCTCGACGAGAAAGGCTCACGGTCAGAGACGGGCTTTCGTCGGAACAGTTTGATAGTATTTCCCGCATCCAGGGAAACGAATCGGAGAAACTCAAAAGGGCGACCTACATTATTGATAATTCGGGACCCGTTGAGGCGCTAAGACCTCAGGTGTTGAGCTTGGTGAATCGGTGGAGAGCAGAAGGAACCATTCCCTAAAGCACCTACTTGCCCTGGGCAGCCTGGACCAGATTTCGCATGAGCATTGCGATGGTGAGCGGACCAACCCCGCCGGGAACGGGAGTCACCGCCGCTGCTATTTTGGAGACCGAATCAAAATGCACGTCACCGACAATCCCTTTTTCAGTTCGGTGAATACCGACGTCGACCACCACGCTCCCGCTGGTCACCATTTCACCAGTTACAAATTGAGCCTTTCCGATGGCTACCACGAGAATTTCAGCGGCCGAGATTTCCTTTTCGACGTTGCGAGTGCGCGAATGGCAGATGGTTACCGTCGCATTGTGCATTAGAAAAAGTTGGGCGAGCGGCCTTCCGACGATTTCGCTGCGACCGAGAATTACGGCCCTCTTCCCTTCGATCCCGATGCTATAAAACCGGAACAACTCGATGATGCCCGCGGGCGTGCACGGGACGAAACGCGGCGCCCCCTCGCATAATCGGCCGCTATTTTCCGGGTGTAACCCATCCACGTCTTTGAGCGGGGAGAGTGCGTGCAGCACGCGGTGGCGATTGATTCCCGCGGGAAGCGGCAACTGCACCAGAATTCCGTGAACATCGGGGTCTTCGTTCAATTGCCGAATTGTTTTGACGATCTCATCTTCCGTTACAATCGGATCGAAGCGAATCGTATCCGAACGCAGCCCCAGATCCGCTGCCTTCTTGGTTTTTGATTTTACGTAGGTCTCGGAGGCGGGGTCATTGCCGACCAAAATCACCGTCAGCTTGGGAACGGTCGGCAGCAATGAAATATCAAAGAGCAATTTCGAATAAACCGCATCGGCCACTTTTTTTCCGTCAAAAACCGTCGGCATGTTACGCAAAGAATGGCACATCAAATGTCACAGTCAACCGGCTTTCCTTAATGAATTTGGTGTGTTACTAAGGGGAAGGATAGGATAACAACTCCTGATTACGCGTTTTGAGTCGATTAGAAACTAAAAAACGCTGTCCTACTGATGAACTCATTGGTAATTAACCGGTCATGAATACCGCCGCTCAATTCGCCGAAACCCATTTTGCCGAGTACGTTGAAAAGCTCAAGGCCCTCGTCCGCATCCCCTCGATCAGCTTCGACGGGTTTCCACCGGAAGAGGTGGTCCGCTCGGCAAAGGCCACGGCCGCGCTCTTGCAGGAAGAGGGGCTGGAGCATGTCGAAATTTTAGAGGTGACGGGCGGCCACCCCTACGTTTATGCCGATTGGCTCCACGCTCCCGGCAAGCCTACGCTTCTCCTCTATGCGCACCACGATGTTCAGCCGGTAGGGCGTGAAGAGGTCTGGAAAAGCCCGCCCTTCGAACCGACGGAGCGTGATGGTCGGCTCTTTGCTCGCGGTGCCGCAGATGACAAAGCAGGGATTATCGTTCACGTCGCCGCCATTGCGGCGTACCTAAACGTTAATAAGTCTCTTCCGCTCAACGTAAAGCTCATGATCGAAGGCGAAGAGGAGATCGGCAGCGTTCACCTCGAACCCTTTTTGAAAAAATACCGTCAGAAGTTCCAGGCCGATGTCATCGTCATTACCGACACTGCAAATTTCGATGTTGGAGTGCCGACGATTACGAACTCCCTGCGTGGCATTGTGGCTACAGAAGTTACCGTGAAGGTGATGGATCACCCGCTCCACTCCGGAAGTTGGGGCGGCCCGGGACCCGATCCGGTCGTTGCTCTTTCTAAAATCATCGCCTCGTTGGTGGACCATGAGGGCAAGATTGCGATTGATGGGATCTATGATGAAGTTTTGCCGCTTACGCAGGTAGAGGCGAAAAGCATCGAGTCGCTCAACTACACCGACGACGAATACCGAAAGCAGTCGTTTCTGCAACCGGGAGTCCAGATCATCGGGGGCAAGGCACCCCCACTTCAAAAACTTTACCGACTGCCGTCGCTCTCCGTAAATGCCATTCAAGCCGGTTCCAGAAAAGGAGTCGCCAATATTGTGAACGACTCCGCCTGGTGCAAAATCGGTATCCGTACGGTTCCCAATCAGAACGCCGATCGCACGCTCAAACTGCTTTGCGATCACATCCAAAAAAACGCTCCGTGGGGAGTCGAGGTGAAACTCGAACCGGAACACACCGCCCCTTGGTGGACCACCAATCCCGAGGGTCCTGTTTTTGATAAGGCCAGAAAAGCGCTCACTAAGGCCTACGGGCGGGAATGCGTGGTCATGGGCCAGGGCGGAACGATTCCATTCGTCGGTCCGTTTAGCGAAGCCCTCGGAGGTGTCCCAGCACTTCTCATAGGTGTTGAGGATCCTTACACAAACGCTCATTCCGAGAATGAAAGTTTGCACCTCGGAGACCTCAAAAAGGCAATCCTGAGCGCCGTGTATCTCTACGAAGAGTTGGCAAACTAGGCGCAAAACCAGCCCAGCTAAAAAAATAATGTCGCGATGCAATATTTTTCGTGACAAAAATCCGCGCATTTTGTTACGGCTGAAGGTGTGGGGTTTGGGGTTATGGGATTTGGGAACATCAGTCTTGGGAATCGGCATCGTCTAATAACAATCGTTAGTACGACGGCCTATTTACTGCCGAGTTTTCTTCTGAGTAGCAGCTCACTTTTTGGCGCGTCCTTTGGTGGCAAACTGGCAACCTCATTTGGGCGAGATCTTTCGCCTGAGACTCCCAGTACCAGCGTGAGTCTCGAGCCCGATCTGGGTGTCACCTTTGGAAAGACTCGCGTGGGGCTGAATAGCCTTTTTGATCGCCCGACCGATCCGTTTGAAAAGATGACCGTTCCAAAGACAATCCTATCGGTGAAACACGATTTTGCCGCCAGCGACTTCACGCTCAGTCCAGCGCTCTCTACGAATTTGATTGCTCTCGACCGGTGGGGAATCGATGGGTACCAGGTCCGCGAAACGGCGAGTGTGATCGGAAAAATTTCCCCTGGGCCGTGGACCTTCATGCTCCGGGCAGGAGCGTTTGGAATTGCGTCTAAATATACAATCCTAGCCGATGGACGGGCGGCGACCCGTTATGGATTCGTCCAGCGAGCAGATGTTGAATATAAATACAAACGGCTGGTTCTTCAGGCGCTCATATCGACGGTACAACGATTTAACGGTGTCTGGGCGAATGATTACGCAACCAGCGAATCGGTCGGGTATGAGTTCAGTGATACCGGCACTATCGCCATCCAGCACGAATTACTATCGAGCGTGATTGACGCCAGCACGGGATTTAATCGACCGCTTCGTATCGCTGACAACCGAGACAGCCGTTTGTCACTGGTGCTTGAGCTAGGGCTTTAATGAACTTGGGGTAGATAAAATGACACTGGGGAGGGGACATGAAAGGGACGAAACAACTAGGGGTTAATCTGTTACTGGCACTTCTTGCCATCGGTTGCGCGAAGGAGCGCCCGTTAAAGCCGGTCATCGAGGACTCGCTCAGGGTCAAGAAGACGGCGCTCGATGGGACCTTTCATTATCTAAGAACCATCACCGACTCCAAATACACGGCGGGATCAAAGCAATACTTTCTGCCGGCCGGGCTCCACATGAGTTCCGATAGCCTCGTTCAGTTCAAGGTCAAAAAGGACGTGGTTGAGGTGACAGCGGTAGACCCTCTCTTTAATACCGAAGCGACAGCCAAGCACACGGCCGTGCTCTTGAGCTTTCCGGTGACACACGTCGATGTTTTGCGCAGGCAAAATGCCGATGGAACCGACACTCACGAAGAGGAGGTCACCACCACGCGGCGGCCCTGGGACCAACGGGACTATGTCGTCGTGGATGTGACGAAAAATCTAGCCGAAATCGCCGATCTGCCCGATGTAAAAACGGTGACGGCAGTGGGTGGGATTCAGATCGATACGGATTCCAAGCACATCGATTTCAGGGTTGAAAAGACGTTGAGCACCGAATCGGTGTTGACGGAGCGCTACAGCTTCCTGAAGTTCGAGCCGTCGGCGAGTTATTCTCAGCGCGTCTATTCGAAAGAGCTGCAGACGCGAATCGGTGTATTTAAGACGCGGACGTACCGCTTCGATAAGTACGGCCGTGCGCTCGAAAGCCTTTTGGAAGAAATGATGAACCGGTGGGACACGTCGAAAAAGGTTGTTTACTACCTCACGGCAAACTTTCCGGAGCACCTAAAGCCCGCTGCCCATGCGGTTTTTCGCGAGTGGAACGCAGCCTTCGTGCAGGCAACGGGACACGACGTTCTCGAATTGCGCGATAATTCCGGGCAGGAGATTGGGGATCTTCGCTACAGCATGGTGGCCTATATCGATGGCAACGAAGCGATCGGCCTCTTGGGTTATGGCCCATTGGTGGCCAATCCCAGAACCGGAGAGATCATCAAGGCCGACGTATTTCTTTACGGCGGATCGCTCCGAAGGACTGTTTTCCGGGAGCGGGAATGGACCAAGGGCAAATCTTCGCCTTTGCGATCTAATGCTACTGCTTCTCCGGCAACCGGAATCGCCGGGCGCCTTAAGAAGTTCCTGGCCGACGGCCGCTTTGAACGGCTTAAGCAGGGACCCGTGAAAAACGAGACAGATTTGGTGAAGCAGGTTTTAAACACTGCGCGATCTGATCAAGGCATCTTGGATTCCAAAGTGCTCGTCTCGCGTGCGAAGAAACTAGTCGGTCGCAAAGGGATGGAGTTCACGACTCCCTTGAGCGAGGACACCCTGGCTCTGGTCAGCACTCTGACCGCGGCTCGATTGTCGGACGAAGAGGTCGAGGTGAAGGTGTTTGCCCCTCTGCTTGCGCACGAGCTGGGGCACACGCTTGGGCTACGGCACAACTTCATGGGCTCAGCCGATCAGCGCCATTTCGAAGGCGACTCCAAAAGCGCCAGCGTGATGGATTATGGATTCTTATCGGTCGAGGAGCCGATGGGCCCGGGATCTTACGACGTGGCGGCTATCCAGGTGGCCTATGGCGACGGGAAACCGGAGACGATAAAGCGGCAGTTGGATAAGAATTATCTTTTCTGCACCGATGATAATGTCTTCGATTCTCGCGCTGGCCTGTGCCTGCAACACGACCAGGGAGGATCGTTGGCTGAGGTCGCTAGGAATCAGGTGCTCAACTATTTCAAGAGCCACCAATTCAATAACCAGCGAAACGATCGCGTCAGCTTTCCGGATTTCAACAGTTATCTGAACAGCGTTATCATGACTCTGCTTCCGATTCGGTTGGTGTACGACCATGCCAACGCAATCGTGACCAATGGCGCGTCGTATGCCGAGGGATCTACGGTAGCTAAAACCGAGGATAGCGATCGCATTCTGTGGGGCCTGCTCAAACAGCGCGCCGAGGCCGATCCCGACTCCAAGGAAACGCGGAGCGTGCGGACCAGTTTGACCCGTACGGTAACGATCGATGTCGCCAAGGTTCAGTCCGAGGTGAAGAATGCCGTTTCTGCACGGGCAATGGCCTTCGCCGGCTTGAGGATCATCATCCTGGACAACAGCCCGGATCGGCCCGATCTCGACGGCGGCGATTGGGAGTTCAATGAGCTCGTGGTTCGGGGAGTGCTGGTGGATAAGATCTACGCCCTGCTCTTTCTCATGATGCCAACGGGCGATCCCGCCTCGGTATCGGGGACGGTGACGGTGTTCGATCAATTTCACCGCCCGATGGCCACTGTGCTTAACGATCTGCTGTCGAATACCTCGATCGATCCCATTGCCGGGTTGCAGATTGGTACGACCAGTATCAATTTGCGTTACGTGGCGCTGGAGCTGTTGCAGATATTCGCCTCGTTTCCGACAATATCGAGCGGGGAGTTGCTGGAACTGATTCAGCTCAACCGCATTACAGGTCAACCCGTCGTGACCGCGGCCAATGAGGCCGCAGCCGCGAAACTGGTGACGGAGCTCGAGGCTGTGCGAACTGAGTTGGCCAAGGCTCAGCTCGAGGCGGAATTTACCCCGACGCCCGAGGCTGAGCAGAAAGTGGATGCACTTCAAAAGCAGGTGTTGGACAAACATGTCGAGCTCAGCCGTCTGCAGCTCAGACTATCGGTGGGCGATCAGGATCCCGACGCGGCGGCGCTCGTTAAAAGCTCCGAGTTGAGGGCGCAGTTGGTGGAACTTCTGGTTCAAATGGAGATCACAGGTCCCAACGAAGGGGCAGAGCAGAGGGTGGGCGAGCTCTTTGGCCAGCTCGTTGATAATAACATCGCCCAGATTGCAGTCTCCGATGGGCGCGTGCTCAAGGCACCGCTCAGATTCTCGACCTTCGGGGATCTCGAGACGGCGAGCGGGCGGCTGTTATTTCTCAACCTCAATCTCATCGAGGATCGCGCGGCGGTCGTGAAGGGAATGCTGCCCTTCATCGATCTCTCGATTCTCGCGGCCAAAAGCGAGGCGGAAAAGGCTGAGATGCAGGCGCTTAAGAATCAGCTGCTGGAACAATCGCTGATGCTGGAGCGGTACATCTCCATGGAGAAACGCTTTGTCCAGCGGCTCTACGACGCGTACCGGTTGTAGGACGGGTTGGTTGTAGGGGTTGTAGGGTGGTGGGTTGCCGCCTGTGTAGTCACGGCGGCAACCTATCCCGATGTTTAAGACTCAGATATCTCAAAATTGAAGAGCAGACCACCGTTATCGTTGGGATATAAGCCGGTTTTTGATCCCTGGTCGACGTCGATTACCATGAGCTGTCCGTCCTGAATCACAGAGTAGCGACCCGGCGGTATGCTGGCCCCGAAACCATGTTCTTGCCTTAGAATTATTTTGTAGCTTTCACACTTTGAGCACCCATCGACAGTGCCGACACCCCAACGGCCGAGTACCGATAGAATACAGGGCGAAGACTTCCTGGATTCAACCGGTTAGCCCTATTTTTTGCCTGTAACAAAAATCGGCACTGTGCCGTCGTAGGCGACACCCGACGACGTATCGAACGGCCGTTCTGCCTAATGCCGTTTCCTTAAGGCGCCATTTAGACTTCCTATTTAGACTTCCCGTCTAGACTCGCCGCATTATTGACATCGACCGGCTGCAATTTAAAACTTCCGCCATCATGATTAGGAGGCAAGATGCGAATGTGGCTTGCAGGATTCACGGTGGTCGGGGCTTTAACAATGGCGGCGGGTACCATGGCGACGGAAAAAAGTGATGCGCACGAGAGTTACACGCTGGAGACTCTCGGCCAAATGCGCCAGAGCGAGTTGAACGCGATTTACGCTCAGGCGCCAACCGGTGAAGTGCCGACTACCGATACCCACGGGAAGGCCATCTTTTTTCCAGGGTCGCTGCTGGCGGTTCCCGCCTCGGTGCTCGCAAGCTTAATCTGGCAGGGGAAGACCTTTTCGACGAAGGGGGATGTTTTACTCAATAAGGTGTTCGGTTTTCACGCCATCAAGGCCAACGTGTATCGGGGCACCAGCCTATTTGATGGGCGCGAGGCGATCATCATCGATTACAGTAAAACGTCGCTCGTCGCGGGTTGGATACGCGACGAAATTCGCGAGGTCAGCCCGGGCGTTTACCTGGGGCGCGCGTACGCGGTGACATTTTTCGGCCCTTTTCTGGGCCTCAATTTCGCGCTCTCGCTTAACCGTTAAATCTTATTTTATCGTCGTCTTGAGATAACTTTGCGATCTCTGTATAACTCCGCTTCACACGGAGTTGAATATGGCGAAAAGCGCATGGGTTGTACTGGCGGTTTCGATTCTTTTGGGGGGCTGCACAAAAAAGGGCACGGAAAATCCAGCCCCAAAGGACATCAACCCGCGGATAGATAACGGGATCAACTCTCCAGTCATCGACGGTCAGCCTGCCGGCAATCGGACTAGTGGCAATTACAAAGGCCCGCTAAAGGATAATTTTTTCGACGCCTACGATACGGTCGGTTTGACCCCAGCCGAAAAACGCGGCCGGGCCATCTGGTATCAGGGAACCCTCGGTAATGGTGTCTTTCACACGACTGTGTTGCAGCAACGATTCGGCGTTTTGATCGATTGGCATTCAATTCTGAAATCGGAGCGCAGAAACAGTCGATTCAAGGACTGGGGCCTGGTAAGCGATCCCGATTGCGTTCCCGGGGACGATTCGACATTTGGCTTTGACCGCTGCCCCGGTGACGATGAGCTGACTGCGTTTATCGGAAAGTCCGGGTACAAAGATCCCGCCTGTAACCTGGAACAGAAAATTTCCGGTGGTGTCATTCCCTTTCAGCGCGAGGACGCCTGCCGTCTTGCCTTTGGAACATCGACCGGCGCCATCGGGTTTCGCAAGTTCCCCAACCCGAAATTCAATCTCGATTCCTGGCAACGCCTAAACGGCGGCAAGAATTTCAGCAAGTACCAGGGGGCCCGCCTAGGCGACGCCTCGGTCGAACCACCCTACTTGATCGGTATGAGCTGCGCCGGCTGTCACGTCGGGATCAACCCCTTGCGTCCGCCCACGGATATCGAGCACCCCCATTGGGATAACATTTCGGGAACCATCGGTGGCCAGCACTCCCACGTGTCCGAGATGCTGGGTTCGGGATTACCGACGAGCCACCTGCTCGTTCAGGCACTGACGAACTCGCAGGCGGGAGCCACCGATACCTCGGCGGTCCCCCATGACGAAATATTCAACCCGGGAACCATTAACGCCCTTTTTAATACCGACATTCGGGTCATGGAAACGTCCACGCCCAAACGGGTAACCCGCCAGCGGCGCAATGCCGATGGTACCTTTACGGACCGTGAAACCAAATTGGACAAAACCCCAAACATTCTCAAGGGCGGTGAGGACGACATCGGTCCCGATCTCGCCGTCCAGCGGGTTTACGTCAACATTGGAATGTGCTCGCGCGAGTGCTGGGTCAACCACCTGACCAACATCAAATCGCTGACGGGTCGCCACGCCACCCAATCCCCGTTCGACATCAACCAGTGCCGCAGAGATTGTGGCGAATGGCGGGCACTCGAGGATCGCGTCGGCGATGTGATCTCATTTCTTTTGACCCGACGACCGGTGGATCTCAAGGATGCCGTGGATAAAGACGGTAATCGAGTCGGCGAATCACGCATCAGCGCCATACAGGCGGCCACCGTGGAGTTCGATGGTAAAAAGATAGACAAACTTGAACTAGGGCGCCAGACGTTCGCGAAGAATTGTGCCAGCTGCCATTCGAGCCAGAGACCGACTCGTCCGGGCCAGGCCCGAGATGCGAATTTTTTCCTAAGCATCAAGGATTTTCGAAAGACCAAGAAAATGGAAATCAAAGACGGCGACACCGTTGCGCGCGTGGATGAGGTGAGAATCGACTGGATGGGAAACGATGCCCCGACCTCGGCCGATGTTTTAAAGACCAATCGTTGCCGTGCGCTCCACACGAACCACATGACGGGCCATGTGTGGGAAGAGTTCAGCTCCGAGGACTATAAAAAGCGAGCGACCGTCATCGGAATTCCCGAAACCGCAGTCGATGGAGCCGGTGGTGGCCGGGGCTATTATCGCAATATCTCCCTCCTTAGCGTTTGGGCCACGGCCCCCTTTCTGCACAACAACGCCGTGGGACCGACCCTGTGCTCGCACGTGCCGGTGTATGAGGAATCAATCCGCAAGCAGGGTGGAAAACCGCCCGACACCCAAGTTGATTGCATCGAACCGTACTCCAGTGTCACCGTAGAAGATCGCATTGCGCTCTTTGAACAATCGATGGTGGCGCTCTTAAACCCCGGTCAGCGCGGGAAGAAGGTCATGAGGACCTACGAGGATATCACGCTCGAACTGGGTCCTAAAATCGACGTTGATGCTTTAAACGCGCTCAAGTCCAACTCTTTGGCTGGGCTTGCTGCCCTGGGGGATCCGGCCGCCTTGAATCGCTTTGAGCTCAAGATTCCCAAGGGAACTCCCGTCGCGCTTCTGGCGAGTTTGAACGAACGTGCCTTTGTCAGTGCTCAGATCGATAGGATCGCAAGTTCATCGACTCCGACCGAAGAACGGTACGCCAAGATCGTGGCCGAGTTCGAAAAGCTGTCTTCCGACCCCGAGCTTTTGAGAGAAGAGTTGGCCAAGTATTCCAATTGCTCGGATCTGGAAGAGGACAAAGGGCACGAGTTCGGCGCCTCTTTGTCGGGTGTCGAGCAAGATGCACTTATCCAATTCTTAAAGACTTTATAAAGGGAGATGGCATGAAAAAGTTTAATTCCCAGTTTAATTCCTGTTGGCATGCAATGGTTTTCGCGGCGGCGCTGGGTGGCGTTTCCTATTTTGATGGCATTAACGGCCTCGCCCAGGCTACAGGATTCGCCGACTTCGCGCGTCTGGACTGCAAGGCGCTCTTTCCGGATTCAGTTTTGAATACCCTCATCCCAGCCGCCAATTCCAAGGATGTGGGGCAGGCTTTTCGCGGTGAGAGTTGGCCGCAGGAGCGATTGGACCAGCTCTATTCCTGCCGCGAGGCCGGTCCGATTCCCGATGGATTTCACGACGGGGCTGTGATCTTTCCGTCCGAAGGCGGCCATAAAAAGTTTCTGGAGCTCCTTGAAAAAATCGGACTGAAGCTAACCGCCAAGGATGTGGATCAGATCGCCATGAATCTCTGGAAGGGGAAAGAATTTGATAACAGCGGTCTCCGTACGGCGGGAGGATACGGCGCGATGCTGCGAAATCGTGTAGCCAGAATGCTGCTCTTTCCGGCGAAGGTGTATCACGGACTGAGCGTACTGGATGTGCGCAAAGACTCCATCATTATCGATTACGCATTCTCCGATGATTTTAAGGACTACAAACCCTTCCCCGACTCCATCGCGACCCGAGAGGGGCTGCTCATTCGGGATGAAATCCGTCAGATTCGCCCCGGACTCTATCTGGGTCGGGCCTATTTGGATGGGGTTTTCGGACTCAACTTCGTACTCTCTAAAAAATGATGTCAAAATATTTTGCGGCTATCTTATGGATCTGCGCCTTGGGTGTGCCTGGCGGGCTCGTCACCCCGTACATGGCGCGTGCAAATGGCGCCCCACTCATCCACCGACCCGATGAAACTGGAGGGACCGATCTACCGCCCGTGCTCGCCGATGGTTTCCAAACCCGATCGCTCTTTGATAGCGTCGCAAACGTCGGTGAAAACGGGGAGCCGCGCGAGACGATTTTTCCATTTTCCAAACTCATGGAACGAGTGACACGCCTGTCAGGAGGAGATTCGGAGCATGCCCTTCGCCCAATTCTGATACCGTTCAGCCGAGCCCTGGAACGCCAGTACGCGAGTCTCAGATTCCCGAGAGCCTTGTTTGGCGTCGATACGTACCCGGCAGAATCTCCCGAGACTCTCGGGTATTTTCTCAAAGATCGCCTATTTGTCGGATTCTCGAAATTGCCCAAGGTACTCGAGGTCATCAGTTTCAACGAACGGGCGTCGCGCTTCGAGTTTCAGCTGGTCACCGATTACGCCGAGGGCCCATACTCCAACGGGTCCAAGGCGCCCCGGGTGGTGTATGCCAATCGCAGTCTTTGCATCACGTGCCACAAGAATCACGGGCCGATGTTTTCCCAGGGGCCTTGGTCGGAGACTAATGGGAATTCCTTGGTGGCCGAGGAGATGAAACGTTTTCATGATGGTAATTCCGAGTACGAGGGGATTACGATCGCTCCCGGGACAAACGACATTGCCCACAACTTCGATCTGTCCACCGATGCCGCGAACCTCTTAATGCCGCTCAACCGGGTTTGGACCGAGTGGTGCGGGACTAGTGGGGTTCGCGGAAACCGTTGCCGAACGCTTTTGCTACAGCTTGGGCTTTCGTGGGCTCTGGATCAAGCAGTGGATGAGGGCTCACTTCGCTACGAGGAGCTTACGCAACTTCTGCGAGAGGAATTTACCCAACAAGGAAATAGGGGCTTCGAAATTCCCAAGTTCGATCTCAATAATCGCGATCCGTTGACCTTGGGCGGTGGACTTTCCGGCGGCCCGATTTCTAGCAGCATGGCGGCGAATGTTCCCGAGCCAAACGCCCGATTGGAAGATCTGGTGCGACGATTCAACCTACCAGCGGCGTTTGAGCCGGCCAAAGACGCGTGCCACGTGCCGCCTGGAGAGTCGTTCGGATTCCCGATGATATGGGACGACCCCGTCGCCCACGGGTTGATCCTCATCTATTCTTTGGATCGCTTTTTCTCACCTGGCGATTTCAGGCGCTTGGCGCTGGCATCAGGGAATAAGACGTCGGTGGTGCTGGGCGCAGTTGAAAAACTGGATGAAACTTTATTGGGCGCGCGCCCTTTGGTCCGAGGGGAAATCATGCAAGGGCTTATCAGGGCTCTCACGCCGGAAAGTTCAATTCCTAGTTCACCCACCGATTTGAAATTGGGGATGCCGATTTCTACCACCGACGGTCAAGAGGTGCACGAAGTATTGGGCAAAGATCCGAGAGTCGCACCATTTTGGAATAGCTGCCGGGAATGTCACCTCAAATACCCGGTCGATTTCAGTCAGGCCCGTAGCGACGCCGAAATATTAAAGGTCATCTCAAACCCCGCGGTCGCGCGCAAAATGTATGTAATGCTCGACTGGGAAAATGACCCCCCATCACCCGGTCCAATGCCCCGAAAGGGCTCTCGTCAGTATAAGGCACTCGTTTCTGATGAGGCCCGCGCCAAATCAGAGGGGAGACGGAGTATCCGTCAGGAGATGCTGGAGACGCTTAAGGGCTTCATGGCAAACTAAGCCGAATGGCCGTTTCCATCGCTTCGAACAGGTGGACGCTGCAAACGTCGGCCTTCGGTTTTAGGCCTTGGCGCTGAAGCGATCGGAGCCTTTCGGCGATTAACTGCACTACATCTCGATTCGTAAGTAGCGGCTGTACAGTTCCACTAGCGATTTGGCTCCGCCACACGGTCGGATACTGATAGCCCATCGTGCGATCGGGGGCGTTACGCCAGAAATATTTCACCAAATCCAGGGCCATTTTCCAGTTGAATTTGATGCGTTGGGTACCCGAGATACTGATCGCCTCTTTGCCGCTGTTTGAAATGCACCAGCTGCCCGTACTCGAACAAAAAAGCGCCGGGATGCCCCTCCACCCTGAAGGCGGGGTGACGAACTCAAAACTCTCCGGCCCGACTACCGTTTCAATGAAGTTGTCCCAGGCTTCGTGTCGTAGATCCATCTCCAGTTTCCTGTTTGCCCCTTCGACCTCCCAGGCGGACTCATTGTAAAGACCGAGCGGAATCGGGAGATGGCCCTTGGTAAATACACTCGTGGAATAATTCACGAATCGCGTTTGTTCCGCGGGTGACATATCCACCAGGTGAATGTCATCGAGTGGATAACCCTGCAATGTACTGGTGCGAAGTTTTGCTACGTCTAGCACCTGTCCGAATTTACCATCAGGGCCAAGGTCTGATTGAATCAGTTTTCTGACGATTCCGAGGAAGAGTTCATAGGGATCGGTAGCGCCGAGATGTTTTTCGTCCTTGGGAAGCACCTGGTTGACGTCGTAATCCGCCTTGAGAAAGCCATCTTCTTTCGCCAGCTCCAATAGGTTTCGCATGGCTCGGCGTGTGTAACGAGGGTCCCACGTCGTTTTCCAGGTGCTGATTTCTTTGTAAAGTTTAAAGGACATGAAGTCTTGAGCCAGGTCACCGGCTCCGAGAGTGTGAGAGCGTCTGCCATCCGCAGTTCGCATCTCCTTGTCTAATCCAATTTCGGGTAGCAGATCCCGAATGGCACAAAGCGCCTGAAACACAACCGGAACCATATCTCGAAATCGCGGGTTATAGAGTTCTCCGGTTTCGGAATCGATTGAAAGGTAGGTCCACGGGCGATCGGGATGGTGGCCGCGATCGGTATGGCCGAAATAGGCCAGGTGGTTGTGAGTGAAGGAGTCCATGAGCACGTGGAGTCCGGCGCCGACGAGAGTGAAATCTCCATTGTGAAATCCCTCGGCAAGGAGCATGTTCCCCACCGGACTATTCGGATAGCCGAGGGCCATGTAGTTCCCCAGGCCCGCCATTCCATGCTGGGGACTTTCACCCATGAAGTAACGATTTCCGGGAAAGTGTCGGCGGCGTCTCACCTCACCGCCAATAAAAAATGTGGGAAACATCGGTGTGGTCGTAAAGGCCTCGTCTACCCACCCGGCATTCAGAGCGATTTTCAGACAGAGCTCGGGGGCGATCGCCGCCTTCCGGCACATTGCAAATAGCATCTTCATGTGGACGTCATCGTCCCAACCGAATGCGGACAAACTGAAACAAAGGGGCAGAAGCGAAATGAGAAGTGAACGAAAGCGCACGGATCCTCCTTTGCCACCCAGTAGCCGATTCACCCATTAACGAGGCACAACGGGTTAACGGATCGCGCTTATCCAGTCAATCCTCTGGGCGATATTTCGGGTGAGAGTTGACGCGGCGGGTAATTTTGCGGCATTTTGCTCCCACCATAC
>CAZRVZ010000171.1:0-20293 GCA_964603655.1 uncultured Pseudobdellovibrionaceae bacterium | reverse complement strand
CCGAAGGCAGTACCTCAGACGCAAATCTTAGGTGGGCGTGGCTTTGCGTTTTCTTAGCTTGAGATAACCCAGAATCAGAAAACCTACACAGCCGGTAAATATTGCAACCCAAGGAAACCACGGCCGCATAATAACGCCACCAACCTCTGGGGACGCGAGTACCTTTTCGTTTTCCACCTCGGATTTCAGTTGATCGTCGGTGTTGGGCTCCATGAGGGCGGGGGGTGATTTAGATTCTCCATTTGCCGGTTCCTCTCCACTGGGCACCACCGTCGCGCTCGACGGGTATTCGACAGAGCCTGGTGATCGGGTTTCAATCGCCGCCGGCTCCGCAGAAGGTTGGTCGGGAACCACGACTGCGTCCAATTTCTTGGACGGCTTTGCCTTGACGGCTTTTGCCATCAAGAGGGGGGCCGCGTCTGACAGCCCCATTTCCATCGATGACCTTTCGGCCAAATCAAATTGCCCTTGGACCGTCCTACCAGTAACGGCCGTTACGAAAGGCTCTGGCTGAATTTGAGCTACCAAATCATCCGTCGTCGCAACGACGGTTTCGCCCGCCTTATCATCCGCCTGCTCGGCCGCCGTCGCGGTCGAAATCGCTTCGCCCACCAAGTCTTCTCCCGCGGTTTCATCCGCCGGCTCTATCGACTGGCTACTCATCTCCGCCTGTGCCGAACCAACCATCGCCTGCAGCTGGTTTTCAGGAGTTGTTTCATTGCTCGAAATCGTGTCACCGGAGTCCACGCTTTGGTGAGCACACGCGACCAGAAACGAAGCCACAATGGCCATTCCTGCCGGGCGAATTAGCCTCAACCAAACGATTATATTTTTCATTGCAAGCTCCTTTTAGCTAATCACTCATCGGCTACACTCGCGATTTTCTTTATACCGAAATTGAGACCCCTCAATGAACATCCCCATGAACACCTTTGGCGCGCCATTCTTTGGGGTTAGTCCCTCGTGAAACGATTCACCAGTGATTACTCATTGAATACTCGCCGCACTAATTAGGCCTCTTTCCACCCGAGACATGGCATGCGACTTGCTCTTTCCCTCCATGATGCAGGGCCCAGGCTGGTCGTGCGTCGTAAGGTCACTGACGACCGCTCGTACACGAGTGACGATTTACGTCACTCAGCAGAAAGTTTAATGAAGAAGCGCGCTCATAAATTTTGGTCACACTGGAGACAGGCCCGGGTGCACTCCATGAAGTGGGCTAGGTCACTCAGCGTGTCGCTGGATCGAGCGTACCATCAGTGGGTTCTCACTCCCTGGCTGACGACTCTGCCAATCGCCGTGGCTTCGCTTCTTTTCATTACAACGTCCGCCCCTGAAATCGACCCGGCGCTCCTTTCGATGGGCGCCAACGGACCCGTCAATGAGGCGCGCTCTAAAGAAAACCCTGGGAATTCTCCCACCTGGAAATACTTTAAACCGACATGGCGTTACAGTGACCTGTCGTTATTCTCATCTCTCTACCCTGGCAGCGGAGAGAATAATCCTTTTTTCGATTCAGGTATCGATGCGGATGCCCTTGTGAGCGATCCCGAAAGTCGTTTGGAGCCGGAATTTAAGATCCCGGAATACCTCAAGGGCCGAGTCGCTTTCTGGGTGAGAGTCTATTCGCAGTATACGAGTCATGTTCGAGTGGTACACGACAGACATCGAGTCGATCTGGTGTATGGGATTATTGACTTGCGCCCACTCCATCGCGAATTGGGAAACACCGCTGTCTTTGAGATCCGATCAAGGGCCATTGAGCGCGCAGTCGTGAATCGCCTTAGGGGCTTGATTACGAGTGCATCTTCGGTACGCACGACGACTGCACTGGATCTCGATTTAAGTGGTCTGCGCGAGATGTTGTCACGCTATGGCGCACTGGATGTTCACGAAGGGCGCCGATTGAGTCAAAATATTCGCACCCAAACCGGCCAGCGCGATGCTTTCCTGGCTGCTCTTCACCGCGCCAAGGAATTATTGCCTCACATTGAAAGCGTGCTGAAGCAGCACGGTCTTCCCGTTACTTTGGCGAGAATCCCGTTCGTAGAGTCATCATTTAACGTCAAAGCAGAATCCAAGATGGGCGCCGTTGGTATCTGGCAGTTCACTCCAGAAACCGCCCGCGAGTGGATTGCTAAAGACGAAGAACACTTTTGGCGCGATCCGATTCGTCAGACTCGCAGCGCGGCGCGCTTACTTCGCGGATATCGCTCGGTCCTCCCTGACTGGAGCACGACCATCACCTCTTATAACTCGGGCATAGGCCGGGTTCGTCGGCTTACGGAAAAGCACCGTACACACTCTATTGAAAAGCTGCTTTCAGCGCGAGAAGTCAACGGCCTCGGCTTTGCTGGAAAAAATTTCTTCGCCGAGGTAATGGCGGCCACAATCGTAGAAGGATATAAGGACCGGCTTTTTGGCCAACATCTTTTACCGGGAAATGATTCGGGTGTTGTGGCACGCGCACCTTCGCCGTCTGCTGACCGCTGCGAACAATAAATTAGGTCATTCGACAGCGACGGACACCCGGTTCATTCCAATTCTCACCAGACGCGATCTGAGAATCCGGCCGTTTTCTTGGCCACGTTCCTTGCCGTGGTCTTGGCCACGCTCCTGAAGATACTGCAACAGGTAATCGCCGGGCCGGAGCCCAACGAATGAAAAGCCTGGTTCTTTGGTGGTAAGGCAAATGGGGTCCTTGAGACTTCGCTTTTTTGAAAAATAGTAAGGGCCGCTGTCCGCCTCTACAACTGAGCCTTCGGTGCTCAGTAACCGCACGCGCGTACACGCGGTTTTCCTCATGAACCGGACGGAAGCGCCACCCACCAACGAACCCAGTCCTGGCTGGTCACCCGCCCGAGCAAATGACTTCAGGCTTTCTCGAATCAACTCGCTCTCTAAAACGTAAAGCGTTCTGACATCCGCTCGTTCGCGACTGCTCCAAGGCAATGTGTGCCATGTTTTTGGATAACCGTCTATTTCAGTCTCCAGCGTTACGGCTCCAGGCGGAAGATCGACCGCATCGAATTGAAATCTGTTACCGGGGTTTGTCTCAACAACGGACTCCGGGTGTTCGAGCCATGAAACTTTCGCGTGCAACGGGCGACGATTGAACGGATCTTCAATTTTCCCTCGAAACGGTTTTCGACCGCCCCTACCCCACTCGACGTAATAACCGTGCCCTGGTCGAATATTGGTCAATAGCCCGTATTGTGAGGCATCTCGCGACAGCACCCGATAGAGAGAGGGAAGATTAAAGAACCCAAAAAGACCCTGCGTGCCCGTCTCGCGTTGATTGGGGTCTGGCAACGCGCCAAAATAAAGCGGCCCACCCTTTCTGAACGAAAGAGAAAACCTCTCCTGGGCTTTGGGAGTTCGAGTGACGGCGTCGAAAACACGCCCAATAAGAACCCCCTTTCCCGGTTGTTGGGCACTCTGGACAAAGTACCGACTAACATCAGAAACCTTCTCATCGGGCAGCAGATAAATTGGCGCGTATCCCGCAGTATTGAAAATGGGCACCACGTGCTCGGTCGGCATGTACTTTGGCGCAGACACACGCAGGAGCAGTTCAGAGTGAATAGGAACGCGAGCAATCCGAACACTCCCATCGGATCCAGACACAAACTCAGCCCCATTGAACCCAATAATACTGACGGTCGCTCCCGCCACGGGAACCGGCTGGCGGTAATTGCCGGACAGGCCCTCAAATATCGTCAGGGTCAGAGGAACGCTTCCCTTTCGAGGTTTTTCAGAGCGTTGCCCATTAATCTGTTGGCGATTTATTCTAAATCTAATGCGCTCGCGAAAATCGGGGCCAATGGTTTTCTCGTAGGGAATACTGGCGAACGCAGTCGACGAATCGGGAAGGTACACGGCCGCCATTAATTGGTACTTAAATTTTAGGTGCGCACTTTCGATTTCAAAGGTGAGATCCGGGTAGTGAGAATCTACAAATAAGGTGTCTTGGGGATCCTGGCTGTCCCGGGCATGAAGATAAATCTCAACGTGCCCCTTCTTACTCTCAAGCCATTCAGCGGCGGCCGCATCCAATTCAATCGAGCCAAAAATCTTTCCCGATCTCGGGCTCTTATCCGTATCAGGTGGCACCTCGTCAGCCGGGGAATTAGGGGTATCAGGCGATAGTTCGTCGGGCGGAGTACTCGTCGTTTGATTACCCTTTGGTTGACTAATCACACCGGCACCAGTGGCTCGACGTTCCAGGCTGTGGGTAGTCATCGGCGCACGCGGCGCAGTCACAAGGTTCGCCTTGGGCAACACTAAGACGGGGCCGGAAATAGAAATGCCCGAAACATCCGACCTTTCCGAAAAATCCGAAACGATCTCAGGTGACGCCGCTGACGGGCTCGCACTGGCTAAAACAGGGCGCTTCGTTTCTGAGTCAAATACCTCTTCCATCGGCAAGTCGACACTGGGCTCATCCGCGCTTATCGCGGCCAGCTCTTTTTGCGCATCCAACGGAGGGCTGTTATCCATCGCACGCGACGGTCCCGGCGCGAAGACGATTTCCGGAACATGCTTTGTCGCTATTGGGTCATCGGTTATTGGTTGTTCGGCCGGGACCGGATCAACCAAAAGGCGCCCCTCCTCTGCACGCAAGGCAGCCACGAATTGAATCTCTTCATCGTAATTATTGGGAGCCACTACGCCGATTGCAGTTCTCAATTGGAACGGCACTCCTCGTTCTTGCAACACAGTAAAAACCTGACTCCCCAGCTGAAGCAGACTCTGTAATCG
The DNA here is from genome assembly GCA_964603655.1 of uncultured Pseudobdellovibrionaceae bacterium. Lineage (GTDB taxonomy): Bacteria > Bdellovibrionota > FAC87 > UBA2466 > UBA2466 > JACPWY01. The sequence continues at coordinate 15,532 of CAZRVZ010000171.1, read as the reverse complement.
GTTTTCATCGTAGCTTCCCGTCAAGGCGACTTCGTTTAACGTTTCACGAATCACGATCGAAAGCGGCGACGATTCATCAACAGCACCCGCTACCTCACCCTCGTCCCATGCACCCCAAAAACCGTCGAGGGATATCGTTGGTTCAATGGGTGTCACCTGACGCTGCGTTCGGTTCCTCTTCACCTTCGTTAAGCGTTTTGCAACGGTCATTTGAGAACTCTTCATAGAAACCTGCGGAGACACATCCTCGACACCGTCTTTGACACCTTCTTCCATCGATAAAAAGCGTGCCAACGCCTCATCGGGAACCGAAAGCTCCTCCACTCGTTGGGCGCCAAAATCCTCTAACGTTTCGACCGGCGCAAAGCTATTGGGCAACGAAAAATTGGTGATGGGCTCTAACTCGGATTTTTTGGATTGCTCGGCCGCCTTCGAAATATCAATTGATTGGACGGCGGCCGTCGCAATCAGCGGATTCTCCGGTGCCGGCATCGGAGAGAGAGACAGGCGTGATTTCAACATCAAGAATGCGCCAAGGCCCGCAAAGAGAATAATGAATTTTGGAAAATGGTCCCGCAGGATTTTTTCAATTCGCGCCGGTTTTTGGCTCGATTCGGGCACTGAACACGTCCGTGTGATGGGGTCGAAAGGCTGGAGACAACTATCTCTAGTATAAGTTTCGGTAAATTTTTCGCAAGACTTGAGCGGAAATAAACTATTGAAATTTAAAGGATAATCTGGGTATTCTGGATAACTAACTGCCCAATTACTCATGAGTACCCCTGCTGCGAGACTATCCCAGGCACAAACGCAATGGCTGGATACCCAACTAAAATCGGCGTTTAAAGAAACTTTTGTTTCGCAGCGGGTGTTGGCCGGTGACGGATCGTCGCGGCTGTTTTTGAGGGTGGCAACCCAATCGCGTTCGGCGATACTCGTGTTGGATCCTCGGTGGGATCAGACTCGGGACTACACCGCTCACCGCGATTTTTTAGCACGACATAACATTCCAGTCCCCAACTTTTTTGGTCAATCCCCCGAACTCGGAATATTATTAATGGAGGATTTGGGCGACCAACTGCTTCAGTCACTTGTCGTTGAAAGTCCAAACACACAGGAAACCGAGCTTGGACGATTGTCGGAGATTTTGGCGAATCTACACGGAAAAACGTACCCGGTTCCCCCTGAAATTCCCGCTTCCCAGCGCGTTTTTGACAAAACAAAGCTCATGGAAGAATGCCTTTTTGCCGGCACACACCTTGTACAAAACTTTCTCGGCCTGTCGGCCTGGGGCCCCAAGAGCCTGTCGGCTTTGGAGGCCTTTTGCACCCACATGGCCGAATTAACTCCAAAATGTTTTGCGCACCGCGATTTTCATACGCGAAACGTAATGGTTACTAATGGGCGGCTAACACTCATAGACTTCCAGGATGCGCGACTTGGCCCACCCCACTACGATCTCGCTAGCCTCCTATTTGATCCGTACGTGCCATTGACCGATCTGGCGCGCGCTGCGATTCGATCATGTTATTCGGAACGTCTTAAGGAATTTGAGCTGGGGCGTCTGGTCTCCTGGGGGACATTTGAGGAAGACCTACAGACATGCGCCTTTCAACGTCTCATCAAGGCTGCCGGCTCCTTCGCCTCGTTTTTCACTCGATATCAAAAAAAAACCCACCTTCCCTATCTCATACCGGCGATCCAGTCGGCACTGGCCATCCCTTCGACACAAGCACTGGCATCGGTGCTCGGACTAGAAAACTGGCTCGAGCGAATCGAAAAGGCTAAACTCATCTCATGATGCAAACGGGTGGCGAAAACATCGGCTCCATTCGCAAGGGAATGATTCTTTCGGCAGGACTGGGAACCCGGTTGAGCCCAATTACCCGGGCAATTCCAAAACCACTCGTTCCGGTGCTGAATCTTCCCAATGTGGTCCATGCCATAGACCTCTTGAAACGCACGGGCATTCGAGAAATTGTCATCAACCTCCATCACCTCGCTGCAACGATCCGATCCCATTTGGGTGACGGGATGCAACTGGGCGTTTCCATCCGGTATACCGTTGAGGAAAACCTTCTGGGCACAGGCGGGGGCATCAAGAACGCCGCGGCCTTTTTTGCAAACGAACCGTTCGTCGTGGTGAACTGTGATTTTGTGACGAATTTGGATTTAAAAGAGGCCATCGGGCGGCACACCCATCGCCAGGCATTAGCCACGATGATTTTAACGGAGCCCCGTGGCAAAGAATATACTCCCGTCTACTCGGATCAATCGGGTCGGTTGACTGGAATTGATAAGCCTGGCAACTCCAACGATATTGTCGGAACCTTTACCGGAATTCATATTCTTTCGGCCGCGGCACTTTCCTATCTCAAACCCATTCCATCGGGAATTATCAACGATCTGTACCCACCCGCAATTGGGCAGGGGTTGGCATTTGGCGAAATTATAGCCGGCTCAAGTTGGCACGACACGGGAGACATTCCCGCTCTCTACTCCTCGACAATGGCACTACTGCACGAGCTTTCCCAACCCGCAGGGGCTAGGTCCCGGCATGCCATCGAAAACTATCTGGACTATCGAGAAAAAAAGCCGGGCATCTGGATTCCGGCCGGAAAAGCTTTGCCAACCATTAAACTCGAGGGCCCCTGTATCCTCGCGAGCCCGGAGCTCATTCCCGCCGGCAGTCAAGTCGGCCCCAACGTCGTCCTGAGTGCTGAAACAGCTCTCGCCGTACCGTGCAACATCTCCGATCTCGTTACGATCGGCTCCAACGTAATTGGAAAGGCAACGCAAGGCGCGCTCCTATTTGAAAACAACCCACTAAAAATAAATGGCAAAGTAAAAGGTCTCGATAACCGGGAGTAATAACACCATGGTTATCGAGACCAATAGGGGGACTACCGAAAGGGAAAACTATCGGCCGTATCTATCGCCCGGCTATTGCCAGCGGTGACGGTCGTCGAGCTCGCGAACCGGCAACCGAAAGCTGCCCGGCGCGTCCAGTTGACGATGTAAAGCCACCACTCCGGCCCCGGCGAATCGAGGCAAACCCACCACCACCTGGCGCTCCACCGTAAACATTCGGGCGAGCCGCCACCTGTTGCTGATTCATCATATTCTGCATTTGCATCATACGCAGAGTCTCGAGCAGCGCGGTCTGCGAAGTATTCACCTGAGGCACCACTGGGGGCGTATAGGGCACCTCGTTGGTGTTGGCCTTTACCACCGCCCGCAAAAGCTCCGGGCTTAAATCGGTGCTTCCGCGATTCTGATTCAGGAGCATCGGCAACAGCTGCGCAATACCACTGTCCTGAGGAACCGGCCCCTGATATTGGGGGGGCTGAAACTGCGGCTGCTGACCACCACCTGGCGAGCTCGGCGATACCGATGGCGAAAATGTTGGGCCCTGACTCGAACGATCGTTATCGGACGATCGATTCCCTTGGGGCTGCACCAATCTGGCGAGCTGTTTCAACTTATCCAGATCGTCTTGATCGCGATCGTCGCGGTCTAGCTCATCGAGAAGTCGTCGCCTTGCCTCTTCGGCCGCGCGAATCGCATCCTGCTCGGCCGCCACTCGCTGAGCCACAGCATCCGCATTCGGCTGTTGGGGCGGCGTAAAGGCTGTACCTGGAGTACCCGGTGGAACCGCTGCCCCAAGTGTCGTCGGGTTCACAGTTCCGGGAGTTCCGGGAGTGCCTGGTAATGGAGCACCGGGTGGTTTTGCAACCGTTGTTGCCGTTTCGCTCGGCTTTGCGGGCGGCTTATCCGTCGTCGTAACAGGCGCATCCCACTTCACAAGGCAGGCGTCTTTATCATGAGCGAGTCCGCCCATAATTTTGTCGATGGCTTCAAAAATTCCTTTTGAATGGTCGCCCGATTCTCTCAGAACGGCGATCTTAACCCCACCAACGGTTTCAGTATTTTCATCAATTGAAACTGTGTTACCAAGAAGAACTGAGGCCGTTGAAAGCAGTTGCTCCATCAGCTTTTTATCGCCAGAAGATACTTCCGCAAGTTTTCCTGACACATTCTTAGCCAGCGCCTTTTTCTTTTGGAACGCGTGGATTGCCGCAACATAAGAAAGGATCGTTTCGTTTCTCACGCTGACCTGAAGTCCCTCTCGTTTCATAGAATCACGCGTTTTAGCCCCGTCTCCTTCCGCATTTTTTACAAAGATATTATTGATGTCCGTTACGAGGCTATCCACAAATTTTTTCAGCCCCACGGACGCTTCGTCTCCCTTTTTTGCGCACTCAACAACGCCGGCTCTGTATTTGGAAATTACCTCTAATCCTTTTTTCAGCGTTTCCACGCCCTCTTTAGAAACCTTATGCCCCTTCAGTTCGGTAGGCTCCGCTCCTTCCCCTGCGGGAACCGCATACTCTGTTATCGCCTCAAATCCCTTTTCGGAAACGGTTTTGAGGAATGCCTCATAATCGTCATATGGTTTTTTCCAAATCGTTTCATCTGTATAGCGCTTGGGCCCGGTGCCTCCATCATGGCTGGTATACTTGTCCGGCGCCGCGTGCAGCAGCGAAATAAACCCCAGTGATAAAATTAATATGAGCCTGGTAAGTACCGACCAAAAGTGCCGCTTCATTTTGAACCCCGCTTTCAACATCACATGTGCCCTTTACGGGCGTCGCTCAGCTGCATCACAAGTTGTAATCGACCCATTGCCGACTCAAGCCGGCCAGGTCCTCAAATGGCTTTCATTGCAATTGGTGTTCCAGATTCGTCTCGATGCGTAACTTGAATCAAATTGGACGATGCCTTTTAGAATACACAGGGACAATTTGCGTTCCGGTGTTTAATTGTTAAACAACTTTGTTCTCTACGAGCATCAAACCATTGAGCTATTTGCACTTACAGTTTCAGTCACTAGGGCTGTCCTGTTTTTAGACAGGGCCAGCGCCGGTTTTTGTATACGCCCCTAACCGCGCGAAATGACTTCGAGAGCGTTGGAATCCGGCTTGTTCCTAGTACACAGCAGCTAGCGCCTCTGATGAAATGATTTAAACAGCAAAACCGGTGAATGAACCCCACGCGTCATCCATAGGGCCAATATTCCGGGACAATACAACAACCCGTAGATTGACTGAAACCACCACCTGTGGCACAAGCTAAGTGTATAATAGCCTTGAGAAAAGATGGCAGATTTGGAAGAAATTCGTAACGATGTGAAGGCGCCGGGTTTTCTATTAAATGAAAACCCTGCACTGGCTGAGTTACTTCTGAAGCCGACGACTCGGGAAAATCCAATCGTGAACGATGAAAAGCTTCGGCGGCTTTACGTTCAGGCCGCATCCCAACAGTGGTTTGCCCCCCAACGCATCGATTTTAATGCCCCAATCTATCTTTCGGATGAAGAACGCCGCGTGTGGATCCGCCTGGCTGGTGTCTTCTACACGCTCGAAAAGATGGGGCTCAATGTCATCATGGCCATGATGGGTAAGGCAGTCCGGAAATTTAAGAGTGACGAACTGGCCTACTATCTCACCGAGCAGGCTCACGATGAAGGCCGCCACGTATTCGTGATTGAAAACTACCTCAAGCGATTGGGCGCCCCTCCGAAATTCGATCGATCTTTGCAGATTTTGGGCCAGGTGACACACACAGGGTTCTATCAGGTAGAAAACTGGCTATTCTCGACGCTGTTCTCGGAAAATTTTGCCTCGAGCTTTTTGCGGCGCGCAAGAGTAGCGACGATCGACACGATCGGCGGAGAAATGTGCAAACAATTGCTCGCAGATGAAAGCCGCCACCTTCACTTCCTCCACATTGTGCTCCCTGATATTCTGGACAGACTCTCGCTCATGGGCAAAACGTATTTGAGGGCTTCCCAGGGCTTCATGATGCACTTTACGGAAAAGGTGAGCCGAAGCCTTGCCGCAGACGCCGCTATTGTGGGCATTGATCGCGATGCTTTGATTGAAGAGGTCTTCGAGAACATGGAAAAGTCGTACCACATGTTCGGTCTCAATCCCCGATTCATTCCCTTTGCAAAGATTCGCCAGCGGGCGACGGTACATTGATGGGCGATAAGCTTGATAGGTACGGAGACAACGTACCGGGTACGTGGTACGTCGACAAAAAATGCATTCTGTGCAGCGTCTGCTCCGAGGCCGCCCCATTGAACTTCAAGGAGTCTCCGGAAGGAAACCACGACATTGTCTTCAAGCAACCGGAATCTGCACAAGAAGCCGTTCAGTGCGAAGAAGCGATGGCGTCGTGCCCGGTAGAAGCCATCGGAAATGACTGCAGCTAGACGACGAATTCTCGTCGCGATGAGTTCCTTAAAGGGCACCTATTCTCAGTTCGACGCCTCTCAAATAGTTTCTGAAACTCTAGGCACTCGTTTTGACAGCACGGCCTTTCCCATAGCCGACGGGGGTCGAGGCACTCTCAAGGTGATGCAATCCCTTTATGGCGGCGAAATCATCTCCTGTTCGCCCTCGACACACGCCCTCCTGTGGCCCGATGCAACGGCTCCCGCGCGCGCAGTGATTGAGTCCGCAGAAGCCTGCGGGCTGCATTCACCGCCCACGTCACCATTAGCCCTCGCGTCCACCACTCGAGCCTTGGGAGTTCTCATCAACGAACTACAAAGCCGCTTCGCAACTTCACTTAAATCGATATGGGTTGGATTGGGGGACACAATCACGTCGGATTGCGGCTTGGGAATGTTGCAAGCTATGGGCTACTCACTGACTGCAAAAGGAGGAAATGCCGAACCCTCGACTCGCGGGCTCTTCGAACTGACCGACATCGTGCCGCCAACACGCGTCCCAACGGTACGATTCATTGCACTTTGTGATGTCAGTAATCCCCTCACTGGCCGTCAGGGAAGCGCCCGAATTTACGGGCCGCAGAAGGGGCTCCTTTCTCCTGACGTCGAGCGAATCGATGAAGGGATGATTCGTTTCGCTCAGATTACACACGCCCGCTTCGGGCGAAATACCGCAGCGCTCAAATACACCGGCGCCGCCGGGGGATTGAGTGCATGCCTTCACGCCGTCTTACATGCCAGACTCATTCCCGGCGCCAGAATGCTCCTGCGCTCGAAGGGTTTTTTAGATCTCGCCTCCCACTGCGACCTCATCGTCACCGGCGAAGGCCGTACTGACGGCCAAACCGAATCAGGAAAGGCCCCGTGGGAAGTTGCCCGCATCGGCGCGCAACTGAACAAACCCGTCGCACTTTTGTCGGGGGCAATTGTCGAGTCACCACAAATCGTATCGGCATTTAGATATCGCATCGCGCTCGATGGAGACTCGCTAGCGCAAGGTGCCCGTCGCCTGAGCGAGGTGCTGTGATGGGCCCTACTCCCCACTCGCCTTCTTCGTCCCAGTCTCCGTCCCAACGCCCTCGTAAAGAATCGATCGCATCGTCCATTCTTTCGCCTTTTGATCGGCCTCCGGAGTTTGAATCATGAAGATGGTTTCCCACGGACAGACCTTCGCACACAACTTGCACCCGATGCAGCGTTCGTAATCCACCTCGACTAACCGCATGAAATCGGGGTGTTCGATTCCGGGAACCTGCTCGATGCAATCAACCGGGCAAAAGGGGATGCAGGCATGGCAACCCGTGCAGCCCTTCTGGTCGATAACCGCCAAAATTGTGGGCACCTTGGTTTTTCGGACCGCCTTATCCAGCGCCGGGTGTTGTTGTTTTTTATCCATTTTTTATTCCGTACTTAAACGATAACAATTCTTCGGGAGTTGCGCAATCCAACGCGCGGTTAAACACTTTTTCAAAGCTTCGTCGAACCGCCGCAACAACGTGGGAACGATCGATACGGGCCTCAGGTTCGTTAGCCCCGAGCTCCCGCGCCATAGACGTCATAACATTCCATTCAAAGCCACACGGATTAATTCTCTGGAAGGGTTTCAAATCATTATTCACGTTCAGCGCAACGCCGTGATAGGTCACCCAACGGGAGATTGCCACGCCGATACTGGCTATTTTACGCTTTCCAGAATCCACCCAAACACCGGTAGCTCCGGCGCGCCGCTCGCCGGCTAAGCCAAATTCTGCGAGCGCCAGAATCACGCACTCTTCTACACCCCTGACGTAAGCTTGCACGTCCCGTTCCTTCCGTTCCAGTCGCAGAATCGGATAAAAAACAAGCTGCCCCGGATTGTGCAAGGTAGCCTCGCCACCGCGCTCGATTTCAATGGCCCCATTCGGTATCGGCCCCTTAAACCGTCTCCCAACCGTGATGATCTCCGGGTGTTCTACTGCCAACAAGGTATCGCATGATTGCTCGGCAACTCGCTCTGCAACAAGGCGTTTCTGAATGGTCCACGTCTCTCGATACTCCCTTTCGCGCAAATCAATAAATCGGCCTGCAATCATGCGCCAAGCGATCCTGGATTGGTTTTATGCAACAACGGTTTATAGATGTGAATCGCATGACCGAACGCCGCCTCGATTGCTTCTGGAAACGACTCCGGCAAAGTTGGGTGGCTATGGATGGTGCGAACAACGTCCTCGGCCGTTGCTCCCATTTCAATCGCGAGCGTAGCCTCTGCAATCAGGTTCGAAGCCTCGTGCCCAACGATATGTACGCCCAGGACAGCTCCACTCGTTTCGTCCAGTAACACCTTCACAAGGCCTTCGGTTTCATGAGTGCTCAGGGCGCGGCCCGAGGCCGCGAAAGGAAACCGACCTACGCGATACTTGACCCCTCTTTCCGTCAGCTCTCTTTCGGAATAGCCGCAGGCTGCAATCTCCGGATCGCTAAACACCACCCAGGGCACCGTCTTGTAATCCCTGTAAGATTTCTCGCCGTTAATCGCCGCCGCCACCAACATACCGTCCATCATCGCCCGATGAGCCAACTGCGGGGGGCCCGTAACATCACCTATCGCCCAAATCCCAGGAACATTGGTTTTACCCTGCTGATCGATCAAAATATTTCCTCTGGGATCGGTCTTTACCAAGATAGACTCGATTCCAATATTGTCTGAATTCGGACGACGACCCACCGACACCAGAATGCAATCTGTCGCAACTTTTTCAACGGGCTTACCGGCGCTCTGCACCGTCAGGTGAAGCAATTTCGCCGCTACCGGATCCTTTTCATCGAGGCTCAATACCGTGGTTTGGGTCATCACGCTGACCCCCATCAGCTTGAGCCGCTTCTCAACCACGCCGACTAACTCCTTGTCAGTATTTGGCAGCAACTGGTCCAGCGCCTCAATAATCGTTACCTGCGAACCCAGCTTCGCAAAGACGGTCCCGATTTCCAGTCCGATAAAACCCCCGCCCACAACGATTAATTTTTCGGGCACCCGAACCAATGCCAAAGCCTCAGTAGAGCTAAGAATGTTTCTGCTATTTATTTTAAGAAACGGAATCTCTGAAACGCGAGAGCCCGTCGCGATCACGAAATCATTGGCCGAGATGCTTTCGATGCCGGTCTTTCCCTTGACCTCCAGCGCCTTGGGTTCCTTAAACCTGGCCTCTCCACGAATAATCTCTACCCCGTTCATTTTCAGAAGATTTCCGACTCCGCCGGTCAGTTTCGATACCACGCCGGCCTTCCAAGACTGGAGCTTTGCCATGTCCATCGTTACCGACGTCAAGACAAGTCCAATCGCAGCGTGATCGTGCTTCGCCTTCCAGTATTGGGAAGCCGCGTAGATTAGCGCTTTCGACGGGATGCAGCCCACGTTCAAGCAGACACCGCCTATATTGTCTTTTTCAATAATTGCCGTCTTTTTGCCAAGCTGAGCCAGCCGGATGGCGCACACGTAACCGCCCGGGCCAGACCCCACCACGACTGCATCAAACGTCTTCGTCATTTATGCAAATACCCCTACGCAAATACAAGTCTCGTTGGCTCGCTCAAAAAGAAAACCAGTCGGTTCATGAATCTGGCAGCATCGGCGCCATCCACCACTCTGTGGTCCACAGAAAGTGACAGATACATCATTTCGCGGATCACAATCTGGTCGTCCTTGACGACCGGACGCTTGCGAATCGCGTTCACCCCTAAAATCGCCACTTCTGGGTGATTAATGATCGGCGTGGCAAAAACCCCTCCAATGCTTCCGGCATTCGTTAAGGTGAACGTTCCACCCCTCAAATCCTCGATAGCAGCCTTTCCCGATCGCACCTTGTCGGATAAAAGCGTGATCTCCTGCGCCAATTCCCATATCGATTTTCGATCCGCCTGTTTAATCACCGGCACCATGAGGCCCTGTTCAGTGTCGGTGGCAATTCCAAAATTGTAATCGCCCTTGAGCACTATTTCCTGTCCCCCCTCATCAAGAGAGGAGTTCAAATAGGGAAATTCCACCAACGCCGGAATGAGACCCTTCATGATAAATGGGAGATAGGTTAGCTTAACATTTCGGCGCCTGGATTCCTCGGCGACCGACATCCTCAGCTTCACAATTTCGGTCATATCGACCTCTTCCACATAGGTGAAATGAGCAGCGGTTCGCTTGGAGTATGCCATCGCCTCTGAAATTTTTTTACGAATGCCTCGAAGCGGCACGCGCTGCAGAGCTCCTTTGGAAACGGGCGTCACCGATTGCGCCTTTTGGCCCGCAACCGTAATGGTGGTCGCGGTAGGGTGCGAACTTCGCGGAGCCGCCGCCTGGCGCGTTTCATACGCGAGTTGGATGTCCTCTTTCGTCACTCGCCCGTGGAGTCCGCTTCCAGAAACTCCAATCAAATCTACGCCAAGATCGCGCGCCAGTTTTCGGGTCGCCGGCGTCGCCAAAATATTTATTGGCAGTTCAACGTCCGCCTTCGGTACACAGGGCCTCTCTTCCTTAACCCCTTCGACGCGGCCAACGACTGCCTCCACGTTCGCCCGTAACGGCGAAACCGACTGCGGCTCACGAGCCGGTGGCCCTTGTGGTGCCGGCGCAGCCTTTCCAGCCTCACGAATCGTGATGATTACTTTTCCGACGAGAACCGTTTCGCCCTCTTTCGCAAATAAATTTTCAACGGTGCCGGCTACGGGCGAAGGAATTTCCACCGTGGCCTTATCGGTCATCACCTCCACCATCGGCTGATCGGCCGCTATATTATCCCCGGGCTTAACCAACCACTTGGTAATTTCCCCTTCGTGCACGCCTTCGCCAATATCTGGAAGTTTAAAATCCATTCCTCACCTCAAAAATTTCTGACCTTACCCACCGCGAGTGCAACCCGCTCAGCATCGGGCAAATAGACGTGCTCGAGCGTGTACGGAAAGGGCGTATCGAATCCAGTCACTCGAACAATGGGCGCCTCAAGACTCAAGATCGCCTCCTCAGCAATGATCGCCGAAAGTTCCGAGGCAAAACCACACGTTCTAGGCGCCTCTTGCACGATAACCACTCGACCGGTTTTTCTTACCGAATTCAAAACGGCTTCCTCGTCGAGCGGAACGAGTGTTCGAAGATCGACCACCTCACAGTCAGCCCCTCGCGGTTCACAAAGCTCCGCGGCCCGCATTGCAACGCTCACCATCGCCCCCCAGGCCAATAGCGTGACATCGCTTCCGGGTCTTACGATGTTGGCTCGGCCAATTTCTACGGTGTACGGCCCTTCGGGTACCTCTCCCTTAAGCGAGCGATAGAGTCGCTTCGGCTCCATAAAAAGAACGGGGTCTTCATCGCGAATCGCGGCAATCAGCAGCCCCTTTGTATCGTGTGGATTGGACGGCACAACCACCTTTAGCCCTGCCGTATGAGCGAAATAGGCCTCGGCGCTCTGGGAGTGGTAGTGCCCCCCTCTAATTCCACCACCGTAAGGAGTTCGAATCACCATGGGACAGGTAAATCCCCCGCCGGAACGGTATCTAATTTTGGCGACCTCGCTCACAATCTGGTCGAATGCAGGGTAAATAAAATCCATGAATTGAATTTCCGGAACCGGCCGTAAACCGTTTATCGCCATTCCCATGGCCATCCCGATGATTCCGCTTTCGTTAAGCGGGGTGTCCATGACCCTATCTTCGCCGAATTCTTTTTGAAGCCCCTCGGTCGCCCGAAACACCCCACCATTAATCCCAACATCTTCGCCCATCAGGACAACGCGCGAATCCAGTTCCATTTCAGTCAAAAGCGCGTCTCTCACAGCCTGCAAAAGCGTCATCGTTGCCATGGATTAACCCTCCAGCTACAGAGGGAATGCCTCGCTTGAATTCTCGAATTTTCCCCGCAGCGATTCCTCTTCAATGAGAGCCGCCATCTGCCTGAAAAGCTGCGGGGTCTTTGTCGCGTAAACATCCTCGAAAAGAGACTGAAGTTTTGGTTGTGGCATGGCTTCGGCCCGTTCGATTGCGGCCGCTATGCGTTCCTTCATGTCCGCCTGTAAACCCGCCTCATACTGATCGTTCCACAACTTTTTTCCGGAAAGGAACTGGCGAAATCGCGCGATAGGATCGCGCCGTTTCCAGGCCTCGAACAGTTTTTCATCACGGTAGCGGGAGGGATCATCCGACGAAGAGTGCGGGCCCATGCGCAGGGTCACACACTCAATAAGCGTCGGGCCTTGCCCCGATCTCGCCCTGGCAACGGCATCCCGCATAACTGCGTGAACCGCCAACACATCGTTACCATCCACTGCAACCGCAGGCACGCCGTAGCCCAAGCCTTTATCGGAAATTCTTTTGGCTGCAGTCTGCTTACTAAAAGGGACCGATATCGCATATTGATTGTTCGTGACTACAAATATTACAGGTGCCTTAAAGGCTCCGCCGAACGTTAGCGCAGTATGAAAATCATTTTCCGAAGTTCCGCCATCCCCGCAGTAACCGACTGCCACGTGCGGCTCTTTGCGAATCTTAAAGGCCACTGCGGCACCTACCGCATGGATCATTTGCGTCGCTATCGGACTGGACACCGAGAACAACTTGAGATTGGCAAAACTATAATGAACGGGCATCTGCCGTCCCTTACTAACATCGCCGTCATTACCATAAAGATTGCAGAACATATCGTAAAGGCCGGCCCCTCGATAAAGGAAAACACCCGGCTCGCGGTAGCTCGGAAACAAAAAGTCTTCTAAAGTGAGCGCGGATGCGGTCCCAATCTGAATCGCCTCCTGCCCCGTCGAGGGAACGTAAAAACCAATTCGCCCTTGGCGCTGCAGCATCATTCCGCGTTCGTCAAAGGCGCGCACAAGGGCCATGGCTTTGTACAGATCAATTAGCCGTTCGGGTGAAAGCTTGGGATCAATTTTGGGATCGGCTTTGGATTCCGCCTGGTGGTACTCAGATAAAACCCGGAGGCAATCCTCTCTTAAAACAGACTTGCCATTACCCGATGCTCGAGGTGTGGCAGTCGTCTTAGATTTGAGGGACCCCGGCCGTTTTTTTTTGGGTCGTTCAATGGCTGGCATGGCCGACCCCCTTCAACATATTTTCCACAAATTTCTCTCCGGCGCGATACGAGCTTCGCACCAGCGGACCAGAGGCGACAAAAGAAAACCCCTTGTCCAAGCCCAGTTTTTCATAGTCTAGAAAACGATTCGGAGTCACATACTCCATAACCGGAAGGTGCCATTGGCTCGGGCGCAGGTATTGGCCAATGGTAAGTATCTCGACTCCAACGGATCGAAGATCGTCCATGGCGGAAGCGATTTCATTAGCTGTTTCGCCAAGGCCAACCATCAGCGATGACTTCGTATGAACTCCGGTTCCGCGCAAAAACTTCAACACACTCAGCGACTGTGTGTAGGAGGCCTTTCCGTCGCGTACCCTTGGGGTCAATCGCTCGATCGTTTCCAAATTGTGAGCGACAACATCCGCGCCGGAGGTAGCCATTCGTCGCAGCGCCCACGCGTCTCCCAGAAAATCGGGGATCAAAACCTCCACTAGAATCCGATTATCGGCGATCTTTATCGCCTCAACCGTCTGGGCGAAATGGTCCGCCCCGCCATCGGCAAGGTCGTCACGATTCACCGAAGTCAATACAACGTAGGTTAGCCCCAACTTTGAAATAGCCTCGGCTACTCTTTTGGGCTCTACAGCATCTAGCGCCAACGGGCTTCCGCTCTTCACGTGGCAGAATCGGCAACCCCGTGTACACACATCTCCCATTAGCATCACGGTTGCCGTCCCACCGCCCCAACACTCAGCAACATTGGGGCACTGCGCCTCTTCACAAACCGTGTGCAACTTGAGCGTCTTTAACAGTTGTTTAATTTCAAAATAGCGCCCCCCTCCTGGGGGGCGAATTTTGAGCCAATCGGGCTTTTTCTCGGCTAAAACCATTGCCGCGAGAGCATACCCACCCCCTTTCGACTAGGCAATGTGGGGGGTTTGAAAGTGCTTTTGCTTTTACTCGTTGCGACAATCCCTTTATTCATAGGCCCCACAAGGTTTTGTTTTCAGAAGCTTAGAACACCCTGTTAGAGGACATAATCGCTGGGATAAAACACGCCTTCATATTTTTGTTAAAAATGCCGATAAACATGAGCAACCCATAGAAACCCCAGCGACCCCATGTTCTCTCCAGCCAATCCCGAAAAACGACTGCTAGGCCTGGATTCCATTAGATTTTTGTGCGCCCTTGTTGTGGTGCACAACCATTTAGGAAATCCCCAGTTTCTTTTTGCTTTCAATCCCGACTCGTTGCCCGTCCAAATGATTAATGGAATTTTTGGCGTGCTGTTCAACGCGCCTGCAGCGGTAATTGTTTTTTTTGTATTGTCCGGCTTCTGTATCCACTACCCCTATCGAAATGGAATAAAACCCGATCCTGTTGCCTTCCTCATCCAGCGTTACATTCGCCTGGGCGTTCCACTTCTCATCGCCATTCCAACGGCGCGCCATCTCGGTGTGTCGCTGGAGCTTTTTGAAGCATCCATCCTGTGGAGTCTTTTCGCAGAATTGGCGTACTACTCTCTATACCCGTTGCTAATCATTTTAAAAAGGAAAATGGGGTGGGGAGCTCTTTACGCGGTGGCTTCTGTGGGGGCACTGGGGGTCGTCCTAACGAATTATCGCGCCGAAAATTATCCCGCATACGGGCTTATCCTAAACTCCGTACTTGGGCTTCCCTGCTGGTTGTTGGGCTTGCGGCTGGCCGATAAGCACGATAATTGGATGGCCTCGGGTAGAGAACCTCGGGTGTGGAGATGGCGAGTTTATATATTGATGCTGAGTTCGTGTGTTCTTATTTTGCGATTTCATACGCCGCTAAAGTACCCGCTTACGCTAAATCTGTTTGCCATTTTTGCGTTTTTTTGGCTTCGAGAGGAATTGGCATATTACGCAACTCACAGGCCGTGGAGGTGGCTCGAAAAGTTAGGCCGCTGCAGCTACTCACTTTATCTTTTTCACTTACCTTCATCCGCAATTGTTGGTTTACTGTTCGCCAGCCAGCCCCCTCTGGCCCTCTGGCTTATTCGCGTAGTTGCGGCATTCATCTTTAGTTTGATCTTTTACGCTTTTGTCGAACACCCCTCGCACACTCTTGCCCGTTATGCGCGCCTTTCTCTGCTAAATAGGATACGGACGCTTCTTTCAAAGACGGTGTCAAAGAAGGAGACGTGGACGTAAACATGCTGA
>CAZRVZ010000170.1:0-3739 GCA_964603655.1 uncultured Pseudobdellovibrionaceae bacterium | reverse complement strand
AATTACGAATAGGATTTGATTGATTGGGTGCCATAAACTGAAGTCCCCCGAATACCCGAAACGTTGCAAATCACGCCAAAATGTTTTTGCGTTCCGCTCACAATATAGGGTGGAATTTTGGATGAGTCATCCAACTTTTGTTGCGCTGATGTGCCGCATTATTGTGCCGCGTTAATTTATTTGATGCGTAGATTTATGAAGCAACGTACGCCACGCGCACCCACCAGCAATATCGTTGGGATAAAACAGCTGCTGAACGCCGCTGAACGCCGCTGAACTTTTTTTGTAGAACTTTTTTTGGGTTTCCTCCGATAAGAAGACGGCAGAGGATCGACTGTTCTCAGTTGAGATCTGTTTTTTACAGCGATTTTAGAAACGAGGAGGCCTAAGCCTTTGGAATTCAAGCCGTTTAAGCAAGGTAAGTACGTGCTTTTGGAAAGGCTTGCCTCGGGCGGGATGGCCGAGGTCTATCGGGCCAAGGCCGACGGTGCTGGCGGATTCGTCAAGCAGTTGGCCGTCAAGCGCATCCTGCCCAACTACAGTCAGAACGAAGAGTTTCAAAAAATGTTCGAATACGAAGCGCGTCTCAGTAGTCAGCTGACCCAGGCCAACATCGTTCAGATTTACGACTTCATCCAGAGTGGCGACATGTATTTGCTGGCTATGGAATTTGTGGACGGGAAGAATCTCCGCCAGGTCATCAACAAGGCGAAGAAAGCAAACGTCAACATCCCCATTCCGTTTAGCGTCTCGGTTGTGAACGAGGCGAGCAAGGGTCTTGATTATGCCCATAAAAAGAAGGACGACCTCACCGGACAAGCGCTCAACATTATTCACCGGGACATGTCACCCCAGAACATCATGTGCAGTTACGAGGGAGCCATCAAGATTGTCGATTTCGGGATTGCTAAGGCGAAAGATAAGGTCGATGAAACCCGCTCGGGAGTCATCAAGGGAAAATTTGGTTATATGTCGCCGGAGCAGGCAAACGGAGCAGCGGTCGATGCGAGATCCGATATTTTTTCCACGGTCATTATTCTCTGGGAGCTGGTTACCGGACGCCGACTATTCACCGCGGAAAACGATTTAGCGACGTTAAAGATGATTCAGGAATGCCAAATCACACCCCCGTCGAAGCTTAATCCCAACGTAAAGCCCGAACTCGAGCGAATCATCATGAAGGGTTTGACCAAGGATGTTTCGTTGCGCTTTACCGAGGCATCGTCGCTCAGTCGGGAGTTGCAGGGTTATCTCGCACGATTCTATCCGACCTTCAGCCAGAAGGATGTTTCCGATGTTTTGACCAAAGTATTTAAGGAAGAGATCGAAGTTGAGAAAAAGCGGTGGGAAGAGGCGCTCAAGAAATCGATCTCCTTTTCTCAGGGCGGGGAAACCCAAAGCAACCGCTTGGCCACCGAGGGTGTCGAAGGTGCTGTTACGCAATCCGAAACCGGCTCGGAGACTGGTGTCACGGGTGCCGCAGATGCAGACATGAGCGCCGAAAGGGGTGGTGCCACCGTTGTATCGGGTGGACTTTCGGATGGTATGGCCGGGAAGGAACACACCTTAATGGACTTGGATTCGGCAAGCGCGATGGATCCTTCCATGATGGCTCTCGATGATTCCCCTCCTCCATCGGCTAAAAATGTTACGCCCCCGCCATCACCGTCTAAAAAACAGGCGATTCCCATGCCCGGAAAATCTGCGATGGTTCGCGACGAGGATCGCACCATGGTATCGGAGGACGAACTGGTAACGCCGAGCCCCTTTTCGGGTTCGGTAGCGACCCAAGGATCGCCTAAGGCGAATGAGAAAAAGCGGGCAACCACCGAGTCCAAAACGGTTGAGTCGGCCAACGTTCCGGCGGTGTCGGATCCCGAGGTGATGTTGCCTGGTCAACAGAGCAAAGGGAGCGGGAGACACACCAATGTATCGGCGGAAGATTTAAGGGTGAAGGAGCCACAGCATAGAGGGTTCGGCAGTGGCAATAAAGGTGATGGCCAAAATGCGGCTAGTCACGTGGGTTACTCCGGAGCTCGGCGGCGTCCGGACACAAAGGAACGCTCGCCAGCATCACCCAACCGCAATGTTTACTTGGAAGACATGTTCGAAGTTCGAAAGAAATCGAAAGTTCCGGCCTATGTCGCCGCTGCCTCGGTGATGATTCTACTCGGCGGGGGCGCCCTGACCTACCAACAGGGAGGGCTACCGGCCCTGATTAAACGCATCTCCGACCGAGGGCCTGCTGAGGGAACGTCGGGTGTGCCCAAGGTCCGTTCGGGTGGCGGTGGAGGCTCGCAAAAGGCCCAAACTACGACGGCCGACGAGAATGCCAAGAATGAGAATCAGTGCATTGTAAATATTACCTCAGACCCTCCGGGGTCGACCGTTTCAATTGATAGAGGACTACCCGACGCAGTCAAATCGCAGACGACCCCGGCAACTTTCGTGCTGCCCTGTGGAGTGGCCAAAAACTTTACGATTGAACACGCCGACTATCAGTCGATTAGCGAAAATATCGTAATTAAAAAGCGGACAGAGGACAAATATTGGACCCTGAAAAAGATCCCGCAGGGAGTGGTTCGGCTCATTATCAGCCAGAATGCGAATGTCTCAGTGGGCGGAAACTCGCTCAAGTATCTCCCGGCGGGTGAGGCATTTTCCGTCGTTCTTAGGGCCGGTATCAGGCATAAATTCAAATTTGAAAATGAGGTACTCGGAATTAATCAGGAAAAGGAAATTGAGGTAGAGGACGGGGTAACTCAGGAGGTCCAGGTCAAACTGGAAGAGCGAGTTAAGCGACGGTGAGGGAGATCACAGTATAGAGCCGGCAAACCTACGTGTGCCAGACCCACAGTCCGCACCGCTTGTCGGTGATAGGACTGACATTGGCTCTGTCGAATTCCCGCGGTGTGCATCTGCTAAGGCTTTCAGACTTTTGGCTTGTGAGTCATATTTATAGTCGGCAAACCCATCACTGTAGCGGTCCATTGCGGCCTGATCAATAATTCCTAGTAACGTTTCTCGGTCCGTAGGTGCGGTTTCCAACCGTTGCCTGACCCTATGCTGAATACCGAATGGTAAATCTTTCACGCGATGCACCCCTGCAATCAAAGTAGCTCGCAACCGCTCGGCCGCCTCTGCTGCTACGAACTTTTGTTCGAGCTCATCCATCCGCCGAACCTCGTCGTCCAACCGTCTGATTTGATCAGCCCATGTGGTCCGCTTAGATGGATCGATGACGCGGTTACTAAGGAGCTGTCGCTTGCTGATAGTTCGCTTGAGTTTTTGGCGCTCGGCCTCAATTACGGTTTGAATACGTCTGACCAGAATTTCGGAGTCCTTTTCGTTGAGAATCTCCAGGATTTCCTGAGCTACATCGGTCGAAACAAAGCCGTTCATTCCGAAAAGATGGATCTGAGCCTGCTCCAGAGTTTGCAGCGCTCGAACTTTTACCGGAATTTCCGCAAAGCTAGTCACCGCGATTAGCGCAGCCCAAAAGAACACAAAATGAGTCATCGGCCCTCCTCAACTTCTCCAGTTATGGTGCAATTGCACGGCCAAAACTAACCGCCTGATCTCAGCAGTTTATCCTCTATGTTCTGCCTATCACTAAGACACGAGTGTTCTTTTTTAGGCGCGCGCCAGCAGTGGACGGACTCGAACCGGCTCGAGTTTATTGCGCGTTTAGATTCGTTCACGATTTGGACGAGTTAGGTGGAGGCTGGGTGCGCTATCG
>CAZRVZ010000169.1:0-15070 GCA_964603655.1 uncultured Pseudobdellovibrionaceae bacterium | reverse complement strand
TAGTCCAGCTTAAGCCTAAGCTAAGCCCGTCACGACTCCCGCGCCGCGCGTTGCTGCCGCAAAATCAGCCCATTATGTCTTTTAGGCGCGCCAAAAACTCATCGTTTTCCCGGGTGGTCCCTTCATCCGCGATCAACTCTTTCGCCTTGGTAACCGCCGCGAGCACGTTGAGTTGTCCGCCAACATCTTTGGTGTCGGGGGATTCGATGCGAGCGGCAATCAAAGCCAGTCTAATCTGTTCCGGGGTGAGTTTGGGGTTTGCCTCGAGCATGAGGGCCACGGTGGCGGCGACCTGCGGAGTGGCGCCCGACGTTCCGCCGAAATTCTGCATTTTTCCATTCGGGCCGGACAGCGTATAGAGCTCCTCGCCGAAGGCCGCGATACTCACGCGCGTGCCGTAGTTCGAGTAAAAGGCCTTGGTCCCCTGGCGAGTGAGGGCGCCGACTATGATCGATCCGGTGTCATTCTCCGCCTCGGATTTTAGCTCTTGGCTGTAATTGCCCCCCGCGGAGACGATGGTCATTCCCGCTTTCAAAGCCAGTTTGACCGCCTCACGAGTACCCGCAAAGGTTTCCGATGATCCGCTGGCCGTTTGGTTCTCCAATACAATGATTTTTACAGATTGGAGGGTTATAGCTCTCAAAATGCAACGGGCCGTTGCCTCTTCCTTGTCTAAATCGTCTTTGGCGGAATCGTAATTATAATTTTGAAGCGGGACAACCTTAGCATTGTGAGCGATACCATTGGTTCCTTTGCCGTCAAGTACGGCCGCCATTATCGCTGTGACAGAGGTACCGTGGGATACCCACGGACCGTCGGAAACAATAAACGGATCGTCCTTATCGGCGACGTCGAAGCGGTGCTCTGTCACCAGATTGGCCGCCAGGTCGGTTTCATCCGTGTAATAGCCGGCGTCACAATCGGCGATGGTCACCCCTTTTCCGGTGGCGAGTGCCCATGCAGCAGGAACCTCAAGTTTTTCAATCCACCATTGAGAGCTGAGTTGTGGATCGCCGATGCCATCCCCGTCAGCGAAAAACGGAGGTGGCACATCGTTTGTAATGATGCTTCTAAAAAAAACACGGGGCGAAAGAAAGTTCAGAATACTATCGGTCATAGAATCTCGGTAATAGTGAAAGCGCATATCGACCGCGCCATCGGTCAGATCAAAAATCGCCTGGCGTTGGGCAGAATTTAATCCAAACGTGTGGGGCAGAAGCGCCGGGTTACGAACCGAGTGTTTAAACTGAAATGCCTCACGAGGCGGTAGCCCCCAGGCAACTGCCGAAAACAGGAAAACAAATCCCAAGATGTGCATAACTGTCCCCCCAACCCAATCAAAACGCTATCAGTTTAGGGTGGGGCTGCCTAAGAAGGAGTTCTGGAATTCTGTCTTTGGGTTAACAGGTGTGTGCAGTGCTACAATGTGACCCGATGGTTGCCCTGGTATACGACGGAGACTGCGGGTTTTGCCTCAGGTGGGTAACCTGGTTAAAGCCCAGGGTGCAGGGCAGTGTCGAGTTTCTACCATTCCAGACGGCCGCGTCCCGTTTCAGTCAGATTTCACCTGAATCGTATGCCCAATCGATTCACCTCGTTAGGCGCGACGGTTCATATGTATCGGGGGCGGCGGCGTTTTTCGAGCTTTTGGGCATGAATCCCCGCTATCGAAAATGGCTTTTCCTGTACCAATTCAGTGGGCTATTTCGGGGTGTAACGGAATTTTTGTACCGGCTGGTTGCCAACAATCGACAGCTTTCTCAAAAACTATTGGCATGTTTGTGGGGGCCCTCGATGCCGTTTTCGGCGCGGTATGAGCGCGTCCTACCCGTGATCGAGCGTGGGATCGGCTTTGTCTATTTGATCGCATTTCTGTCCTTGATGGTGCAATTCAACGGTCTGTTGGGACCGAACGGGATTTTACCGACGCGTGACTATCTCGGCTGGATGCGGGAGCGATTCGGCTTAGCGGGAGTGATCGAATCGCCGACTTTGTTTTGGGTGTCGTCGGCACCAGGGTGGCAATCGGTCTCCCTAATTCTGGGAACTTTCTTTGCAATTGCGATTGTTATCCAGCGCCGCCCATTCCTGGCGGCGCTGGGTGCTTGGGGCTGTTATTTGTCTTGGGTAAATGTAGGGCAGGTTTTTTTGAGTTACCAATGGGATGTACTGCTGCTCCAAACGGGTGCGATCTTGATTCTGAGTCAATGGCTGCGCTCGGCTAATCTTTCGGTTTTGTTGTATCGACTGCTATTTTTTTTACTGGTGCTTCAGTCTGGCTTGGCCAAGATCGGTAGCGGTGATCCCGCTTGGAGAGATTTGGCGGCTCTGAGTTACCATTTTGTAACGACTCCGCTGCCGACTTTATTGGGACGATTCGCCCACGGGTTTTGGCCTTGGCTATTGCAGGTATTGACCGCCTTAGTGCTTGCAATTGAATGTCTTACGCCCTGTTTTTTTTGGGGGCCGCGAAACGTTCGCGCGGTGCTGTTTTGGATTCATACCGTTTTTCAATGTGCGATTGCAGCCACGGGAAATTACGGGTTTTTTAATCTGCTGGCCGTGGTGCTTTCGTTATCGCTTTGGGAAGATAGCTTATCACCGTTTAATGTTATCGATTATAGGCCTCCAAAACTCGCGCGGCGAGCCCCGGTCGTGGTCACTGTATTATGGGCGATTATAATGTTGTTTCAGATTCCTGACAGGATCCCGGGTGTGTCGGGTTGGCACTTGACCAGCCGTTACGGCCTTTTTGCGGTGATGACCACGGAGCGGGAGGAAATTCTCATCGAAGGGTTCGATGGAAATACCTGGCGTCCCTATCTCTTTCGTTGGAAGCCGGGACTGGTTGGTCGCCGTCCTCCATGGCCTGGCCCACACATGCCGCGATTGGATTGGCAATTGTGGTTTGCTTCTTTGGGCAGTTGCGAGGATCAGCGATGGTTGCACCAACTGCTTTTCCGGCTGCTGGAAGGGCGCGAAGAGGTACTTCAGCTTTTTGAAAATAATCCATTCCCGGATTCTCATCCAAAAAAGATAAGAGTCAGAAAGAGTCGGTATGAATACGTTGAGTTGGGGGACGCAAAAGGGTGGTGGCTTGCCGGACCACCGATCAGTTATTGTCCCGAGGTGTCGTTTTGAGGGGTTGCCAGGGCGCGCTTGCGGCAATATGGAATTCCAATGCGCTATTGGCTGATGAAAACGGAGCCGAGTGTTTGTTCGTTTGAGGACATCATTTCCTCACCTGATCACACGACCGCCTGGGAAGGGGTTCGCAATTATCAGGCCCGAAATCTGATGCGTGACCAATTTACCGTGTCGGATCGCGTGTTGATTTATCACAGTAATGCTGAGCCTACCGCGATAATGGGATTGGCAAGTGTGGTGCGCTCTGGATACAGCGATCCGACGGCACTGGATCCGAAAAGCCGATATTTTGACGAGCGGGCGTCCAAGAACGGATTCAGTCCGTGGGTGATGGTGGACGTTCGTGCGATAAGCCGATTTAAGGTGCCGGTCTCTCGTGAAGAATTGCACCGACACATCGAGTTAGGGAAAATGATGGTGCTCAAGCGCGGCGCACGCCTCTCTGTTCAGCCGGTGACGGAATCTGAATACGAGTTTGTATGTGGCTTGGGGCACCCGGTCGCGATTTGAGTATCTAAATCATGGCGCACTACGATTCCATCGTTATCGGCATTGGCGGAATGGGAAGCGCCGCAAGTTACTATCTGGCGCGTTCGGGCCAGACGGTCCTCGGGATCGAGCGCCACTCTTTGGGCCACGACCAGGGCGCATCTCATGGTCACACCCGACTTATTCGTAAGGCCTATTTTGAATCCCCCCATTACATCCCTCTTCTGGAGCGGAGCTACGAGCTTTGGAGCGAGTTGGAGCGGATTTCCGGTCGGCGCCTTTTGGAGCAGATCGGTCTGGTGATGATGGGCAGGGAATCGAATGCGCCGGCAATGATGGGCGCACTCGAAAGCGCCGCTCAGTATGGGATCGAAGTGGAGCGACTCGGGCCGGAAGAACTCAAGCGGCGGCACCCTTACTTTTCGCCCCCATCGGGTACGGTTGGCGTATGGGAGCCGGGCGCAGGATTTTTGTGGGTCGAAAGAGCGGTGATGGCCTTGGCCCAACTCGCTAAAAATCACGGGGTGACGATTAGAGAGCGCTGTCAGGTCATCTCCTGGAAAGCGCGGCCGGGACTGGTGGAGGTTGTAACTGACTCCGGTACCGATAGTGCCAACGCGCTGGTCATTACGGCGGGTCCTTGGTCGAGCGGTTTACTGTCAGATATGGGGTTGCCATTGACCATTCACCGGGTCGTCCAGTCATGGTACGCGTCTCATTTAGAAAACATCCCGTGTTTTGCATTTGATGAGCCCCCGCATTTTCTCTACGGGTTTCCGGCGGTTTCAGGATTTGGTCTTAAGGCCGCGCTTCACTCGCCGGGACTACAGTTGAAGTGTCCGGAGGAGATCGATCGCAATATCAGCGACGAGGACACGAGGCCGGTTTCATTGCTTTTGGAGGCTCGAGTGCGGGGCATCAGCGGCCCTCCGATTTCGGCCACTACCTGTTTTTATACCATGACGCCCGACTGTCACTTCGTCATCGATCGCCACCGCGACAATTCGAATGTGATTTTTGCTGCCGGATTTTCGGGGCATGGTTTCAAGTTCGTTCCCGTGGTTGGAGAGATCCTGGCCGAACTGGTTTCTGACGGCAGAACTCGACAGGACATCGGGTTTTTGCGATGTCGTTGGGGATGCGGACTTGGCCCCTAAGGCAACTTATGGAGCACATATTCGAGCGCAGCCAGTGCGTCGACGCGTCCAGCCCCACATTTATTGTTAAATCCGTTTTCAACGGGCACGGCCGTTTCCTGAAGAGCCCTGATCGCTTGGACTGGCGTTAGCGTTGGTTTGGCGGACAATAGGAGAGCCATTACGCCACCGATGTGTGGGGTAGCGGACGATGTCCCGCCAAAACTCACGGTGTACGAAGTGCCATCCATGGATGTCGACGGTACTTCACTGGGGCCGCAAACGTCCGGCTTAACCAAACCCTGCTTCGTCCCCCCGGAATAGGCGTAATCCTTGTAGCCCTCGATGGCCTCCCAGGTTACCGGCCCGGTGCTCGAGTAATAACGAATCTCATCGTTTTCTCCGGTGGCACCAATTGTGATCATCGATGTGAGTCCCCCGGTGATCGGTTGCGAAGGGTGAAGCCAAGCCGGTGGATTGCTGGCCGGAGCTCCAATGTTAAACGGGGCATTGGCCGACCCACGATTTCCAGCGGAATTAATGTGAATGACTCCGGCCGCGAGCAATACCTCGCTGGCACGGCGCCATTTGGCATAATTGGGGTCAGTATTGTGTTTCGCACTCAAGGACATGCTGATGGCGCGAACGCCCTGTTGAATCACATATTGGTAGGCCAGCCAAATATTCGATTCGAACAGTTCTGTTGAGCCCGCATTACAACAGGCCTTCAGAATCATTAGTTTTGCTTTGGGGGCTACACCAGTCTGTTTGCCGCCTGCCCCCATCCCCCCGACGATTCCTGCCGTCTGTGAACCGTGACCTCCGTTGTCGCTGACGTCGGCGCTGTTATTTTCAAAATCCCACCCATTAACATCGTCGACAAATCCATTGCCGTCATCGTCCTTGCCGTTATTGTCGCGGGCGACGCCGGCATTATCGAGCCCCGTTTCGGCCCTATTAACCCAAATATTCGGCGCTAAATCGGGGTGCTTGATAGTGGCGCCGCTATCAATCATGGCTACCGTCACACCTTGCCCCTGGAAACCTTTCGCCCAAACCTTATCGGCATTTAATTTCTTGATACCCCACATTATTTCGGGCTCGGTATCTACCGATGTGGCGAGTGAAGCTCCGCCCTCAATGGGGTCGTCTATCTGCTTTGGCGAATTGAGGTAGATGCTGTCGATGGCATTCATTTTCGTAATCTTCTCGATGATTGCTGGTGCCGCCTTTACTCGTAATGAATTGGTGATCCAAATCGGCGAAGTTTCCTGAACGAGCCCGGTATCCTGATTCTGCAGGAATAGGCGAACCGCCTCCGATTTTTCCCGATTGAAATCGATCAAAGCCTTAGCTAGCTCGGGACCGCGCTCATTTGGCGGGAGTGAGTCCAAACGGAGGGAATCGAGATTGGCCTGTCCGGGAAAATGCAAAACAGCAGAAACGTACTCGGGGCTGTTGGCTCGCAACCGAAGCCTGAGCGCCGGATCTATAAATGTCTTGGACACTAAAGTCGACGAAAGTGCCCATGCCAAAAGATTAACGCGTAACAATCCACCCCAATTCGACTGATTCATTTCGCCCCCCTCAATTGTTAACTTGGCAATCTCCGAATCGGCTTTCAATTTTTTCATCGGTGAGGGTATGGAATTGATGAACAGTTGTTAATATGGCGCGTCGCATAAGACCTCTCTTACGATGGGTGTCTGGATACTTTTTCCGCGCTTTCATGAGGCTTGCGGGTAGCCTACAATAGTTCAATGGCATGGGTGTTTTGGGTTCTTCTCATTTGGATTGGACCCGCCGTCTGCGAAACTACACCCAATCAGAAAATTGAAGAGAAAAATGTCTACCGGGCCGTACTCGAATCGGTCGGGCTCACGTTACCAAACGGGTTCCAAGGCGGAACGGAGGGTGGGTCTGGTCATCAGCCCGAGTCGATGAGGGAGCGTGTTTGTCGTTTGCAAGGCGCGCTTTCGGATTTAAGAGTTGTGACGCAGTTAGTCTACAAATGGATCGAATCCGATTTTGCCGCTCGTTCGGAGAGTGAGCGGACGGATCTGGCCCGACGAACGAGTCAGTTCCAAATAGATCGGCATGGATCCAGCTTAGTGAATAGTTATAGTTCGGCGATTGCAGCCTCGGCTTGGTTCACCAAATTGAGTTGTCGGCATCTGGCAGCTTGGGTTTCTGACCGTCGAGGCGCCAAGCAGAGTGGAGACAGCGATCCAACAACGGCGGCTCGCTGCTCTCATGCCGAAAGGAAATCTCTCCTTGATAGCTGGATCGGTAGCGAAGAGTTCGTGGACTCGAGACTAAAACTGGTTTTTCAGGGTCCGGTAGAACCGCCCTTTGGAATGGAGCGGGCACTGGCCACCGCCAGGGGGCTGCGAGATCCGATAGCTGCGCTGGCGATACTCTTGGCCGACCGAGCGCCGCTAAATTCCAAAGTGTCACGGCAGGAATTCTTCGGCTTTCCGGTCGGACCGTATGCCTGTTCGGGCGGCCAGCTTCGCGTCCAGACGAAGCCCCTGATATCCACAAGTTTTTACTATTGGTTCGACTTTAAGGAAGAGCCGCCGGTAACGCGTGTCCATCAGCCCGACAATTGGGATAATTTATTTTCGGTAGTACCCCCTAAATTGTCGGGGATGTCATTTGAGAAAAGCGAATGGTTTTCATCGGAGTGGCATGCGATGGCACGCGCTGGAATCAACACCGCGTTTCTTGTTTATCGGGGGGGGCCGTACGGGCATTTTGCCTACGCCGATTCCGGAGTGGTTAGTCTCGTCAGGGGGCTTGACACGAAAATCTCGGCCCAACCCGCAATTGCGCTGCTTATCGACGGCTATCTTTTTTCATCGCGAGGCAACAAATCGGGAAGACGTCTGGGATTTTCATCACACCACGCGTCGCAGCTGATGGCGGCTACGGCGAGAGATTTCTACTCCATGATTCCCGCCGGACTTCGAGCGCATTGGGATGGTAGGTTGATCGTAGGATTTAAAAACTTATCGCAGGCGTCCAGAATAGATGCTGTTGCGCTCAAAGACTTTCGTTTGGAATTTGGCAAGATTTTTGGCGCTCCACCCTATCTTTTGTTTCCGCGGCAGGAGTTAGTGGATTATGTGGTTCGCTCCAATCCAGGCTCACTTCAAAGTGCTGTTGAACGGCTGAGTCAAGGAGTGGCGGCAACCGAAGTGTTGGCGTCGATGATTAAATCCGCTCCGATCATCGATAGAATCGGGAAAACAAATCTAGAAATCGTTCATCATTTTTGGCGCCTGATTTTCTTTCCTTCCTCCACGCGCATGAGTTCGAAGTATTGGCCCGAAAAGGCTACCGGCGATAAAAACGTGTTGATCTCCGCCCTAGTAGAGAGCAGTGCGTCTTCCACGGCGGAGCGTTATCGGGAGCGTCTCACCGGGATACCAGGCGATTATTTACGTAGTTATTCGAGGGAAGACCTAATAGCCGACCTGTTCGTTCGTGTCGCTGAGACAGTGGCCATCGAAAGTGCATCGGCAAAAAAAACGGAGAAATCTGATGAAGGTGTGACCGATTTAAGCTTAGCGTTTTTGGGTCGGTGCCCCAGTAAGGAAGAGCGGGTTAAGCTATCGTCCATGTTGGATACCTGGAGCAGGCCCAAGGCTGCCAGCTATTTATTATCCACGCGGGACGGATTGCGCCAATTCGTCGCGGGCTGGCTCGTGGACACTGTCATGGCGCCCGCCGGAGTTGTCGATTTAGACGTTCATTGGGATGGGTATGAATGTGGAGTTCCGTACGGAGTTGCCACGGTATTTCCTGGACGAAATGATCGAGGCCTTGCGAAGCTTAGCGGCTCACGGGCAGCGGTGATCGACCGAAGCCTGGGGTCGCTTTACTCGGAATTATTTAAGACGGTAGCCGACCGAGCATATGTACCTAAGGTGATTCACATTGAAAGCTGGAATGGCTTTCACGATGGTACGGCGGTGGCGCCATCTGTTGAATTCGGCTCCCGCTATGCCGATCTGACTCGGGAGCATTTGGTACAGACGTTAAAAAAATTATCGATGAAAGTACCCCTAGAGGCCAGGCGATCGGTGGCTGCTGAGAAGCCGGCCGCGGGTCGGGCTCCCGCCAGTACTGGAAAGATGAAGCGAGGCAAAGGGGTTAAAAATTAGGCAACGCGTTCCACATTTTTTCTGGGGGGAACACGGATCTCGCCCGGAGGGGTTTCGTCCCGGTGTTGTTTTGCCCACTCGATGGGATCGTGAATGAGCGCGTTCTTAAAAACCTCGGTCAGCTCCGATACTAGGTGAAACCGCAAACGCTTGCGCAAATTGGCGGGGATTTCTTCGAGATCCTTGTGGTTTCGATAGGGGATAATCAACTCCTTGATGCCGTGCCGAAGCGCGGCGAGCGTCTTTTCCTTTAATCCACCAATCGGAAGTACGCGCCCCCGCAAGGATATTTCGCCGGTCATCGCGATGTCCTTGCGTGTTGGGTTTCCCGTGAGCAATGAGACGATCGCGGTGGCGAGCGTAACGCCTGCCGACGGCCCGTCTTTGGGGGTGGCGCCTTGAGGGATGTGAATGTGAAACTCGTACCGGCTAAATAGTTTATCGTCGATTCCGAAACTTGAGGAGTGACTGCGAACAAAGCTCAGGGCCGCGTGGGCCGACTCCTTCATCACATCGCCCAGCGAACCGGTCAAAATCAGGCCGCCGCCTAGCTTTCGCATCATGCTGACTTCGATGTAAAGTACCTCGCCCCCGTATTGTGTCCAGGCCAGCCCGGTGGCAACGCCTATTTCGTCATGCTGTCTTTCATCCTCTGGCAAAAAGCGCGGCGGCCCCAGGAATTTCGGCACCCGACTGGCATTAATAACGAGATGGGTAATCCTGTTTTTGGGGTCGGCGAATTTTCGTGCGACTTTACGGCAAACCCCGGCGATATTTCTCTCGAGGTTTCGCAGACCGGCTTCTTGAGTGTACTGGGTCACGATTCTCCGCAAAGCCACTTGAGTCAGGGTGATATTTTCGAGTTTCAGGCCATTTTCCTCGATCTGCTTCGGAATCAGGAAGCGCTTTGCAATCTTTATTTTTTCCTCCTGGCTGTATCCCGAGAGCTGCAACACCTCCATTCGATCCTTCAGAGCGGCGGGTACGGTGTCCATGAGGTTGGCGGTGGCGACAAACATGACGTTGGACAGATCGAACGGTAAATTTACGTAGTGGTCTCTAAACCCGAAGTTTTGTTCCGGGTCCAGTACCTCGAGTAGCGCCGCCGCCGGATCGCCCCTGAAATCGGCCCCGAGCTTGTCAATTTCGTCGAGCATGAATATGGGGTTGTTCGAGCCCGCCTGCTTGAGCCCCTGAATAATTCTGCCGGGCATTGCGCCAACGTAAGTTCTTCGATGGCCGCGGACATCGGCCTCGTCTCGAATGCCCCCGAGCGATATTCGTACGAATTTTCTTCCCATGGCCCTGGCGATTGACTTGCCTAGGCTAGTTTTGCCAACACCCGGAGGGCCCAAGAAACAAAGAATGGGGCCCTTCATTTTGCTTTTCAGTTTACGGACCGCTAGGAATTCCAGAATTCTCTCTTTCACCTTTTTGAGACCGAAGTGGTCTTCGTCCAGAATTTTCTTGGCCTCGTTGAGGTCGAGACGATCTTCAGTGGATTTGCTCCAGGGTATGTCAATGAGCCAATCGAGATAGGTTCGCACAATCGTCGCTTCCGATGCATCCTGGTGCATGCGCTCGAGACGGCTTACCTGCTTAATCGCTTCTTCTCGCGTCTCGTCGGGCATTTTAGCGGCCTCGATTTTGGCCCTGAGCTCCTGAATCTCCTCAGACTTGGACTCGGTGTCACCTAGCTCATTCTTGATGGCCCGAATTTGCTCGCGCAAGAAATACTCACGCTGACTTTTGGTCATTTCATCGCGGGCCTGCGATCGAATTCTCGCCTGCATTGCGAGAATTTCCAGTTCCTTCGTCAAAATTTCATTGACCTTCTTTAGGCGGTCGACCGGGTCCATAACTTCAAGGATATCCTGCGCCTCGTTGACCTTGAGTCCGAGGTTCGAAGCGACGAGATCGCTCAGGCGACCGGCATCGGTAATGTCATCGACTACCATGAGAATATCGGGTGATAGCATTCGGCCGAGCGAGATTACCTTTTCCAGCTGTTCCTTCACGGTTCGCATTAGCGCCTCGACCTCGACCTGGTGGCGCCCGGCCTGTTTTTCGCGAACCTGTTTGACCTTGGCGATGAAGAATGGCTTTTCCTGAATGAACTCCTGAATGGTGCCCTTCATGAGCCCCTGCACCAAAATTTTGATACGCCCATCGGGGAGCTTCCGCATGCGCATGATCATCGCGATGGTGCCTATCGTGTAGATGGTATCCGGGTTCGGGTTTTCATCGGTAATTTCTTTCTGGGCGGCCAGAAAAATGAGGCGGTCTTTTGCCAGCGATTCATTTACTGCCCGAATCGATGCATCTCGCCCTACAAAAAGTGGCAATATCATGTATGGGTACACGACAACGTCCCTAATCGGAAGAAGGGGAAGTTCTTCCGGGACAACCATTTCCTCGTTCTCGACGAACTCGGTGGGCATTCAACCGTCCTTATTTAAAGACTTGCTACAAGCTACTGATCGGAAACGCGGGAAAAAAACTTAACCCCGATGTAAAAACTTATAAAAAGCGGCTGAAACGACTTGTGGAATGGGGCGTTGGTGGGTTGTCTAAAAATAATGACTGCAGGGATTGGTGGTGATTAGGCGCGTCGAGATAGGTGACGCTTAGGCGTAGACCTTCTCAGCCTTTTCCTGGGCCTCTTTGCAGCGAATACAGAGGGTGGCGACCGGGCGGGCTTCAAGCCGTTTGATTTCGATGGGGTCTTCGCAGCCTTCACATATGCCAAACGAGCCTTCAGCAATTTTTGCGAGTGCCTCTTCTATTTTTTGAATTAGGAGACGTTCACGATCGCGCAGTCGAAGCGCGACGTTCTGATTCAGCTCACTGGATGCGAGGTCAACTTCGTCAGCGAGATCGTCGGTGCTAAGCGTCAAGTCCTCGATTTTGTTTTGATTAGAGTGGTTTAGGAGTTTAGCCTTGTCTTCAAGTAGCCGAGCGGAAAAACGGTCCAGATCTTTCTTTTTCATGGCTAACGTCTCCTTCGCCGACGAAAACTACAAATTGTAAAAAGGGAAATGGGATGCAACTAACGAATAAGTTTTATTCTATCATTGCCCCTGGCTTCAGAAAAGATGTACCCGCAATTAAAGGACAACTGGCAGGGTCAGTGTTCTGTTGCATGGCGGCTAACGGGTAGCCGCATTGGAAGCCTCAGTAGTGGTGAGCGTTTTCAGCGTGAGGGCATGGACAGGGCCGCCAATTGTGTCTCCCAAGATTTTAAATACCATTCGTTGTCTATCCACGAGGCTTTTGTTTAAAAAAAGATCACACACGACGGTCATTTGAAAATGATCGTTCGTGCCGGTCATATCCTCTACGGTAACGAGCGACTCGGGTAGCCCATTTTGCACGGCCATTTTCAGTGTATCAGCGCTAAAGCTCGGCATCGGGACGACCGTAATCGAAAGTTAACAGCGTGTCTAGTTGAACGCGGATTGAACGCGAAAGACTGGCGCATTAAACTGGAGATCGAAGGGGGCAAAGGTGCGTCGAACATTTCTGTGGGGAATAATTTTAGTCGGCACATCCGGGGCTTTTGCCGGCCCGAAAAAAATTGATTACGTGAGTGTGTTGCCGTCAGCGGCTCCGATTGTCAGTCCGCTATCCGAGAATATTTTCAAGTTAAAGTTAAATATCGCTAAAAACATCCACATTCAGGCAAATCCGACCAGCGCACCCAATTTAATTGCGACTACGTTGATGTTGGAAACTCTCCCAGGAGTCACTTGGGGCGTTCCCGTCTATCCCTTGGGGAAACCTTACCGCCTCCAAGGGGCGTCGACCGATATCTCAACTTACGATGGAAAGATTGAGATAGGGGTTCCGTTTACGGTGACTGGAAATAAGAAGCCGTTAAGGCTTTTGGCTAATGGAAAAGTTCGTTATCAGGCGTGCAATGACAAGACCTGCTTTTTTCCAGTAACGTTACCGATTTCGTTTACGATACAGGTGAAATAACAGTCCCGCCATCAGCGCCCAAAATGCACCGAACCGGATGAGTGGCATTCGAGCCTCGGTGAAAAACACCTGCTCACCGAAAAATAGCCAGATGGCGCCGAACTCGGGGTTTTGGATGCGATGACTGGCCAACACCAGCGATGCAAAGAGAAGGGTGGCGCCCAATGAGGTTGCCAGGGGGAGTCGGAGTTGCGTGCGTGATCGCCAAAGCACGCTCCCGATCAAAGAAAATACCGGTAAAATGGCGCTGAGATATCGGGGTCCCGGCCCGCCGCCGGAATGCCAGTTCAAAAAGCTCGCGTTCATTCCCAGAAGCAGCAGAAAGCCCGAGCCGCAAAAGGCCGCCGTATAGCGAGTCATCCGATCGCGATTACGCACCAAAGCCGGTAATGAAAATAGGACGATAAGAATCCAGGGCTGCGTGAAAAGAACGCCGCGGCTGGGGCCAAAGAGTAATTGGAAAATTACGTCTGGTCTTGGGTATTGGCCGAAAATGCCCCAGAGCGCGGTGGATTGGGATGTTTCGACAAAAAGTGGGTTTTGGAAACGATTGGCAATTGAGAAGGGACCCCCAAAACAGGTGTGGTGGTAAGCTATCCATAAAAGCCCGGGGAGTACTCCACCACCCACGAATCGAACCAGACGGTGCGTAAGCGGTTTTGGATCGGATTGGAACAATATAAAAAGCGTTCCAGGTAGAAGGAGTGCCGATCCGTAATCCGAAAGGACTCCCCACCCGAAACAGGTTCCAGCGACAAACCATCTCCGGTCCAATAGCGAAAAGAGAAGTGCCGTCGCGAATACCGCGGCGATGCCGTGTCCAAAAAAGGTATTCATGAGCAGGGTAATCGTGGTGCCGAAAAAAAATGCGAGGCCAAAAAATTTTTCGGCGTTTTCGGAGACGGCGGCGGTGCGAAGCTGCCGTAGCCCCCAAAAAAAGAGCGCGATAAATGGAATTATCTGAAGCAGCAGAGACAAGGCTTGAGAGGTTCGCTCCGACCATAGCAACCGTGCTTCGTCTCGGGATGTTCGATCGCGTGCGTTTCGGGTTATCCAGAGATCGATGAGAGCGTAGGCTGGAAGCGCCAGGAAGGTGGGTCCGGGGGGCTTGTTCGAATAATAGTGTCCGTCGGGCGTTCTGGCCCAATCGATAGTCCATGTCTCATAGCCATCAATCTTAAACCCCTGACCCTCTCGGATTGACGCCAGAAGTGCCAGGCGCGATCGTGGGTTCGTGTCGCCCCACATGTCGAATATCACGCAAATTCCAAAAAAAGCTGCTGCGATGGCAACGGCTGTCCGACGGTTCATCGCTGGGGGGCCGCCGCCTGCCACCGGAATCTGGGGTGTTTAAAGAGCCCAAGTCGGGCAAATAACCCTTCCAGTGAGCAGCGCAGTACTCCCACCCCGTAAACGATGCTCGCGGTGAACCGGATCGAACTTGCCTCATCAAAATATTTCGTCGGAACCGATACCTCACCAATCCTGAAGCCTGCGAGGTGACACTGTACGAGCATCTCGTTATCGAAAACAAAATTATCGCTATTGCACTGCAGCCGTAACCGTTCGAGAACTGCGCGTGAGAACGCCCTGTAGCCCGTGTGATACTCGGAGAGCTTTTGACCGATGCAGATGTTTTCAAATAATGTCAGAAAGCGATTAGAAACATATTTGTAAAGAGGCATGCCGCCAGACAATGCGCTGTTTCCCAAAATCCGAGACCCCAGGACGACATCGTACACATCGCTTGCAACCATTGAGGTGAGGGTACCCAGGAGTTTGGGCTCGTACTGGTAATCGGGATGCAGCATTACGACTATGTCCGCGCCTGCGGCAAGCGCGGCCTGGTAACACGTTTTTTGATTGCCCCCATAGCCCAAATTCCGTTCGTGACGAATGATTTGCATGGGAAATCGGTCAGCGAGTTTTCTGGCCGTCACCACCGTTTCGTCCGATGAACAATCATCAACCAGAATAAAATAATCCACGGTATTGGGGGTCACCGCACTGAGGGTTTTCTCGAGCGTTTTTTGCGCGTTGTAGGCGGGGAGCACACACACAATTTTCTTACCGTTCTGCACTGGACGCCTAGTCTATCTGAGGAATTACGTGCCCTTCAAGGGCTGTTGTGAAAAGGAGCTGGGTTGG
>CAZRVZ010000168.1:0-16869 GCA_964603655.1 uncultured Pseudobdellovibrionaceae bacterium | reverse complement strand
TTCGCTTCGCCATTCGGCTAAATTGATTTCGAACCCAACTATGTTGTAAGCCCGTTTGAGGGTCAGCGTAGGTGAGCTGTGAATGATTATTCAATGCGGTGTCTAAAAGTCTTTCGATATCTTGTGGATTGTGCTGGCCATCTTCGTCTAAGGTGACAACCCATTCCGAGGTCGTCGAGGCAAAACCAGCCAAAATCGCCGCGTGCTGACCAAAATTGCGTGACAAACAAATGGGCTGCACAAAAGGGTATTGCTTGGCCAACTTATCAATGACCCCCTGCGACTCATCTATCGCGCCATCGTTGACCAAGATAATTTCTCGGACGCGAAACCAATGATCTGAACCCGTCCTTTGTGCTCGCGTCAACGGCTCGCATTCAGAAAGTAGGGCCGGCAAAGTCTTTTCCCCTTGGTAGACCGGAATGACTATGGAGACATTGATGACTTCTTTGGCAAATTCAGCAGTCTGTTGTGGGGCTAGTTTCATTTTTTCGGATGTCTTTTGGAGAGGAGAACTCACTCACCTTATCGGAAAAATTCAAAAAAAGTTTAGGTGAATCTGCGCCTCAGAAATGATTTGCGTTAGATGCGCTGTGCTCGCGCCATCATCCCCTGCGTCAGGGCTTTTATTGCGCGCGTTCCGGCCACTTGGGTGCTACCAAAGCTGGCCGGCAGCTGATGGCGAACTCCTCGATATAAGGGGATTCTAAGTCGTAAGTGAACGACTGACCGGAATGTACCTCTTCAATAAAACGGGTCTGCTTGGAGAAATACGCCATTTTCAACCAGCTCATATATTTCGGATAACGCCCCAGGAAGCAGCGAGAGATGAATCCGGTCAACGCCGACGGCAACCATGTCTCATACAGTCGGTTGCTCGTCTGGTTGCCAATACCGATCATCTCGACATCGGTGAATCCGCAGCCCTCGAGGAGATTTCTCCAAACATAGCTGGGGTAGAGATGATGATGCTGAAAAAAGCCGTCAAGCGCCCCGGCAAAACTGCCAGCGAGCCGCGGGCTAAACCTGCGCAAAGTGCGCTTCACCGAAAGCGTATCCGTCCAGCGTGGGGCGGGAACAGCCAGAATGAATCGGCCTTCCGGGTGCAAAAACGAGCGAATATTTTTTAGCGCAGTGTCGAGTTTGGGAACGTGCTCCAGAGAACAGTTGGCGAACACGGTGCGAAATTGGCGGTGCATCCGAAATAGTTCCGGCAAATCCGCAGTGGCAGTGATATCAGCGACGTGGAGATTCGCTCCGTGGGTACTCAGCCGCGCGGAGGCGACCGAAATCTCAGTGGGATCCAGATCGACGCCAAGTATTCCGGAAAGATCGGCACCTTCACCGATTCCGTTAACGATTGCCTCCCAAAAAAGACCATTGCCGCAGCCGACATCCAGAAGTGGAAGTTCCATGGAACCCCACTCAGCGATAGCACGCATGCGGACTAGTTCCCGAACCGAATGAGATAGGGGCCAATACCGTAGCAGCACCTCCATCGTCTTCACCGCATCAAGCTTGCACGAGCCGATATCGATCGTATTTACGGGTGAAGTGAGAGTAGCCTTTGACGCGCGGACCGACGTTAACACGGCGCCTCCTCGAGCGAATAACTTTTTGGGGGTTGCGGCTGAGATTACTTAAGACCTATCGGCAGATTCGCGAATTTCTTTAAACGGCTTCTTTACTAACGAACGCAGACGCGGTTGCGGCCGGAA
Source organism: uncultured Pseudobdellovibrionaceae bacterium (assembly GCA_964603655.1). Classification (GTDB taxonomy): domain Bacteria; phylum Bdellovibrionota; class FAC87; order UBA2466; family UBA2466; genus JACPWY01. The sequence goes on along the minus strand of CAZRVZ010000168.1, from coordinate 15,151 downwards.
TTCTTGGCGTCGTAGAGAGCCTTATCGGCTAGCGCGATGAACGCGTCAGGGCTTTTGACGGTCGAGTCCAGACACGCGACGCCCATGCTAACGGTAACGGGAATGCATTGTTCGTCATAATTAAAGTGGTGTTTTTCAATTGTGGATCGAATCCGCTCAGCAACCTCGACGGCAATGCGCAACGGAGTTTCGCGCAGGAGCAGGGCGAATTCCTCTCCGCCGTAGCGACCCAGTACATCCTGACTGCGGATCATTTTACTCTTGATGAGCGCACATGTTTCGCGCAGGACATAATCGCCAGCCAGATGCCCGAATTTGTCGTTTGTTTGCTTAAAGTGATCCAGGTCGAAAAGGATCAGGCACAGTGATAATTCGCGCGCGAGCGATCGTGAATACTCCTCCGAGATTAAATCCAGAATTGCCTTTTTATTGAGCGACTGCGTGAGGTCGTCACGAGTGGCTAGATCGTACATCTTGTTGTAATGGATATTCTCAATTTTTCCCTCTTTGAGAAACTTCAAGATCGTGTTTCCGGTTCGAATGAGGTCGCCGTCCTGGAGAACCTTTTTCGAGATCTTCACGTCATTGACGTACGTACCATTGGTGGAGCCCAAATCGACGACGACAATGCCGTCATCGGTAACCTTGAATTCAGTGTGCTTTCGAGAAATGGCGGTCTCTGCGATGGGAATGTCAGCCTCTAAATCGCGCCCTAAGATCATTGCGTCACGAGTAATAAAAAAGGATTTTCCCAAGGGTTTTCCGGAAATGACCACGAGCGCCGGGGCAGAGGACTTTGCTTCCTCCAACCGAATTTTTAACGTATCACTGTCAGCGACCTCAGTTTTATCGACCTCGGGATTGGGGTTTTTCTTCTCCGACATTTTGTCAGTATAGCATGGCATCACACGGTGGTGAATCGACCGCTGAACGCAACTCAACATAACCCAACTCAGCGAAGCTTCGTCCCAATGCGCTCCCAGCGAATCCAGGCGTGTTCACCCGGAAGGTGCGCAATGAATCGGAAGATATCGAAGATGAAGTAGAAGACCTTACCGATAAGCGGTGTATCCGGATAGTCGATGGGCAAAAGCTCATCCCAGCCGGAGAACCAGATAAAGATGGCCTTGCCCTTCAGATTTTCAAGAGGCACGAATCCCCAAAAACGACTGTCGTTGCTGTTGTCGCGGTTGTCGCCCACGGCAAATAAATGCCCCTCGGGTACCCGGATGGGCTCGAGGCTACGCATGAAGTGGCCATCGAATCGCCGATCCAAAATCATATAGTGATTTACCCCGGTCAGGTTTTCGATGTAGAGCGATTTTTCTTTTTCATCATTGATATCGGACATCACACCTCGGTTGGGCGCCTCATTTCTGGCTACCATCTCCCCATTCACCCAGAATTCCCCGTTGCGAAATTCCACCGTGTCGCCCGGAATCGCAACCGCCCGTTTAACATAGGTGATTCGAGGATCACGCGGAGCCCGAAAGAGAACGATGTCACCGCGTTTTACCTCACCCGTGCGAAAGAGTACCCATTCGGTAAATGGGAACCTAACGTCGTAAGAACACTTTGAGGCATAGAGTCTGTCACCAGTTTTCAGCGTGGGTTCCATGGATCCGGTGGGAACGACGTAGGGCTCGACGACTGTCCAGCGAAGCGCAAAGAGTGCAATGAGCAGGTAGACGAGCGATAACTGGCCTTTGGCTTTCGTCTTTAATTTTTCAATCATTTCGTTCATCGCGAACTCCGCATCTTTATACAGAAAGGTTATTGAGGGTTTTTAGGGTTTGCTCCACCATTTCCCGACTGATATCGCGGTGAGTGACAGCCCGAAAACGATCTTTGCCGGCAAAGGAAAAGCGGATGTGATTCGCCTTCACACGTGAGTGCCACTCATCGGACGAAATGGTTCCGTGCCAGGAAAAGAATACCATGTTGGTGGGGCTGGGTTTCTTTTCGACGGTAATTCCAGCAATCTGCCCCAGCCCTTCGGCCAGTCGCCGAGCGTTGGCATGGTCTTCGCCCAAGCGCTCGATGTGATTATCGAGTGCGTAAAGCCCAGCAGCGGCAAGTATGCCACTCTGCCTGAGCGCACCGCCCATTACCTGCTTGAGGCGACGAACACGTTCTTCAAGCTGCGCGTCGAACGCGAGAAGGGCTCCAATGGGACAGCCCAGTCCCTTGGACAGGCACAGGGTCACCGTATCGAAACCTTCCGCCAGGCGTTTAGGAGTGGCTTGCACAGCAAAGGCAGCGTTAAAAAGCCTCGCCCCGTCTAAATGAGTTTTGAGCTTGAGCTCGCCCGCGGCTTGCAATACATCATCCAATTCGTGCGTCGCCCAGGCAATGCCGCCAGCCATGTTGCTCGTGTTCTCAACCACCACGAGTCGTGTGCGGGGGTAGTGAGGGCCGGTCGAAAATCGATAGAGACTCGCAATATCTTTGCCAGAAAATATGCCCGTATCATTATAAATAGGCCGGCACATGACACCTGCGTGAATAGCCGGTCCGCCGCCCTCGGCTCCGAATACGTGTGCCATCTCGGCGGCGATCACCTCGTCGCCCGGTTCACAGAGAAGTCGAAGCGCAACCTCGTTGGCCATCGTTGCTGATGGAAAAAACATAGCCGCGCTATGGCCTAAAAGTTCGGAGACCCGCTCCTCCAGGCGACGCGTGGTGGGGTCCTCACCCTTTTGCTCGTCGCCGACCTCGGCCTCGGCCATGGCCTTCCTCATGGCCGAATTCGGCTGCGTAACGGTATCACTATAAAAATCGATGCCTTTGAACATAGGGGCGAATGTTACCGACGCCGGTAGCTAAACGCAAACACCCCAGCTTCACCCAATTGGAACCTCGGTCCCATTCTGTCACCAGGAAAATCGCGTGGAATGTGTCCGCTTGACGGCTAATCCGTTTGGCATGAGAGATGCAGTGCATTGCCGAGAATCATCGGGTCTCTTGGGACCCCAATTTTAAGGAGATAAAAATGAAACGATTAGTGAATGCTTTTTTGGTGGTAAATGCGGCCGTGGCGGCCATTGCGAGTGCCGACTTAGTCGAAACTCGCCGATATGAAGAGCTGACAGTGCTCAGTGTTCGCCAGACGGGAAACCTGATGCCCGGTCCCGGGCCCGCGCGAAAGATACACAGCCGACTCGAGGTCGAGGTATTGAGCACGGGATGCACCCGCGTTGAGGACTTTAAGCTGGTGGTTGGTCGTCCGAGTTCGAATCGACAGACACTTTCTATCATTCGTACGAAGCCCGACCTGTGTGAAGTCGTTTCACATCCCAAGACCTTGGAGTTCGAGACGACCGCACTCGCCAATGCTAATAGTACCCCGATCCAGATACTCAACCCTCTGAGAGTTGAGACCCGGTTCGTTCATTAAGAAATTATTTAAAGCGAACAAAAATGAAAAGGGCGACCCTCGCGGGTTGCCCTTTTTTGTCGTGCAGTTTTTGGGTCGACTAAAAATCGGGCAGTAACGAACTCCCCTTCTTTTTCTTGGATGCCGGTTTCCGTACGGGTGGCGCCTCTTCCTCCGAATCCTCGGCGGCGACAGATGCGGCTTCAGTTGGAGGCGGCAAGAAAGAGCCCACCGGTTTCGCGGCTGGAACATAGGTCTCCGCGGCCTCGGTGATTTTCGGAATCTTTGCGGTCTGGCGTTTAGGTGCCGTTGCCGCCGATTCATTGAAGTCGAGTCCAACCATTTTTCCAATCTCGACCAACCGGGCCTGTTCGCCCGCCGCGGTTTTATTCTGATATGCCAGGATTTCGAGTTCGGAGTTATTCGCCTCGCTTGGCTCGTTATGGCTATTAGACAGGGTGTTCAGACGTTTCGCGCCCCAGTCGAGAAAGCGAACCGCCTCGCCCGTGCTCACACGTCCTTTCAGCGGTGTGGACGAAAGATAGCGATTAAAAACCTTATTGATGTTGTCGAGATCGTGCTGGCTCAGCTCACGTCCCCCCTCGAATTCGCCGGTCTTTCCGTGGTAGCGCGAATTGACGACGGTCTGAAACTTTTGCATGAGCTCGGCGCCCTGGGCTTCCCACTGACCCCGTGCCCGGCTTTCTTCCACGGCCTTTTCCCGGCGACCGTTGATTTCGGCCAGCTTTTTCGCCAACTGCTCCCACTCAGTGCGTACACTCGTGGTTTCTTTACTGAACTCATCGTCCACAAGGCGAACGATTTCGTCCTTGGCCTGCTTGGATTCCTTGGCGGACGATGCCACTTGGGATGGCTTAGCCAGTGCCACAATCGGAAGAACGAGTAGCCAAATCAAAAGCTTCATAAAAGATACCTCGCATTAAGATCTTAACAGTGACATCCAACCCATCGGCTCATCGCGTCATGGACTTTAGTCTTTTTTAAATACCCGCTACCTTTCCAGCTGAAAAACCATTGAGAAACAGCGGTGTGCGCGCGCGTATTGATTCGTAGGCACGCCACTCAGTTTTTTTCTCATTTCATCCGATGACGTGACTGTGAAGGCCACGGTGTCTCCCGGAGTCGCACCCAAGTTTCGAACCGAAACCGACTCCCAGGGTGAAATGCAGGTTCCAGCCCATGCGCTCTACGGAGCCTCAACGGCGCGGGCGCTTGAGAATTTTACGGTTAGTGGTTTGGTGTGTCCGCTCGAAATCGCACACGCCATTGCTGAAATCAAGCTGGCGGCGGCCGAAGCGAATTGTGATCTCGGTCTTCTCGACGCCAAGCGTTCACAACTCATCGTGGCGGCGAGTCGGGCGGTGGCGGACGGGAAGTGTGATGAGCATCTAGTCATTGATATTTTTCAAACCGGCTCCGGTACCAGCACCAATATGAACGTCAACGAGGTGATAGCCAATGTCGCCAATCTGGCCGCAGGGTCAGGGCTTGGATCCAAGACGCCGGTTCACCCGAACGACCACGTCAATCTCGGCCAATCGTCCAACGATGTATTCCCATCGGCAATTCACATCGCGCTTTCGGTGGCCATCGAAAAGCAGTTGCGACCGGCATTGGGTGCTCTCCTCTTGACGCTGGACGGGAAAGCCAAAGAGTTTAAAGACATTCTTAAGGTGGGACGGACCCACCTTCAAGATGCCGCTCCCATGTTCCTGGGCCAGGAGTTTTCGGGATATAAGGCTCAAGTCCAAAAGAGCTTGGAACGACTCGAGAGTGTTCGAAAAAACCTCTTTGAGCTTGCGATTGGGGGAACCGCCGTGGGCACGGGATTAAATTCCGGCGCCATGTTTGGATTATATGTGAGTCGGAGCTTGAGAAAGATATACGCCACCGACTTTACGGAGGCCACAAACCACTTCGAGGCGCAGTCGGCCCGCGATGCCTGCGTCGAGCTTTCAGGAGTCCTTAAAACTGTCGCGGTTTCAATGATTAAAATCGGGGGCGACTTGCGCCTTCTAGCAAGCGGTCCCCGGTGTGGGCTCGGCGAATTATCGCTCCCGACCGTTCAACCCGGAAGTTCCATCATGCCCGGTAAGGTAAATCCCGTCATGATCGAGTCACTGCTTCAGGTCTGCGCCCAAGTCATAGGGTTCGATGCCACCGTCACCTGGGCTGCTGCGATGGGCCAACTCGAACTCAATGCCATGATGCCCGTCATCGGGTTTGATCTCTTAAGGGGCATTCAGTGGCTGGCTCAGGCCACGGCCGCATTTGATAAGCGCTGTGTGGCCGGCATCACAGCCAATCGGGAAAAGATAAGCGGCGACTTCGAAAAAAACATGATGATAGTTACCGCCCTGGTGCCAACGTTGGGCTACGACAGGGCTGCAGAGATCGCCCAGATGGCTCATACAGAGGCCAAGCCGATTCGAGAGATACTGCGTATCAATCTGAAGATGTCCGACAAACAATTAAGCGAAATATTAAATCCGATCACCCTGTGCGCCCCCACCGCTCGAACCGAGAAAAAGTAGCAACTCAACGCCACGCTATTCCACGATGATAAATTCGACCCGTCGGTTTTGCGCACGCCCCTCTTCGGATAGATTACTGGCCTTGGGACGCCGTTTTCCATACCCCTGCGCCATGAGGACCTCCTCGGCGACACCCTGCTTGGCCAGATATGCCTTGACCGAGATGGCGCGGTCTTGTGAAAGCTTCACGTTGTAATCGTCGTTATGGGTGGAGTCGGTGTGGCCGACGACCAAAAGTTTTTTGATATTATTTTTGCGCGTGATCTGGCCTATCTGATCGAGCATCTCGAAACTCGAAGACTCCAGTTCGGCGCTGTTGACCTTGAAGTTGATATTTTTTCCGAACACGTATTTGCGATCGACCACGCGCACGTCCTGGGTGGAATGGTAGTGCTTGCGCTCGGTCTGGCCCAAACCCACCGTGTAACTCAACTGTCCCAGAATTTGAAATCCCGGCGTGTACGGTACGCCTGCCGCAAGTCCTCGCCCAATGCCAATATCGGCGCCCAAAAGCACGGCCAGGCTCTTGTTCCCCAACGGCGTAAACCGACTCCCGACACTGACGCGAGAAGGAGCCTCACCAATTCCCAGTGGGCTTGAGAGCTGCGCCGCCTGGTGAAACTCGATGAACGGTATGACGTCGCCCAGCTGCAGCTCGGCGCCCAATGCGGTGGTGACAGTGGTGTAGCGGCTGAAATTAAAGTAGATTTCCGGCGCCAGGGCTGTCAACGCACTGTCGCGAATCTGCGGCATGTGAATGCCGACATTGGCGTGTGCCGAAAGCGGAATTCCGACGGCATCACTGAGCAGTATGGAAAAGGCACCCCCGATTCCGGCGCTGACTGTATTCCCGCTGGGCTCGAGCTGATTGAAATTGGATGCGACGAGCACGTTGACTACCGGCGCGATGGCCGCAAGGCGAGTGAGGGGAATCGAATACTGTCCCGAAAAATTAATATCACCCAAAGAGCTGATGAGCTGTTGCGGGCTGCCGAACGTGGTCGACGAATTTCGCCGAACCATTCCGAACGTGAAGCGATCCGTAAACGCATATCCCGCAAAGAGGTGCTCGGAAATGGTTTTGGCCGCAGTGTTCCCGACACTCAGATCAGGACCGTTTGAAATGCTGTAGAACTCCCCCCCAATGCCGAAGGTCAGTGTTTGCGGCGGAAGGCTTTCGGCGGAGCGAACCCGAAAAATACCAGCCTGTCCCCAATTACTCGGGAAAATCTGGCGCCACCGGGTCTCTGTCTCCATCCCCCAGACCTCGGTCTCACCCTCTACGGTCTCGCTCACGGTGATAGGGGCTTGCCTGTCACCCGATTTCGAGGAGCTCTCAGCTTTGGGAGTCTCCGCGAGCGCCACGCATATTGTGAAGAGTATGGTGGTAAGGACTGAAGGTGTCATTTTAGAAACAATTGAAATGATTATTCATTTTAGCATCAATTGGATTTCACAAGGCTAAAACTTTTTTGATATCACCACAGTTTGGTGCGTCGCATCATTTTCGGTGTATAATTTTTTAAGAAAGAAAGGAGAGCAGGGTGAAATGGATTAGGTCTTTAACGTTGATTGGCGCGGTCGCGATGTTGGCGCTGACCTTCTATTTCTGGACGCTCGGCGAGTCCGAGTTGAAGGCTCTTCCCAGTCTTTTGCACTCGACGGTGCACTCGACGGCCAACGCTTCGGCGAACGCTCCGGCGAACCCGTCGGCGAAACATGGGGCGCCAACGGCGAGCGCTGACAGCGCGAAAGCGGGTTTGGCTCCCGATCCCACGGTCGTTGGAATCGATGAGATGATTGTAAATCTTTTGAGTGGCCGCGAGCCGGAAAAACTCTTTTCGTTGGGGTTAAAGCTCGAGCTCCAGCTTTTCGAGGACGCCGATTCGAAAGAGGTAAATCGTAACCTTGGCCCGATCCGGCACACCATTCTGGAGGCGACTCGCGATCAGGACTATTACCATCTCAAAACGACGGCTGGAAAACTCTATTTCAAGGAAATTTTGATCGAGCGTATCAATCGACTGCTGAATGTATCGGCCATTCGGGACGTGCGTTTTGCGGCGCTCGTATTTCAGCGCTAGCCCGCATGAAATAGACCTGACAATCCCAGACGCCCCCATTATCATTTAACGTCAGTGGAACGGCGAACGCGAATCATCTGCACTATCGGGCCCGTAACCCAAACCCGATCACAACTTTTGGCGCTGGCCCAGGCCGGCATGGACGTCGCGCGGATCAATTTTTCCCATGGTACTCACGAGATTTTCACCCGAATCATCGATGATTTGAGAAATATCGAGGCAGAGCTTGGCCGGCCCATCGGGATCATGGGAGACATCCAGGGACCGAAGTTTCGAGTGGGAAAAATCGCAGGCGGTGCCATAGAACTCAAGGCCGGAGCCGAGGTGTGGATCACATCCGAGGCGGTCGTGGGTGGCCAGAAAGACTCGCACATCGTTTTGTCCACGCCCTATCGGGATTTTGTCAAAGACGTGCCGGTAGGGAGCTCTATTTTGCTGGACGATGGCCTGATGGCCTTATTGGCGGTGGAAAAGGCCCCGCCCTATCTCAAATGCCGGGTCGAAAGCGGTGGAATCCTCAAAGACAATAAGGGAATCAACGTTCCTGAGGCAGCTTTTTCGGTTAAGTCGATCACCGAAAAAGATTATGAAGACATCCTCTTTTGTCTCGATAAAAAGGTGGATTTTATCGCCCTGTCGTTCGTGCGCTCGTCACAGGAGATTAGGCACCTGAAACGGTTCATCGAGACGAGAGGCCAGCGCATCGCCGTGCTGGCTAAAATAGAAAAGCGCGATGCGATCACCAATCTCGAGGATATTATCGATGCCTCGGACGGTGTGCTCGTGGCTCGCGGAGACCTGGCGGTCGAGGTGGGTAACGAGCGGGTTCCGGTGCTCCAGAAACGCATTGTGCGAAAAAGCAACCTGCGGGGCAAAACGGTCATTATCGCGACGCAGATGCTGATGTCGATGGTGGAAAATCCACGCCCGACACGAGCCGAGGCCTCGGACGTCGCCAATGCGATTGTCGACGGGACCGATGCCTTGATGTTGTCCAATGAGACCACCGTTGGGAAATACCCCATCGAGAGCGTGCGCATGATGGCAAAGATTATTACGGAAATGGAATCCGATATTCTCGGTCAGGGATCGTCGATTCTTTACAATGAATGGGAGCTTCCCCCGCAGGGCCAATTGGCGATTGCGCTTCTGCAAAGCGCGGCGCGGCTTGCAGCAGTTCTCAAGGCTCAGGCCATTGTCGTGGTCTCGCAGTCCGGAATTTCCGCCATGCTCGTATCGAAGTGCCGCCCCAAGAATAGGGTCATCGCGATTACGGGAAGTCAGGATACCTATCGCCAACTGTCGCTCAAGTGGGGAGTTCGGGGAATTTATATGGAAGACATGGAGAGCCTCATTTCCCAGACGGCGGTTTTTGAGGCCGTGGGCCAGCGTCTCCTGGCGTTTGGCCTTTGCAACACAGGCGATCGGGTGGTGATTACGGCGGGGCTTCCGCGGCTGGCGCACGGCTCTACCAATACGATCAAAGTGCACCAGATCTGAGTTCGGTGTATCCTGGTGACGTGTCACACGACGAACGCCTGAAAATCTTACGCATTCCGCTACTCGCCATTTTATTCGGTCTGGTCGGCGTGGGTATTTTTTCCAAACGCGGTCTTCGCGATTGGCGGATCATGGGACGAAAGAATGACGAGTTGAAGGCAAGGATTCAGGAGGTCGAGGGACAAAAGCGCGACCTAGAGCGCAAGAATTATCTCCTTCAAAATTCCTCCGATGAGCAGGAGCGAGTGATAAGGCGGGTGCTTGGTTACGTTCGTCCAAACGAGCAGGTGGTCGAACTGGAATAGAAACATGGGGGATTTTTCATGACTGAGCTTTTCAAAGTCCAGGCGCCGACGAGAGTGGATCTTGCAGGCGGGACTGGGGACATTTGGCCGCTGTACTGCTTACAGAATGATTCGGTAAAGACTGTAAATTTAGCGATCAACCTTTTTCAGACAGTAACCTTCGAGGCGCGGGACAGCCGGGATTTTGAACTGCACCTGAAATCGGGGACGGTGAGTGCTGAGCTTAAGGCTCCGTTTGACCGGGAAAAGCTGCCGCTCTTTCGGCCGGAGTTGCAGTTCCCCGCATTTGTCAGTTCCGAAATATTGCGCACCTTTGCGACGCACCCTCAAAAATCCATCCGGGTTCATCTGCAATCGGATGTCCCGATGGGAAGCGGCCTCGGCGGATCGTCGGCGCTTTGCGTGGCTCTGGTGCGAGGGTTCACCCGTCTCCTCGGAGGATTTTCCGAACAGGGCTGGCAGTGGGATATGCTCCCTTGGGTACGAGACGTCGAGGCGAGGTTTTTGCAAACGGCAACGGGTACCCAGGACTATCTGGCGTCACTCTTTGGTGGCCTCTCCTGTTTTACGTCCAGCCTCGGGCGCATCGAGCGTAGCACCTACGCCGACGATGCGACGAGTGAATTGGATGCCGTTTTTTCAGTTCTATTTTCGGGACAGATGCACCAAAGCGGATTTTCAAACTGGGAGATCTACAGGCGAGCACTCGAAGGGGATAAGGATATTTTGCGAGGCTTAAGCGGAATCAACGAGGTGGCGTTCTCCGTCGACAGGGAATTGAGACTGGTTCGCCGAGACTACAAGGCATTGGGGAAACTTTTAAATGCCGAATGGCGCATTCGGCGCGAGCTTTTTCGAGTCAACACCCCCAGGCTCGATGAGATCATCGGGTTCTTGCAGGGTCAGAATATTTGGGGCGCTAAAGTTTGTGGCGCGGCAGCCGGAGGTTCCATTCTGGTGATGAGCGAATCCTCGGGTCGCAAAGAACTCGCCGATGCGTGCGAAAAAAAGGGTATTCGCGTTTTAAAATGTTCGGCCTCGCCCCAAGGTGTGTCGATTCATTCATAGGCCGGATTCGCGCAGTTTCAGGTTATTTTTAGGATAGATGTCGCCCTTACCGCGTCTAAATCGACCGCGCTCCGCCTCAAGCAACCCTTCAGCTTGAACTTTGGGTTTCTCAGGCGTCTGCAGTTTTAAAATTCCATAGGCCGCCTCACGGCCTCGGTAGAGGGCCTCCTCGACCGAGGGAACCCCCATGTTATTGTTGGCCAGAAAAATATTCCCGTTAATCGGGCGTTTCAGTATTGTGGCATTTTCAAGCCAACCCGGTTTCACGACATGGATGGAATTCGGCCATCGGTTGATCTCAATCATCAATGGCTTAAGGATCGTACCCCATGTTTTTTGAGTGTACGGCTCCAGAGTCGTGCGCACCCGCTCGAAGGCCTTTTCCGCGAAGGCCAGCATCTGTTCGTCAGAAAGACCGGTTCCGTTCGCGTTTTTGGGCAACGGCTGGTAAATGCTCAGTATACTGAAAGGCTGATCGGGATCTCTTGTGAAATCCCTCATTCCCTCATAACCGTCGATGGTTTTGTTTTGCCAAAGTCCTAAAATCGCATCGGTCGGATCTTGAGATGTGTAGTCTTCTCGTCGAATCCACAGGTCATAGGTATCCCGCCACGGGTGCCCTTCCAAAAAAACGTTGTGGACCAGGTAATGGGCGTACTCGATAGTACCAAGGATTTTATTTTGCTCCGGCGCCAGGGTTGCAAAATTTTTAATGAGCTTCGGAGCCATGCCCAGTTGCGCTGAAAACACGAGGGTTTTCGCCCTCGATTGGTAGACCACACCTTCCTGTATATAGGTCACAGTCACGCCGGCGGCGCTCGAATCAATTCCGGAAACGAGAGCCAAGTTTTTCAGAGTCGCCAGATTTGGCCGCTCGTCCAGCCGTTTCTTGAGCTGGTCCGCGATGTCACCGCTTCCCCGCGTGCCGGTAAAACGAGGGGTCAGTTCCGAAATATAAAAATTGGCGAAGGCCGTCGCTGAGATCTCATTCGTCTCTCGACCGAGCGCCGACCTGGAATAGAGATCCAAAAACTGAATTACGTCCTTCATGGGGTCGTCTTTGTCCAAACGCGAATCGTTTTGAAATCGATTCCAAAGAGCGATCGAGTCCGGCGCCTCGAGCCTGGACAAAAGTTCTGGAAATGTCCGAATCCACTCGGCAGCGGTCATGACGTCCCAGTCGAGCAGACCCGAATCCTCCATTGGCTGGTCCGCAATCTCATCGTCCATCTCCTCTAGAACATATTTAAAAAGCGCAAAGCTGGTGGGCAATGTACTGAGCGTGGGCTCTTCCCACAGGTTGGTATAAAGTCTGCCGTTCCATAGGTAGCTATCGATGGGCTCTCGAATGTGAAACCGAGTTTCGTAGTCACTCAAGCCGACATGATTGAAAATCTCGAGTGTTTCATCATTCGGCGGGGAAAAATAGGCCGCCCCCCGGGCATATTCAACGCCACCGCGCGATCCTCCGGCCGCTAATCCCCCAAAACCCTGCTCCTTATCCAGCACCAGCACGCGCCGATTTTGGTCCGTCAGGTAATTTGCCGCCGTTAACCCGGCAAGACCTCCCCCCACGATGATGGTGTCATAGCTGAACAGGTCGATTACCGGGGCTTGTAATTCCCTTGGGCTCTGCCGCGGACTCTGCCGCGGACTCTGAAAGATTCTTTCATCGGAACCTTTCACGACGGCCGGAATTCCCAAGACTGGCGTGGCCCGAATTCGGTGCGAATTCCGAATGAGCTCGCGGTGCAGGAGCGCCTCTGCACACTCAGACGGCCGAGGCAGTGCCTCAGAGCCCGCTCCCTGAACCGCGCCAATTAAAAACGATAGAAAAAAAGACAGATCGAAAAACGATCGGTGTAAAGCCCCCAAGCTCCCCCCCAATGGAAAGGACGCTAGCAATCAATATGACACGTTGCAATAATTCTTTAACTGAGGCCGAGATGGTAGAGTTTGAAATTCCATGCACCTGCTCATTTACGGCGCGAATGGCTTTACGGGAAAACTGGTGGCCCGACTTGCCAAAAAACTGAATCATTCGCCGGTATTGGCCGGTCGGAGCGAGAATTCCGTGCGACCACTCGCCGAAGAGCTTGGCCTCAAGTGGCTGGCGTTTGACTTAAATTCCATTCCCCGACTTCAGAACATAAAAGCTGTCTTAAATTGCGCCGGGCCTTTTAGCCGAACCGCGCCCGCGTGGATGGATGCCTGCCTTTCGCAGCACCTTCATTATCTCGATATCACCGGCGAGATTTCCGTATTCGAGACGGCCATATCGTTATCCCAACGCGCGCGTGAAGCCGGTGTCGTCATCCTGCCCGGCGTGGGGTTCGATGTGGTTCCCACCGATTGCTTGGCGCTTTCACTCAAAGAGGCGATGCCCGATGCGACTGCGCTGGAGCTTGCTTTCTGGGCCCATTCGAGCGCAAGCCGTGGAACTGTCAAGACCATGATTGAAAACCTCCCCGCCGGCGGGAAAGAGCGCGTAAATGGAGAGCTCCTGTCCGTACCGATGTTTCACAAGACCCGTCTCGTAAAGTTTCAGTCGGGTGAGGCCGATTGCGCGGCCATTCCCTGGGGCGACTTGGCGACGGCCTACGTCAGCACTAAAATTCCTAATATCGTCGTCTACTCCGCCCATCCGCCCGGATTTGTGACCCTAGCCAGGCTCATCCATCCAATGCGTTCCTGGTTCGGACTAAAACCGGTGCAGAAAATCCTGAAGGCCGCCGCGGAGAAATTTGTTCGCGGCCCGACGCAATTTGAGCAGGAGCACTCGATCGTGGACGTATGGGGTCGAGTCTCCGGTCCTTCCGGCTCCAAGGAAAAAACTTTGCAGGTTCCCGAGGGTTATCGATTTACCGCCGAGGCTTCTCTAGCAGCCTCGCTTCGCGTGCTGAAAAGCGAGCTGAGCGGTGACACGAGCGGCTACCTCACACCGGCCCAGGCCTTCGGCTCCGGCTTTCTGGAGACCCTCCTCCGTGGCGATTCCATAAATCAGAGTAAGCCCTGAGAACTCGATGACTTTTCAAATGGACACAAGGCCTAAAGACTACTAAAACCGTAACCTCATAACGGTAAGGCCGTAGCGGTAAGTTAATAGTGCGCCAGTAGCTCAGTTGGATAGAGTATCAGACTACGAATCTGAGGGTCGCAGGTTCGACCCCTGCCTGGCGCGCCATTAACTTGAAAAGGCTGAAGAGCCAATACTGTAGCGGGTTTTATAGGTTCGATGGCTTTCGCCAAGGCAGAGCGGACATCGAACCTAAAAAGAAAGTTTGTTGAGAAGCAACGGGGATGAAAGTCCGGGATGTGATCAAAATGATTGAGGGAGATGGATGGGTTCTCGTTATTACGCAAGGAAGTCACCGCCAGTACAAGCACCCGCGAAAACCGGGACGTGTTACCATCGCAGGGAAACCATCCGATGATATGCCACCAGGAACTTTGAACAGCGTAATGAAGCAGTCAGGGCTAAAAGAGACAAGGAAATAGAAATGAAAATGTATCGCTTTCTGATTGTGATTGAGAAGGGAAAGAAAAACCTCGCCGCGTACTGCCCTGACTTACCGGGTTGTGTCGCCACCGGAAAAACCAAAAAAGAAGTCGAAAAGAATATGTATGAGGCCATCCAGATGCATATTCAGGGTCTGTTAGAAGATGGCTTGCCTGTGCCTCCAGCGGAAGCAGAAGCTGAAATTTTAGCGATGCCCGAAGCAAAAGTTCGCGCGAGTGGACGGTAGTCTGTCGGAAAATGGTCTGGGAGATCGCGGACGAAAACTACTTCAAGAAAGTTCCAGCAGATTTATGTGTCGGTATTGAAGGAGGATATTTGCTTGCTTATCGGGGAGGGTGGAATGTTACGGAGTTGATTGCTCTAACATCCTTTGCAAGCACCGTTGCCATTATTTTGGTCGGATTGTTTTTCTTTAAGGAGGCAGTTCCTTTATCGGCGATTGTGGGGTTGGCATTTGTACTGGGCGGAGTTGGTCTGATCCATTGGCGGTAGCTTTACGTAATCGGGAACAATGTTCCCGGTCCGCGGGAACACGGCGGGAACAAATTTACACACAAGTTCCGTCCCAGGTTAAGCATTTGATAATCCAAGAAAGTTCGATCTCAAAATGAAAGGAGCAGTAGGTTCGATATGCGGACGCTTGGGCGCGCCATTTAACGATTTGAGTCAAGTGTGTCGGGGCTAGTGATGATTCTAGTTTTTCCAGTCGTATCTATCCAGACGCAATCGTGTCCATGATGGCA